>JAZNRH010000089.1:0-49314 GCA_045590615.1 Eubacteriales bacterium
ATTATAGCATAAAATCCGAAATATTGCAATAAAAAATAGCAGAAAAATTTATGCTATTCTAATAAAGCGTTTGTGTAAACATCGCTATAGTAGACATTATTTTTTATCTTTTAGAAATACACTTGACGAGTACCTCTCAACTCCTGATATCTTTCAGCTATCTGCGCTTTAACCTGCTTCAAAATAATTTTCAGAGTAAATTTACTCTTTTTGGGTAAATTGGGCTTGATTGCGTCACAAATCCTCACGTTTTTCCAAGTTTGCGAAATTACATATTATTGGGAAATTATGCCTCCCTATAACAAAGCCACAAGAACGACTCTTGTGGCTTTTAGCGTGGTTATTATTTTCATGTGGGTGTGGGTTAAAGTGGTTAAGACACGGCCCTTTCACGGCTGTAACATGGGTTCGATTTCCGTACGGGTCACCAAAACACGCAAAGACGAACCTTGCACATTGTGAAGAATGTCTTTACATTTGAAGTAAAAACACCTCTTAAACCTTAAATGGTTTAAGAGGTGTTTTTCATATTATTTTAAAATAAGCAATGCTTGATGTTAAGTTTATAAGATTTGCAGGTAACAAATCGTTATTTAAAAACGAATAATAAAACTTTCTCATAAGATACGCTCCTTATCTGCATATAATTATACTGTATCATGTGCAGATAGTCAAGTGTTATATGTATAGTAATTATATTTAATGTGCAAATAAAATTGAATTTTAAAACTAAAAATAAACCAATACAATGCTTCCATAAAAATTACAATAAGCAGGCAAGAATGTAACTATTCTGTAGAATAGAGCATATCCTTGCCTGCTTGATTTGATTACTTTTAATCGTATTTATTTGCTTATCTAAAAATCATAGGTTGAGGAGGTGTAGGTGATTTAGGTGGATTGTTTTCTTTCTCCTTTCTAAATTCAAGGAAAGATAAAACAAATAAAGCAATTGAACAGCCTAAACACAATATAGTACCAGCTCCTAGAGTTATAGGAGCTTTTGGATATTTAGTCATCCATGCATCTAGAAAGCTTCCTATGTAAAGTAACAGGATACCACCGTTCACACAAGAAGATATAAAACTATAAAGTGTTTTTTTGACAATTCTAAAAACAACAGTTGCCGCAGTGGTTGCTAACATAAAAATAAATGCAATTTTTGACAACATATTGATTGTTGTTTGAAGATTTTTGTTGTACATATAATTATCACCTAACAGGCTTATTGTTTGGCTTGATTCTTCTATAAACATGGGGAGAACAAGCATAGATAAAACCATAATCACTGCTAAAACTAAACAAACTATCGTATTGGTATCAAGCTTTTTTGCAGTTATATTAAAGCTATTTGCTACTGGTTGAATGGCAGGTTGCACATTCGAAAACTGTGCACCACAGTTACTACAAAATTTACTGTTATCAGGAAGTTGCGTTCCGCATTTATGACAATACATAATCATTTCTCCTTTTTCTTTTTTGCTTTATTAACAATTGCTCCTACGATTAAAATCGTAGCAATTTTTAAAAGTTACACACCTTGACGCACACTATTACGAATTTTAAGAGTGCTAATAACCAGATAAACTCCCACTAATGCGAACGGAACTGCACAAAAAAGTATAGGGGCGATGTAATCGGTTAAACCACCATACATACCATCAGTTTCTATAGGATCATCCGGATTAATATGAATTTTTATTTTTTTGCCAATGCTTTCCTTGCTTGAATAATCAACAGAGCTTTCATAGTTCTCACCATTATAGGTATATTTAACACCAATTCTATATTCTCGGTCATAGCCTCCATCGACAATATCATATTCTTCATATGTCATTACACAGCTTATAACCGTCGCCTCTACAACAGTGTTTTCTCTATTCTGTCGATTTTCTTGATTTATAACAAGATAAGATATAAGTATGCCGAATAAAATAAGCAATATTCCTATAACTAATTTTAGTTTATTAACTTTTAGCACCATAACTTCAGAGGTCAATTGTTTTTTAGAGTAGTTTTCAACTGTTTTAACACTACTTTCAAATTTTGTGCCACAGACAGCACAGAATTTTTCGCCCTGTGCCATTTCTGCGCCGCAATTACTACAGTATTTTCCCATTTATTATTGAACCTCTAAATTGATAATAAAGCGGAATGATACACGACGGGAGGCCGCCATATCAACATTGCCGTTTTCATCCTTAACAGGCTTGCTGTTCGAATAACCAACGGCTTCAAGATTCGCTGCAAGTTTGTTTGTATCTACACCTGTTTCAGAAGATATACAATAAGTTTTAACGTTATCGGCTCTTTCCACAGAAAGCGGCAAACCGCTTTCATAGGTGCTTCCTCCTACAGGGGCTGTGTGTCCCTCTACCATAGTTTTCTCAACAAAGCCTTCGTATTTTTCTGAAAAAATAACCGAGGTGTAGACATTTATAAACTTATTAAGGAACATCTTACCATCATCCGTGAGAACAGATGAATCACCGCCAAACAGTATGGAGGAATCCACAGCCATCTCTCCAGACACCACATCGACAGACACATTTATACCTGCATCGTTAAAGGCAGCTACAAGGTCTTCTAAAAGGTTTTCTTTCTTTTCAACTATTACTCCAAGCTGATAGTCGCTCAGATTTTCAAGCTTTGCACTCTGATCTTCGGTTATGAAGCTTTGAAGTGCTAATTGATGTCTGTCGCTATAAGTATCATTGTAATAGTAGGTATTTACACCATCGGTTAACACAAGACCGTCATCATCACACACAAAGCAGACATATTGATAAGTTTCCTTACTATCTTCAAGAGATAAGGTAAATGTAAACAATCCGTTCTCTTCAAGAACGGCGATAGAATTATAACTGCTTTCACCATCTTGCATTTTAAAATACAAATATGAGTCTTTGTCTTCAGAGTCATACCTGAAGACAATTTTATCAATACCATGTGCACTATTAGAACCAGGAGAAAGATATCCATCAGCATGCACATAATCACGTTCACTATATGCATCGAGTCCCGTAGTTAATGTAACGCTATTTCCACCGGAAGAAAGTGTCAAATTTCGTCCACTGAAAGAAAAGGTGTATTCAAGAATTGTGTCTGATAAGGTGTATGAAATTTTGTTGTTTTCCTTATCGACGTTGAATGATTCAAGCAGCGTGAGAATTAGTTTGTTTCCTTCTATCTCATAAGAGAAGATTAAACTATATATGTACTCATTTTTGCCGTTTATACGACGGGCAAAGTTCAGTTCCATCCAATTATGCTCTTTGATGTGGTTGACCATATGGGGAAACGTGTATTTGCCTGTGCGGATTTCATAAGGTAACAAGGATAATTCAAGTTCTTCACCTTTATAATTCAAGGAAAAATACTGTGATTTTTCTGCAAAATCTTTCTCTACATTCTTTCCACCTTTGAGCGAATACTGTCCATAAAACATTTCGGGCGTATAAGTCAATTTGCTGTATACTTCTTCGGGATTAAGTTTTCTTGACGGTGTACCAAGAGGCACTGTTGCTTCTTGGCTGCCATTTCCCTCAAAAACAAATCCTGCAGGCATGGTGTTACTGTCCTCTGTTTTATTCACATTTTCTGTTGTAGAACCATTTTCTGGTTTTGCTCCGTTATTACCACAGGCTGTTAATGTCAAAAGCAATAACGCCGCGAAGAGTATTGATAAAAACTTTTTACTCATTTTTTACACCTCATTTTATTTTATTGTTCTGATGTTATTAGCAATGGCATTTGCGTCAAAACTGTTTTGAGCTAGAATTGATACACATATCAGATATCCGTCATGCTCTCTAATACAAACTTCTTCAACAAGAGAAAGTCCGTCAATGCTAATAAAGCCAATCTTTACAGCTTTAAATTTTTCACCTGCAATAGTTTTATCATAATAATCCGAAAAATCAAAATCAAGGTCAACGCTCTGGTACAGTTGTTCAAAATAGCTTGTTGCTACATCAAGTTGTTCGGATAGATAATCTGATTCTGAAAGCCGGTCATCAAGATTATGCAGCTTTTCAAAAACAATACTAATTTGTTTTAAACTTTCTTCATCATACAGCATAATCCCCCATTCGGTGTTTGAATCGTTTTCAGAAGCTTCATTAAGCTCCTCTGTGCCATTTATCCATCCATTGGTATCAAAACGCATATTTGCCCATTCGTTCACATACCAACCATCTACAATAGAACCTTTTGTGTAAGCATCAACATCGAAAACATTATTATCAATGGCAATATCGGTCTCAGCATCAGATGATGAATCGCTTGTACCAAAGCTGTAAGGCGGAGTATAGTCATTTTCGTCTCCATCTCCATAACCTTGATTTTGAAAGGCTTTTTCCGCCACACTTCCTATAATGGCTAAAAGAATTACAACTGCAGCGATAATACCAATAATCACACCAGTATTCTTTTTCTTGATCGGTGTTTGGGGAGCAGTGTTCTGATACTGTGGTTGATTAGTACCATAGTTATATTGAGGCTGCTGAACATAGTTTGGCTGATTAGAGGGTTGTTGAGCATAGTTTGCGAGAGTATTGTTTTGTACAGCAAAACGAGTACCACACTTGTCACAAAAAACCGCACTATCTTCTACGGTGTTACTACAATTAGGACATATTTTCATTTTTGTTTCCTCCGAATCTATTTTTAATTAGGCAAAGCAAACATTTCACTTGCATAACTGTTGCCTTGAATATCGTTAACAACAAACATAACGTAGTAATCTTCCTTATTGTCTATTTCTCGGCATTCTAAATGGAAGCCTTCTGCCACATCATATTGATTGCCGTAAAAATTCCCCGTAGAATCCCACTCAAAATACGGTAGCAAATTGCCTGCGGAATTCGTTTTTGGAGTTCTGGTGGAAAACGAGAATTCAACAACAGAATAATCCATATAGTTAAGCAATTGCTTCTGTGGAATTTCTTCGCCGTTTACACCTTCGATTAGGTAAGCACCCAATGCCTTTGGAGTTCCATTTTCTATCTTAATCTGCCATTCTACAGGATCTGTTTTCCAATCTGTGATATCATCGGCAAACAGCCAGAATATTGCCGTAGCACAATATTTTTGCTCACCGCTACCATCTCGAACCTGATACATAGTAATCGGTGCATCGGAAACAGAATTGTTTTTGTCGTTTACGGCAAATACTGCTTTGTTATTGTACGAAGCAGATAACACACCATCTGACCCAAGTTTTGTATCAAATCCTGCAAAAATAAACATATATTCGCTGTCGTTTATCTTTTTTAGAATGTAGTACGAAGAATCTGCATAATTCTTAACCTGATCTTCGTTTAACTGAATTGTAAGTTCTTTATTTGAACCTTTAGTTACAGCAGAGCCTTTTGTACTTCCAAACAATTCCCAGGAATATGAGCTTGGATTAGAAAGCATATTACTGAAATTGGAGATGTAGCTTGCATACTCTGAAGCAAATCCAAGTTCTTTAAATTGAGATATCCACGCGTTCATATATTGAGCATTATCATATGGATGATATATAGAAACTCCACTGGCATTCTTAACATTTGACTTTGAATAACAAATGAACTCATTTAAAGCTGTTTGCAGCTGTTGTGTTTCGCTTACATAATCTGAAGAAAGAAGAGAAACAAGATGAGAGATATCTATCAAATCATACTCAAAAGAAGAACTGTATTTGCCAAAGCTTTTTACATTGTTACGATGTTGTGATGCTGACGGGAAATATCCGGTTAAGATATTTGAATCAACCTTTTCAAATAAAGCATTAAGGCTATTTTCGACCTTTCCGATTTTTGATAAGTCCATACAAGATAAGGTCAAATCAGCTTCAAATGCAGGGTTTTCACGAGCGGCTTCATCACAACCAACAAAGTAAGAATCGACAATGCATCGACCGATATCTTCGCCGCTATCATAATAATTGAGTTGTTTTAAAAAACTGTAATTCCAACCGCAGCCTGGCTCGGTTTCTTGAGATGCAATTAAATAGTTTGCATAGTCTTTAACTTCCCACGCAGTTTCGACAGAGCCCATTAAACAAGCATCAAATCCCAAGAATTCAAGCTTCTTTTCGTCACCAAAACCAGCGGAAGACAAAGCTGTTTTCAATTCAGACATTTCAAGCAAGTCACCATGCAACTCATCGACACCATATCCGATCAAAGGACCGGCACCGTGATTCCATAATACCAATCCGTATTTGTCAGACGGATAGTTGCTTACGCTATAGTTTAAGAAATCAGCAAGAGTTTTGCTGTTACCCATATTCAAAGAACTGTAATCTTTAACCAGTTCAAATTCTTCGCCTTGAAGAAGGTAAATGCAGTTCTTATCAACGGGTATATCGGAAATCAGCCACTCTTTTGTGCCTCCGGTATAAATTAAAATATTATTGTCTGTTGTGTCAACATCAGATTCAATCATCTCAACAATATCAAAGCTTGCTGCACCACACTGTGATTCAAGGTCGGAACCAACCATATATATCATTATGGTCTTTGTTTTGTTTGCGACACTATCGGTCAAATCATTGTGTGAAGGTAACTCATCATTGGATGACGAATTGTCATAGGACGGCAACTCGTCGTAGGATGAAGAATTGTTATAGGAATAATTTGGTGTGTAGTTGTTTCCGTGACCAGAATTTTCGGCAGGTTCATCTCCTCCAATGCTGCCAATAACGATCATTAAAACCAATAAAGCAGCAACAGCAATAAGGGCTATTTGCCACCATTTCAAGCCTTTCTTTTTATTATTTGTTGCAACAGGCTGATTATAAACATATTGCTGTGGTATATACCGCTGGTGCGTTTGCGGTTGATATGTAGGTTGTGCAGAAGATGTAGCTACAGGTTCAATATTTGAAAACTCCGGCGAACCACATTTAGGACAAAATCTGTCAGCCATTTCAACGACAGTTCCACATCTGTTACATTTCTTTTGAGCCATTCAAATCACTCCTTATTTTTGAACATTAAAGTCAGCAATTCCGGAATAGCTGCCATTGGAACCGCCACCAAAATAAAATATTTTTAATTCTGTTACTCCGGATATATTCAAATCAATATTTTGGGGTTCAACACCCGCCTTCATTGCACCCGAATAAACAAGTATTCCATCGCCGTAAATTTCCAATTTGCTCGTGTAATCGTTTGCACCCATGCCATATTTAACCTCTGTGCGATAATCATAAAATTGGAACCAAGTACCGCTTAAACAGGAATATTGCTTGTTTATTTTATAAATGTTAGTTGTTGATGCATTTGACCATCCCTTGGACACTGGATAAACAACATTGTCATGTATATTTCCAAGATTGTCTTTAACATTATTAACTAACGCAAAATCATTGCCTGTGAAATACTCTAATTCAGCAACACTAACAGGTATGTATTCTTCATATCTTTTAATCGCAGCATTGACTTCTTCATTATTGGATAAATATTTCAAGCTTTCGTTTAAAACATCAATAGCTGCTTTATAGCCTGAAGATTTAAAAGCACCTTCAGCCTGCGTTAATACATGGTTTTTATATAAGATTTTTAACGAATTTAGCTTTTGAATTACATCAGCATTATATTTAGTGGTTTCAGCACTGTTTTCGATACACTCTATTGCCTTAACATAGTTCTTTTCGTTTTCTAAAAGAGAAACATCATAAAGAAGTTTGGCTACGTTTACAGCTTTTTTCTGCTCTTCTATTCGAGTATCTCTACCGTAAAGCTGTTCAGCTGTGTCCAAAACAGCTAAAGCTTCGATAAAGTTACCTTCACTTACATACACTTTTGATTTATCAATGCTGTCAATTATCTCCTGTTCGTAACTCTCTTCAATTGTGGTTGTCGTGTCATTTATTGTCGGTGCGTAGTAGTTATCGTCCGAAGGAATATACGGATAATCATCGTCACCCGAATTTGAATTGACAATAAGAATTATTACCAAAAGCAAAGCAACTGCGACACCTACTGCCAAACCAACAAACAATCCTTTTTTGCTTTTTTGGGACACTGTAGTTTGTGAATTATTATATTGGAGAGTCGGAGCACCAGTAGCACTTCCTGTAAAAGCACTTTGTGCTCTGTTACTATTATCTGCTTTATTAACCTTTACTTCATCTTGCTGTGAGGCCCCACAGTTATAGCAAAAAACAGCATCATCCTCTAACTTAGTTCCACATTTATAACAAAACATTTTAATCCTCCTAATTTTATCATTTTAACCAATCATTTTAAAAAAATTTCTATTGCCAATTTCACTTATGACAGCATAATCAAGCATATCATTTACCTAATAGTAATTACCATTTATTTTTCCAATCATCTACAGAAAAAGAATACTGTTGCCCCGTAGCAAAGGCAGTTCCGCATTTACTACAGAATCGTGCAGTGGCTGAATTCATAGAGCCACAAGCGGGACACATAGTTTGTTCGGGTTTCTTTCCCTCGACAGGTGCAGCAGCAACAGGCGTTTGCCATGCCGATTGCCAAGCTGATGTATCAACCGCAGGTGCAGAAGTCAAAATCGGTGTTGACTCTACACTCTTAACAGGTTCTTGAGACACTGGCTGTTGCACCGCGGATTGAGCATATAAGGGCTGTTGGAGTGTCTCAACTACATTTGAAATGGGCTGAGCAATAAATTGTTGATCTGTCATTTTTACAAAAGTTGCAGCAGACGGACATACACGTGTACCGAATGTTGTTCGATTAACAAAAGGATTCATACAGCAGAACGGATATTGTTTACAAGAACCATTTTCTACATAAATACCAACTTTAACAAGAGTATCAGCAAAGTTTTTTGCAGCCTTATCGCTGAACAATCCATTAAGGTTGAAATTCAATACAAAATCGCTACCGTCTTTGTTTATAAACTTAAAAGCTGTATCTTTTTTCAAAGAATCAGTGTGATAAGGATATATGACCTTTTGTAATTCCTGTAAATCATAGAAGCCGTAGCTCTTTTTCTGAGATGTCTCAACCGCGTTAGCTGCCATACCTCCTATCAGACCGCCTACTAATCCACCTATTGAATATCCCACCGCCTCAGCTGTAATACTGCCTACCATTTCAGCCTTAGAAACGCATTTGACAATCAAATACTTATCAGTAAGTCTAAATTCACTGCTGTATGATTCTTTCTCAGTCTCACCATAAATAAAGGTCACACCTGCAGTATAAAAAACTGTGCCACAATATGCACATGTTCCGGTCTTTTGACCGTCAGCTTTACACAATTCACAAAAAGCAATAATATTCCCCCATAAATAAACGGAGAGGCATCCTACGATAGTGCATCATAGGATGCCTTTTCCTCCATAAAATTAAAACCTTGTTTTCAATGTTGCAAGAACATTTTGCTGAACCATACCAATAATATTAGCATCACCGCCGAGTCCTATATAAAAGCCCAGCGCCTTAAAAATAACAATCAAATTATCAGTATCGGTTGTGGCTATATTCGTTTTAATTTTCTGAGGATCGCAGAGCATCATAGCACCTGCAAGATCTTCCATACCTGTATATGTAGGAACAATTCTCGAAAGAGCAGCATCCAACATACTCTTTGCATTAGGGTCATTCAAATTAAAAGGCTCGTGATTCTGTGCCATAGCATAAATATCATTATCTGTAACAACTCTCTGTGCAGGAGTTCCATTATTCACAGGTGTATTAACAAACTGACTAGAACCATACACAGCTGCAACAGGTCCATGTCCCCATTGATTATCGCCCTCACTATTCTTGAGGAACTGGATCAGAAGGATAATACCACCGGCAATCGGTATAAGACCCATAAACCACCATGCTCCAGACTTACCCACGTCATGCAGTCTTCTTACTGCAAGAGCAATACCAGGAATCATAAGTGCGATGGAGCAAAGACCGCCAAGTGGAGGAACAGCACTGGAAATTAAAGATAACGGAATAAAGGTAATCATATTGAACAGGAATATCCACCAATATTCACTTCTTGATGCTCTGCCACTGAAATTTACATAGTTTTTAAAGAACAAAGAAATAGCTTTGCCAAAACCTACTTTACCATTATGTGCTTCACCGGCGTTGGGATTATAAGCATTCTGTTGTTGAACAGGAGCTTGATATGTAGGCTGCTGTGTGGGTGCCACAGAAGGCTCCGCCTTCGGTTGCTGTTGAATCTGTGGTTCTACCGCGGGTTGTGCCGGCTGAGTGACAGGCATTGCATCGAAAACACCTACCGTCTTTTCCGGATCAGACTCAGTGCTTTGAGCAAGGACTGCAGCGGATACAGTTTGCTTCGCACCGCAGTTTGTGCAAAACATTGCACCATCTTTGAGTTCGTTTCCACATTGTTTACAAAACATTATTGTTTTCCTCCCTTATTAAAACTGATATTGTTGTATTTGTTCACTTATATATCTCTTATACTCTTTGTTGATATTCAAATTGAATATAAGGATGCAAATAGCGGCAATCACATCAAATAATTTAGTCGGTAAAGCTGAAAAGAAGGATACCACAAGAAAAGCAACAGCTAATGGTGTACTTTTTGTTTTACAAGCTAATCCTCCAAAAGTTATAGTCAAAACCACACTAATAAGTATGATTACCAATGAAATCAACACAAAAGTCACCATAACCGGATCCGATTCCCCCAACATTTTAAAAACTTCACCAATACCATAATTCTCAACCGTGGGAGCCTCAACCTCTTGATCGTTAAAATAAACACCGCCGGTGCTTGTTTTGGCAAAACTATTAGTTAATGAAACTGCTGTTAAAGTAATTGTCAAGCATACACTTATAATCCAAACAGTCCACGAAGCTTTTATCAACTTTTTGCATTTATCTGAGCATTTTGTCGATAGGTATTCTTTTTTGCTGATTTTTTCTACGGGAACAGAATAATTATGCTGCATAGAATTAAAGTTGCCATTGTTATTTTCGTCAGAGGTGAAAGGCCGAATCTGACTTCCGCAACCGCCACAGAATTTAGCATTTTCCTCTAACAGGGCACCACATTTTTGACAATACATTTTTATCATTCCTTTCTATTTTGATATCCACATCGCAGGTCTGATTCCGCAATTATATACATCCGTGGACATTCCTTTTGTATTTATATAGCCTTCGTCTGTAACATAACTTTCATAAATAGCTTCTCCGCTCCAATTCTTATATAGTTTTCCTGGAGTTCTAAGCCACCAGTTAAATGCACCTTCGCCTTCATTGACTGATTTTTGTGCATAAAGCGTGCCATAAGCAACTCTGTCCTTAGGACTTGAAAAATATTTATCAGTTTCTTCTATTGAAAGAAGAAAAAGATAGTCTGCAGTGTCATTGCCTCCTTTTGTTCCGGTATCCGGATTGTCTGCATTACTAATAACCACCTTCTTGATTTTTGTCTTCTCATCATTGGTAAACGCTTCCGTATAAAATGTATTATTGAGCCAATACCGAGTAATACTGCTTTCCCATGTGTTATATTCATTACCAGGCTCCTGGCAGGCTAAACAATATTTTGAAATCACCAATATACCATCATCGTTTTCATCAAGAACAATCCAAGAAATACTATCAGCACCATTAGATTTGTCATTATCCATCTCAAATTTTCCGAAGGATATTACATCGCCTATCGTGGCTTTTGAAGTATCCCCCACAGAATCGGCATCATAGTCTCCGGTTTGCCTCTTTGCCCTTTCATACCACCAGTAATCATCAGGAGTAACAGGTTCTAAAACTCTGAATTTATTGGAAGATTGATAGTATTCGTAATGTCCGCCAACCTCAAACGAGTTATACCCGATGTAATTGTGATAGATACGCCAATCGCCCATAAATGAAAATGTAAAGCAGAGATTTTTTGCATCAAGCTTCAGGGCGCAGGAGGTAGTTCCGTGGTCATAATCGTTCGCACCTCCATAACTTCCCATTCTGTAAGAATAATACTCTAATGTAACCTTATCTCTATCAAATCCTGTCATTTTTATAAGACACTCTTCGTTACCGCCGGGCGAGATATGATACCAATTGTCGTTTTTTTCAAAATCATACTGCATTGTCTCTTCTACGCCTTCAACAACCCACTCTTTATTAACTTTACTAGCACGCACCGTTATCATTCCATAAAGCCGCCAAAGGTCGTAATGCTTGTTTACATCAAAGGTAATTATGTATTGGTTTTTGCTGATTTTTTCTGTAGAGTAACCGTCATTTCTAAAAGTCGGGCAGTATTTTTCATCAATATAATTCGAAGCTGCGAGTTCGGCCTGATGTTGAGTTGTGAGTGCTATAATCAAAAAACTAACACAAACAACAATAACCGCTACAAGTGCCACTATAGGAACTACCCATTTGGACAGATAACCTTTAGAATTTGTTTGTTTCTTTGTTTGTTGTGGTAAATTCCATTTTGAACTCCATTCTGCTTGTCTGTTTGTTTGATCTATTGGCGGAGTGATATTAACGGCTGGAGTTTTAATTGGAGTACCACAAGAACTGCAAAACTTGGCGGCATTGTGTAATTCTGTACCGCACTTTGGACAAAACATATTATACCTCCTTAATTATGAGTCTTACATTTGGAACATAATTCCAATTATGTGGTATAAAAACTCCCAGAAAACCAATTAAAACTATAAAATAAAAAGAAAAACAAAAAATTACAGCACGAAAAGACCAATGAAAAATTTTAAAGTTACATTGGTCTGTTTTGTTATGCCTTAATTTGTAAAAAGTTTGTGTAATATTATGTAAATCATTGACTTAAAACACATTTTGTGGTATGATAAACAAGTAAAGTTGTATTTATATTGCTTACAACAAAATGACAATACCACATAATTGGAATTATGTCATTTTAGCATTTTAGTAATCCCAGTTTTTCTATGTGCCTCTTATGCACTTCACCCGTTTCCATCGTATAGATCCTTGTGGTATTTACGCTTGAATGTCCGAGAATATCGGCAAGGCGTACAATGTCCTTCTGAAGCGAGTAATATGTGCGGGCAAAAAGATGGCGAAGATTGTGCGGAAACACCTTATCCTTTGAAACACCTGCGGATTCGCAGAGTTTTTTCATATCAGACCAAATATTGCTTCTGTCAAGCGGTTTGCCTGTTCGGGATACGAACACAGAGCCGCTTGTTATTTTTTTCTCTTTGATATATCGTGTAAGGATCTTGCAAAGTGCCTTAGGTAAATATACCTGTCTGAGTTTACCTTTACAGTTGATATTAGCAATTCCTGTACTAACGGCAGCAACAGTTATAAATCGAAGTTCTGATACACGAATACCGGTTGAGCAAATAGTTTGCATCAGCAAATAGAGTCTCCCATTCTTCTTTGACTTGGCTGCGTCAAGAAGTCTTTCATATTCAGTCTTTGTAAGCTCTTTTTCCTTTGAAGCAAAAATCTGCTTTTGAATCTTTAAGGATTTAACCTTACAGTCGTACCACTCGTTGTAGGTGAAAAAGCAGTTGAGAGAAGACAGTACAGAGTTCACACTTGCAGGCTTGTAGTTTTCAACAAGGTAAGCCTTATATTCAAGGACTGTGGTCTTGTCAACATTCCTTCCGTATATCCACTCTGAGAAAGTACATATGTCACGAATATACTTTTCTACGGTAGCTTCACTTTTCTCTTCACTGATAAGAAACATCTTAAATTCTTCAATTAGTTTTTGTGTAATATTTTTCATTATTTTGACAACTCCTTTTCATTGATTTTTTGTATATATATTTTACCATATCACAAAAATCTCATTCTTCTTTGTATCTACGAGTCGTCAATGATTTACATAAAGTTAGTTTTATTCCTGCAAAAAGCCCAAACGAGACTTGCGTAAAACGCGCACTCGGTTTGGGCTTATCTCTGTTTGTTCTGTTCGGGAATTGCGCTTACGCGAAATCCCCCTCACAGAACCCCTCTGAAATTGAGTGATTTATATCTTGCTTTGAATGCACAAATCGGTGCCAATAGATGTTTTACACGGCATTTTCCAAGTCTGGACGGATGATATTTGTTGCAACAGCATCTCTTTTGTCATCTTTACAGATAAGAACCATTCCGTCTGCCTTGGTTTCATAAGAGCCATATCTTGTATAGAAAAGAGAACTTTCAGCCCTAACCTGCCACTCAACACTACCGTTTCCTATATCATAAATGACATATTTTTTGCCATATGCCAACAGCATACCGACAAAGCGAGTAGTTGAAAGTATTCCGTGAGCAATATTTCTCCAACAGGCAGAAGGAATTATACCCGAATCTGTAATTGAGAGTATGGCGGCATATTACTCGGAGCAGTTATCGCAGAAAATACATATCAGTATTACATAGCACAAAACACTGACACTTCATATACGGATTCTTTACAAAAGTCATTGGCCGAAGTTGAAAAATCAATTTCAAATTTGGTTAGAGCCATCGAGCAAGGCATTTTCAACGATGCAACAAAGCAAAGAATGGATGAACTTGATGAGCAGAAAGCTGAAATTAAGTCGACACTTGCTTCAGCAAAGTTGAAGGAAAACTTAAGTCTTACGAAAAAGCATATAGTTTATTTTTTACATCAGTTTGCCAATATGGATTATACTGATTTTGTTTGTATAATAATCTGGGGAATCGAACCCGAGAGCGTGCGAGGGACTTTTGCCTTGAAGAGAAACGAAAAGAGCAAAAGTTCAAGCCGTACAGGAAGCGAAGCAAGTCGTAGGATACTGTTGTTAATATATCCTCGTAAATTGCAAAAATGGAGTTGACTTAAAAATAAACCTTTGATATAATTTTGATAAAAGAGGTGGCTTTATGAAAAAAATATTTCTTATAATTCTAATTCTGTGTTGCTTGATTTGCTCATCGTGTAAAAAAGAAGGGTATCAAAATCCCGATTTAACAAAAGAGACGATTGATGAAAAAAGCTTGAGCGATAAAGAGGCGCATAATATAGCTTTGCCTTTGATAAACGGCGCTCTTGACGTTTACGATAAAATAATGGGGTTGAATTTTGAGCTTGTCGATACCGAAGTGATTAAACCCGATTGGGATTATATATTGCTTAATTCCGAGACGTATCACAGAGTTACAACCATTAACTCAAAGGAAGAGCTCTGGTCTTATGCCAAAACCGTTTTCAGCGAAGAAGCAGCTAAACGAATTTTTGAATTGAGAATAGAAGGAGACGACAACATAATCCCACGATTTACAGAAAAGAACAACCGTCTTTATATGATGTGGAATGAACATATTATTTCAAAAGAGCATTTTGAATTAAAAGATGTTACGGTAATTGACGATAAAGAAAAAGCATTTTCCGTTCTTGCAGATTTTTATTACACTAAAGCTATTCTTCATTTTGTGAAGAGAGAGGAATGGAGACTTGACAACTCAATCATAGAAGGAGAGCTGGAATATCAAAACCTCACAGAAGCAACAAATAGCTCTGATGCTATCACCTTTATAGATAACACATATTTTACACTCAATCGAAGTGCTCTTACAAAAAGCGATGCCATTTCCGAGGAAGAGGCAATCAAGATTTTTACACCTCTTCTCAAGAGGGCTGAATATGTTGACAATACGTTATTCCATAGTTCTTTAGGACAAGCAAGAAACGTTGTTAATCACAGAGGCGCTGAATATACTTTAGTTGATTTTCCACTTTATAAATCGTTAGAAGATATAGAGTCAGCAGTTTCAAGCGCATTTACCAAGGATAGTGCCAACAGACTTTTCTTCCCCAAACTCGACCAATCTATTGATAATCCACGATATTTGGAAAAAGGAGAAAAGCTATATTGTTTGCTTGCCGACAGAGGAAATGCAGTCAGCTTCGACTATGAATCATCAAGGCTTGTAGAGCAATATGAAAACGCCCTTGTTCTATCGGTTGACACCTACGTGCTTGGTGATTTTGAGACGAAACAATACTTTGTGATTATAAAGAATGAGCAGGGCTGGAGAATGGCCCACAGTCCGTTTTACGAGTATTTGAAAGCGCCCGATTTTCAGTATGAAAATATCACCCTCGTAACACTCGACGAGGGTGAAACCATGAGCTACGCACCTCTTCGACTTGAAAAATTCCCCGTTACCTTTGTATACAACGGTGAAAAAGTTACGATAAACAAGCCGATATTAACAGGCATTAAAACAAATATAGTCAGAACCTACAAGCAATTTTTCGCATTTGAAAACGGTATACTCGTTCTGACAGCTCTTGAGAAAAAAGACGGAAATACAAGAGAAAGGCATTTACTTCTCAACAAGAACGGAAAAATCACAAACACCGAATATCCACTATCAACTGCTGTAGAAGATATAGCGAAAATTTCCGGCTATCCCGAAGATGTTGAAGTCATACAAACGGGACAAACCGAAGCATATAAGCAGCAGCTTTACAAAGGCGGGGTTGCTGTGAGCGAGTTTTTTGATGAAATAGGCTTCTTTAACAACGGCCTTGCTCTTGCAAGAAAAGACAACAAATACGGAATTATATCTCTTGACGGTGACACTATCGTTGAGCCTTTTATTGAGGTTGACGACTTGAGGTATCCTCCCGATTATAGTGGCTACCAAGTAAAGCACCTAACCGACGATGCCTTTATTCTTCCTATTAATGGAGAGCTTGTCATTTTCACCTTGACAAGAGGTGAAGCAAAAGAGCCTGAAAAAATAAAGACGCTAAAGATTACCTTTACAGATGATTTCAACGAATACGTTGCACCCGAGCTTTGCTCGGTTGAGGACTTTGATTGGGGAGAATACATGCCATTCGTTAAATATGCCGAGGCTCGTTATACCAACGGTGGAAGTCTTATTCACGGCTACGCATTTCTAACACCGGATACCCGATCACTTGACGAGGGAAAGGCAATTTATAAGAGAGTCAACGACAAGTACAAGATAACGAGTGAGGTAATAGACGGAGCTTTCTTGAATATTGACATAAACACCGACGAGGGTAAGCTATACTGTGAATTTCTCTTTGAAAGCAAAATTATTAGATTTTCCGATAGCTTAGAACCTCTTGAAAGAGTTTCGTATAATTGCGTTGAAGAAGTAGAAGGCAACGATTTATTGTCTCATAAGTGGCAGATTAAACACGAGGTGCTTAAAAACGGAATTCCCGTAAACATCACGAAATCAGAGACGGGCCTTGTTTACAACATATACCGTTCCAACGAAAAATCTTACCCATACGTAATCGAAACGAATACAAAGGACTACGTAAAAATCACAGATAAAGTGAATGATAAAATTCTTCTTATCAGCAGAAGCTTTTATGAAAAGCAAAGATTATATATGTATAATCTTGAAACGCAAGAGCTGACACCTCTTATGGATTATGCCTTTGATGCAAAAATGTCACCCGACCTGAAATACCTTGTATACACTAATTTCAATTGGGAAAACACCCTGCAAGAAAATAAGGACGGTTTTTACATTAAAAATCTTGAAAACGGGAAAACCATCTTTTATCCTTGCAAAAAAATTGCCAATTACGCATGGGATAAAAACCATACCTGCGAAGGATTTGTTTGTTACGACGCATTAAAGGGGTATCAATAAATCATAAATCAATAAAAAAGAGGTCTGTTTTATGAAATTATTTATAAGTGCGATAAGCAAATTTATATTAGGTCTTGTATTGGTTGGGGTGTTGATTTTCTTACCTGCAGGTACTTTGGAATATTTCAACGGTTGGTTGCTTATGGGGATTTTGTTTATCCCGATGTTTTTGGCAGGGCTTGTTATGCTCGTCAAGAGTCCCGAGCTATTAAAGAGCAGACTTGACGCAAAAGAGGAGCAACGAGAGCAAAATACCGTTATCAAGCTCAGCACAGTTATGTTTATATCAGGCTTTGCACTTGCAGGAATCGGCGTTCGCTTTGGTTGGTACTTATTACCGAAGGGCGTTACGACATTTGGAGTTATAGCCTTTCTTACGGCTTATATTCTCTATGCAGAGGTGCTCAGAGAAAACTCATATCTCAGCCGTACCGTCAGGGTTGAGAAAAACCAAAGAGTTATAGACACGGGTCTGTACGGCATCGTTAGACACCCAATGTACAGCGCTACCTTGATTTTGTTCCTGTCAATGCCAATAGTATTGGGCTCGGTGTATTCGTTTTTAGTGTTTTTAGCTTATCCCTTCATCATAGCAAAGCGAATAAAGCACGAGGAGGAATTTCTCGAAAAGGAGCTTGACGGATACCGAGAATACAAACAAAAGGTCAAATATAAGCTGATACCGTTTATATGGTAATGGACTTCAAACACAAAAAAATCGGACTCATAAGAGTCCGATTTTTGTTACTTTGTTCTCATTTCTGCGCCGATATTCTTGGTCAGGAATTTGATTACGGTGTTTGCACAGGCTTCGATTTCGTTTGAAGTGAGTGTCTTTTCGTCAGAGCCGAGCACGAGTCTCATAGTAACCGACTTCTTGCCCTCGGGCACTTGTGCGCCCTTATACTCGTCAACGAATTTCACTCCCTGAAGGAAGCTGTCGCTGTTCTTCTTTTTAAGAACGGTTGCGCTGATTTCTTCCCACTTGGTATCCACGTCAAAGAGCATTGAAACGTCGTATTCGATAGTAGGATACTCTGCAATATGAGTAAAAGCGTTGGTTCTTGAGGTAAAGGGCTTGAAGCTATCGCTGTCAAGCTCGAAGAGGACAACGCTCAAATTCTTTATTCCACAAGCAAGCGAGACCTTCTTTGAAAGGAGTGCGATATTACCGATTATTGCGTCTCCAAGCTTGATGTTGAGCCATACTACCTCGTCTGCCCAGACGGGTTTTTCATCTCTTGTGAAGGTAAAGCCTTCCATGTGTGTGAAGCGAGGCATATTCTCAAGGATGCCCTTTGCCTTACGGAAGAGTGAAGGAACTGTATCGGAGGGGGCAGCGAATGCGCCTGCGATATTTCTGCGCTGTGAGGGTAAAAGCTCCTTCTCGTCATACTTTGAAGTATAATTGCCGTCGAAGAATACCTGAGCTTCCTCAAAAATCGAAAACTCGTTATAGAAGCGCTCGTTCTTTACTACTGCCTTACAGATGTTGGGAAGGAGTGATGAGCGCAGATATCTTTCGTCGGGAGCAGGGGGTGTTGCAAGCTTGAGAATACCGTCGGTATTCTGCAAAACTGCCTCTACGAAGGAATCGGTCATCCAAGGATAAGTGAATATCTCCTGCATACCACAACGGATTGCAAGGTATTCCTTAGCCTTACGAACTATGTCGATGTCAAGCTGATTTATTGCGCCCTCAAAGCTTGTAACAATGGGAGTGGGCTCGAAGTTTTCGTAGCCGTACATACGGGCAACCTCTTCCATAATGTCAGCCTTGATTGAAACGTCACCCGTCGAACGCCAGGTAGGAACGACGATGTGCATTGAAGAATCGGTAAAGGTTACGTCATAGCCCATAAGTCCGAGCTTCTTTGAAATATCCTCGTTGGAAATTCTCTTACCGAGTCTTCTCTCAAGCCAATTGAGTTCAACGTCGATTTCTTTTCTGACAAGCTTCTCGGGATATACGTCGTTAAACGCAAGCACCTTCATTTCGGGGTAAAGCTCTGCAAAGAGCTTCATTGTCAGAGAAAGGGCAAGATCGCATCTTTCGGGGTCAACAGCCTTTTCGTATCTCGACGAGGCTTCGGTTCTGTTATCATAACGAAGGGCAGTTCTGCGCACGCCGGTCGACTCAAAGTTGGCAACCTCGAGAATTACGCGCTGGGTTGTAGGAAGAATAGAATCCTTTGCACCACCCATAACTCCTGCAAGAGCTACTGCGCCCTCGGAGTCGGCTATGACAAGGTCGTCTGCAGAAAGCTCAAGCTCCTTTTCGTTGAGAAGCAAGAGCTTTTCGCCCTGTTCTGCTCTACGTACTGTTATATGGTCGGAAATATTATCCGAATCAAAAACGTGGGTAGGCTGACCGAGTGCCATCATAACGTAGTTAGTAACGTCAACGAGTGCGTTAATAGGTCTTTGACCTACTCTCCAAAGACGGCTCTGCATCTCGAAGGGTGAAGGCTTTACGCTCATTCCTTCCATCTTTACACCCATATATCTTGGGCAACGCTTTGTATCAACGATTTCGAGAGGAAGTGTCTCTACGTTTTCGGGAGCGAAGGGCTCGAGCTTTACTAAAGGCAGGTCGTAGAGAGCCGAAATTTCTCTTGCTATTCCGTAATGACCCCAAAGGTCAGGACGGTTGGTCATTGATTTATTATCGATTTCAAGGATTATATCGTCAAGGTCGAGCGCCTTGGCAAGAGGCGTACCTGCAGGTATACCAAAGGAGGTCAAGTCCATAATCTCGTGCTCGTCCTGAACGGGGAACAAATCAGCAAGGCAGACCTCGGACGAAGCGCATATCATACCAAAGCTGGCTACTCCGCGAAGCTTGGTATTCTTGATTTCGACAGGCTCTCCCTCACCATGCCAACGAACCATAGCACCGGGGCAGGCAACTACTACGCTCTGTCCAACCTCAAGATTAGAGCCACCACATACGATGTCGTGAATTTCACCGTCTGCTATATCCACCTTGCAAACGCGAAGCTTATCTGCGTTGGGGTGAGGTAAAACCTCTTTTATTTCACCTACGACGATTTTGTCAAACTGACGGGCAAGCTCATGCGTACCCTCAACCTCAACAGTTGACATAGTAAGGTCAAATGCAAGCTGTTTCAAGTCCATATCGTCGGGTATTTTTACATAGTCTTTTATCCAATTCAAAGATAATTTCATTATTTTCCCTCCTTTAATGGAACTGTTCCAAAAATCTTAAATCTGTGCTATGGAAGAGACGCACGTCGTCTACTCCGTAGCGCATCATAACGAGACGGTCAAGACCGATATTTACGTAGAAGCCTGTGTATTCATCGGGGTCGAGACCTGCTGCACGAAGAACGTTGGGATGAGGAGTACCACCGGGCATAATCTCAATCCATCCAACGTGCTTGCAAACACTACAGCCCTTACCACCACACACGAGACAGCCCATATCAATTTCAAAGCCGGGCTCAACAAATGGGAAAAAGCCTGCTCTCATACGAACGGGAACGTCCTTGCCGAACACCTTTGAGAGAATACTCTTTATCATAACCTTACCTGCAGTAAAGGTAAAGTCCTTATCAACAATCAGTGCTTCATATTGGAAGAAGGCTCTTTCGTGACGGGCATCAGTTGTTTCGTTACGATAAACTCGTCCCGGATATACAAAGCGATACGGAGGCTTGTGCGTCTGCATATAACGAACAGAACCACCTGTAAGGTGGGGACGAAGGCAGAGCTTGTCCTCTGCGTTGCCCGTATCGTGACCCTCAAGCCAATAAGTATCCATGCTCTCACGGGCAGGATGATTGGGAGGGAAATTGAGCTTATCAAAGGCGTAATACTCGGTTGTTATATCGTCCTCCTGAAAGATTTCAAAGCCCATTGAACGAAAAGCATCGTCAAGGTCATAGCGCATCTGAGTAATGGGGTGAAGTCCTCCACTAAGAGAAAACGTGCCCGGAAGCGTATAGTCAAAATCGGGTGAAATCTCGGAAGCCTTGAGCTTGATTTCCTCACGGCGTGCTTCAATCATCTCGGCAAGCTTGTTCTTGACCTCGTTTACTGCTTTTCCCATCTCGGGGCGAAGCGCAGGGTCGATTTTGGGAAGCTCCTTCAATATCTCGGTAAGACTTCCCTGCTTACCAAGCACCGACACCTTGACCTCCTGAAGCTGAGCCTCTGTCTTAGCCTCAAGAACACGCGTTTCGGCATCCTGGTATATTTGCGTCAACTTTTCTTTCATTTGAAAATCCTCTTTTCTTAAGTAATAAAAAACTCCGCCTCTCAACAAGAGGCGGAGTACCGCGTTACCACTCAAATTTATAACTCGAAATCCTCTAACGGTGATTAACCGTGCCCGACTACTTTGTTTCATCGAGCCCACTCAGGAGCGAAATGCCGTTACCAACAGGACGGGTATTTCCACCGACAACCCTCTCTTGAGTCCATTCCTTGATAAAAGCTACTCTTTCACAGTGTTTTTATACTCGATTATTGTAGCACATCAAGTCTTAATTGTCAAGTGTTTTATTTTCGGGATCCTGACGTCTGATTTTATTTGAGGTTGTTTTAACGAATTCGTTCTTTCTCACAACGACCTTTGAAATCTGCTTGTATACGGGAAGCTGGATACAAGCCTGCTTGATATCAGCCTTGAGAACACTCTTAATATCAACGTCGCCCATTTCTTCGACTGCCTTGGCGTCAAGGAATACCTCTGCACAGAGTCCGACCTCCTGACCGTCCTCCTCAACCGAGTATACCATTACTTCCTTAACGTAAGGAATAGAAGCTATGTAGTTTTCGATTTCTTCGGGATAGATGTTCTTTCCGTTTTTAAGAACTATAAGGTTCTTCTTTCTACCCGTAATGATAAGCTGACCCTTTTCGTTCATTGTTCCGTAGTCGCCTGTTCTGAACCAACCGTCCTCGGAAAGAACCTTCTTGGTTTCTTCTTCGTTCTTGTAATAGCCGAGCATTACCGTGTCACCCTTGACACAAATTTCTCCGTTGCCGTCCTCGTTGATGTCCTCGAATTTTATCTCGATGCAAGGAAGCTTCACACCTACTGTTGCAGGGTCGTTGAAATCCATCTGGTTTACACTAACGAGAGGAGAACACTCGGTGATACCGTAGCCGTTAAGAAGAAGCACGCCTATATCGTCAAAGAACTGTGCAACCTCAGCACGAAGAGGTGCGCCACCACAAACGATTTCAATAAGCTCTCCTCCAAAAGCATCGTGAATTGACTTGAACACCTTGCGTCTAACGTCAATACCAATCTTGCGAAGTCCACGGGTAAGCTTGATAGCAGCCTTTATCGTGGCCGTCTTGCCCTGCTTTTCAATGTTATCCCAAATTCTCTTATAGAAAACGTCAACGAATGCGGGAACAAGATAAATATGCTGGGGCTTACAAATGTTTATGTTCTTAAGAATAGCTGCTCTTGAGTCGTTTATAAATATAGTTACGTTGCATCTGAGTTCAACGAGAATTCCGGGAATTGCCTCGTAGGTATGATGATATGGCAAAACCGAAAGGGTTCTGTCAAACACGTGTGCTACCTGCAAGCCGTACTTGATACAAGAAACAATATTGTGCTCGGAAAGCATAACGCCCTTCGACATACCCGTCGTACCGGAGGTAAACGAAAGGAGCTTCATAGCGTATTCGTCACGTGTTTCTTCGATAAACTGTGTCGAACCTTCTGCAAGCAGCTTTTCACCCTCTTCAATAAGTGCTTTGAATGAAAGATATTTACCATCATGCTCTTCCCTGTCAAAACAAATAAAGAACTTTACGTTTTCGGGAGTGGTTTCACTCTCGATAAATCTTGCCTCATACTTCTTTGAGCAGAAGCAAACCGTTGCATCTCCAACAGTGAGAATATTCTCTACATCCTTATGAGGAAGCTCTGCGTCAATCGGAATAAATACGCCCTTTGACTGAAGCACGGTAAGATATGCCACTATCCAATTATAACTGTTCTCACCTATACAAGCTAAATTGCCGTCTGTGAGGCCTCTGTGTGAAAGTGCTGTTCCGAGAGCCTGTGTGGTTTCGTAAAACTTCTTATACGTAACCTCCTTGATCTCTGCGTTTTCCTTATACTGAAATGCAACCTTGTCAGGAGTTTCGCTGACAGCAGTCTGCATAAGCTCCTTAATAGAATAAAAATCTCTTAATGGTGTGTACTTAATGTTATTAGCCATAATTATCACCCTCATTCAAAAAATTACTTTTGCTGGTTTTCAATACTATATTATCACATTCTTTATTCAATGTCAAGGCTTTTTTATAATTTATCTACTTGACTTCAATTCCATTATGTGTTATACTACAAAATAGCAGTATGAAAGGATTTTTATCAATGAAAACACGAGAAGACTATCTGAACTATCATTGTCCTCGTTGGGAAGAGTTCCCCGACGTTGAGCTATATGCCGACCAAGTGCTGTCGATTATACAAAAGCACGTATCCTTTTTTGAGGACGACGTTGAAATGCCATTTACCTCAAATATGATAAATAATTACGTAAAGCAAAAAATAGTAAAGCCACCCGTTAACAAAAAATATGATCGGGTTCATCTTGCGTATTTTACGGTAGTTTGTATGTTGAAGGGCTTTTTCAGCATTTCAGAGCTTTGCAACGGAATAGAATATCTTATGAAGTCAAACAACGTAAAGGAGCTTTATACGATATTTTGTGATGAGCTTGAAACGGCTATAAAAACCACCTTTGACCCCTCCCTTCCTCTCCCCAAAAGAATTAAAGAGGAAACGAAGGAAATAGAAATTATCAGAGCTACCTGCTTCTCATTTGCTAATTTGGTGTTTGCCAAGCACGTCATAAACGAAGCTAACAATATAAAGTAAAAATGTCGGGCTGTAAAAACAAAATGTTTTTACAGCCCGTTACTTATTCTGCTTTTTTATAAAATCTTTTACCTATAACGATTACACCTATTACGTTAACTATAAGAGTGAGTGTCCATGAAACGATAAAGCAGAGCATTAAATTTTCAAAGGTATGTACCGTCGGATAAATTACGCTCATCCAGAAAAATCTGAAGCAAAGCACCCATACAACAGAGTTAACCGTAGTGAATATCGGGAAGCCAAAGCTTTGAATTGCCGCACCCAGCACGTTGTTTGCCGAGGCAATACCATGAAACAAAGCAACGTATTTCAGACGTAAAATCGCATACTCTACAGCCATCGGGTCATCGGGTACAATGAGCTTGACCAACAAAGGACAAAGCAAAAACATTATTATTCCAACCGTCTCTCCACACAAAACTGCCATCCATAAATTATTGAAAAACGACTTTTTGCATTTCGTATAATCCTTTGCACCGATTGCCTGACCCATAAAGGTCACCGTCGCACTTGTGAAAGAAGCTGAAAACGCCGCTATAAATCCTTCCAACTGTATACCTGCAGAGTTACCCGAAATTGCCGAAACGTCGTAGCTGTTAATCGCCGACTGTATTTGCAGATTAGCTATCGGGTAGATTGCCGTCGCCAACGCCAAAGGCATACCGTAGCCTACCATTTTGATAAACAATTGAAAATCAAACGCCATGCAAAGAGGATTGAAGGCAATTTCCTTTACCTTTCTTATTCTGAGCAAAACGAGAATTGCTCCAACAGCTTGAGATGCAACGGTAGCAACGGCTACAGCCAGCACCTTCTCTTCGAGAACAAAGCACAAAACAACGTTGAGAACAAGGTTTATAAAACCCGAAAAAACGCCGTAAAGCATTGGTCTTTTGGTATCCCCCGAGGTAATCAGAACGCCCGAAGCAAAGTTATAAAGCATAGTTGCAGGCGCACCCATTACATAAATTCTGAGATACAAAAGAGCTTGCTCATAGCAATCTGCAGGGCACTGTGTAACTCTCAAAAGAAAAGGTGATAACGCCAATCCCGGAATTAACAATATAAAGCCCATTCCCAATGCCGTAATAATCGTGGTATCCGAAGCTCTTTTTATCAGCTCGTTGTCTCGCGTTCCAAAGCATCTTGCAAGCACAATCTTGCTACCCGAGGAAATACCGAAAAAAGTGTCTATGAGCAGATGGCAAATCGAGCTTGTTGCTCCAACCGAAGCAACTGCCAGTGAGCTTGCCATATTTCCGAGTACGGCTATATCTGCTACGCTGAACAGCTTTTGAATAAGTGAACTGATAATTAACGGAAAAATATATAGAATTATATTTTTTCTGAGGTTACCTTGTAAGATATCCTTAGTGTTCTCCATAAATCAAGACCCCGTAACAAAGCGAAGCCTCTGACGAAGCTTCGCTTTAATTGTTATTATTCTTCTTCTGCTATATCCTCAAGTGCATCCTTGCGTGAAAGGTTAATTCTTCCCTTATCATCAATTTCGATAAGCTTAACCTTGATTACATCACCAACAGAAACTACGTCCTCAACCTTTTCAACTCTCTTCTTATCGAGCTTTGAAATGTGAACAAGTCCTTCCTTACCCGGTGCGAACTCAACGAATGCACCAAAGGTCATAAGCCTTGTAACAGTACCTGTATAAACAGTACCAACAACGGGGTCAAGAGCAATAGCGTTAATCATATCAAGAGCTGCATAAGCCGCATTCTTGTCAACTGCTGCGATAAAGATGCTACCGTCATCTTCGATATCAATCTTTGCACCCGTATCGGCAGTAATCTTCTGAATAACCTTACCACCCTTACCGATAACCTCGCTAATCTTTTCGGGGTCAATCTTGGTGGTAATCATCTTGGGAGCCCAAGCAGATACGTCTGCACGTGACTCGGGAATTGCCTTGAGAATAACCTCGTCGATAATATGATTTCTTGCAACGTGTGTCGTTTCAAGAGCATTCTTGATAATTTCAGGTGTAAGACCGTCTATCTTGAGGTCCATCTGAATTGCTGTGATACCTTCCTTAGTACCTGCAACCTTAAAGTCCATATCGCCAAAGAAGTCCTCAAGACCCTGAATGTCAATCATTGTCATCCATCTGTCTTCCTCGGTAATAAGACCACAAGAAATACCTGCAACGGGAGCCTTGATCGGAACACCTGCATCCATCAAAGCAAGAGTTGAACCACAGATTGAAGCCTGAGAGGTAGAACCGTTTGAGCTTACAACCTCGGATACAAGTCTGATGGCATAGGGGAATTCCTCAACCGAAGGAATAACAGGCTCAAGAGCTCTTTCTGCCAAGGCACCGTGACCGATTTCTCTTCTTCCGGGGCTTCTTGAAGCCTTTGCCTCACCTACAGAGTAGCCGGGCATATTATAGTGATGCATATATCTCTTGAACTCTTCATCATCGATACCGTCGAGCATCTGCTGGTCGCTTACCGAACCGAGAGTAGCAATAGTCATAACCTGAGTCTGACCTCTTGTGAACATACCGGAGCCGTGAGTTCTTGGAAGCATACTAACCTCTGCAGCAAGGGGTCTCATCTGGTCCATACGTCTGCCGTCAACACGCTTCTTATCATCAAGAAGCCAACGTCTTACAACAAACTTCTGAAGCTTGTACATACACTCGTTGATCATAGCCGTCGTAGCATCGTCCATATCGGGATAAATCTCACCGAAATGCTCGAATACATCTGCGTAAACGACCTGAAGTCTCTCGTCACGAACGGTCTTGTCGTCTGTGTCAAGAGCCGACTGTACTGCCTCCATTGCATAAGCCTTGATTGCCTCGAACAAATCGTGGTCAACGTCGCACGAGGGATACTTGAACTTGGGCTTACCGATTTCGGCAACAATAGAGTTGATAAACTCAACTATCTCGCAGTTAACCTTGTGAGCTTCCATAATGGCGTCGTACATATCCTTGTCGGATACTTCCTTAGCGCCTGCTTCGATCATTACAACCTTCTTTGCAGAAGATGCAACAGTAAGCTCGAGAAGGCTCTTTTCACGCTGTTCCTTTGTGGGGTTCATAACGAACTCGCCGTCAACAAGTCCAACAAATGTACCTGCGATAGGTCCGTTCCACGGAATATCAGAAATTGAAAGTGCGATAGATGCGCCAATCATACCTGTGATTTCGGGTGAGCAATCGGGGTCAACCGACATAACTGTAAGAGAGAGACATACGTCGTTTCTCAAATCCTTGGGGAAAAGAGGACGAACGGGTCTGTCGATTACACGTGATGTAAGTATTGCCTTTTCTGTGGGTCTGCCTTCTCTCTTGAGGAAGCTGCCGGGGATTTTACCAACCGAATAAAGTCTTTCCTCAAAATCAACCGACAACGGAAGGAAATCAATTCCGTCACGGGGCTTTGCGCTTGCAGTAGCAGTTGCAAGGATAACGGTGTCACCGTATCTTACAAGAGCTGATCCGTTTGCAAGCTGAGCGATTTTACCTGTCTCGACAACGAGAGGTCTGCCTGCGATTTCGCAGCTAAACGTTCTGTAGTTCTCAAACATTTTATTCTTTCCTTTCTTTATAAAGCCGTCGATACAGATTAGCATAAAATAAAATGTCAAAGGCGTTTTGGCACTTTATTTCGTGCTAATCGGAATTTGTAAAGACGGCAAATTTGCATTTTTACAAGAAATCCCCACACATACCTGCTTTCAGGTATGTGCGGAGAAAACCCATTTGGCTTACTTTCTCAAGCCAAGCTTTTCGATGATTTCACGGTAACGGTTGATATCCTTCTTCTGCAAATATGCAAGAAGGTTTCTTCTGTGACCTACCATCTTAAGAAGACCACGACGGCTGTGATGGTCCTTAGCATTCTTTTTAAGATGCTCTGTAAGATTGTTGATTCTGCTTGTGAGAATAGCAATCTGTACCTCAGGACTTCCAGTGTCTTTCTCATTGGTGCGATAGCTCTCAATGATACTCTGCTTCAATTCTTTCTGCATTATGTTCACCTCCATAATTTTTCTCGCCGTAACTTAGTTAAGGTCAGGTGAAAAGCCTTGGTTAAAGGCTAAAAACGCCGTAACTGAGCAACGGTCATACCTTTTCAGTACACCACAGTATAACACAACATTCAAGAGTTGTAAAGTGTTTTTTTGAATTATTTTGAAAAAATTGAGTTGTGTTCACAAAATATTTACAGGATTTTTAGCACTCTCGACACAAGAGTGCCAAAAATCCTCTTGACAAAAACCAAATTAGTGATACAATTGTATCACAGAAATAAAAAAATAGCAAGGAGAAATATTATGGAAGAAATGAAAAAGGGTGGAATTACCGTTGAAACGGAGCATATATTCCCTATTATAAAGAGATGGTTGTATTCCGACAAGGAAATCTTTTTAAGAGAGCTTGTCTCAAATGCAAGCGACGCTATAACCAAAATGAAGAGACTCGTTTCTCTCAATGAGGCGAGCTTTGACGGCGAATACAAAATTGAGGTCAAGGTGGATAGTGAAAACAAAACACTCACTATATCGGACAACGGACTCGGTATGAGCGAGGAAGAAATCGACCGTTATATAAATCAGATAGCTCTTTCGGGCGCTCTCGAATTTATCCAGAAATATGAAAAAGAAGGCGACGATTCGGGCATTATCGGTCACTTCGGTCTCGGATTTTACTCGGCGTTTATGGTAGCTGACACAGTTGAAATCGTATCAAAGTCATTTACCGACGCGCCCAGCGTTCATTGGAGCTGTAACGAGCTTGGCGAGTACGTTATGGACAAGGGTGACAGAGCAGAACGAGGCACTGACATCATTCTCCACGTTACAGACGAGGAAGCGGATTTCCTGAAAAAAGAAACCCTTTCAAGAATTCTTGACAAGTACTGCGCATTTATGCCTATCGAAATCTATCTTACAACGGGTGCTGAAAACGAGGACAAGCCGATTAACGACACCAATCCTCTCTGGCTCAAGAACCCCTCCGACTGTACACCCGAGGAATACAACGAATTTTACAAAAAAGTGTTTGCTGATTGGCAGGAGCCTCTCTTCTATATTCACATCAACGCAGACTATCCCCTCAACTTCAAGGGTATTCTCTACTTCCCAAAGCCCTCTCACGAATATTCCAATATGGAAGGACAGGTCAAGCTCTACTACAATCAGGTATTCGTTGCTGACAACATAAAGGAAGTTATTCCCGAATACCTTATGACTCTTCGTGGAGTTCTCGACTGTCCAGAGCTTCCCCTCAACGTTTCGAGAAGCTATCTGCAAAACAGTGGCTACGTATCAAAGATTTCGGCACATATTATCAAAAAGGTAGCCGACAAAATCAACTCGCTCTTCAACACCGAGCGTGAAAAATACGAAAAAATCTGGGACGACCTTAAGCCATTCGTTGAATACGGCTGTATGAGAGACAAGAAGTTCCTTGACAGAGTCAAGAACTCGGTTATTTACAAGACGGTTGACGGTAGCTACGTAACTCTTTCGGAATATACAGAAAAGAATACCAAGGAAAAGGGTACGATTTTCTATGCAACCGACAAGACTCAGCAATCAAGATATATTTCGCTTCTCAAGGAAGAGGAAATTGACGTACTTCTCCTCGACTCTATAATCGACTCGCAATTTATCACACATCTTGAAAGCGAAAACTCGGATATTAAGTTCGCAAGATGCGACTCGGATATTGCGACTTCCCTCAAGAGCGATAGCGAAGAGGTGGAAAACGAGCTTCTCAAGGAGCTGTTCACAGAAGCTATTGCCAAGGAAAAGACCGAAATAGCCTTCGCTTCTCTCAAGAATGAAAAGACCCCTGCGATGATTACACTCGCCGAGCAGGACAGACGCTTTGCCGATATGATGAAGCTCTACTCAATGGGTGGCGAGACTATGCCGATAGACAATGCACCCGAAAAGCTCATCGTCAATACCAAAAACCCACTTATTGCAAAAATCACTGATATGCTTTCCGACCCTTCAAAGAAGGAAACTGCCAAGGCGCTCGCCCGTCAGGTCTATATGCTTGCTCTCATCTCACAGAGAACGCTGACAGCCGACGAGCTTGAAAGCTTTGTGAGTGAAAGCGTTGATATGTATACCAAAGGACTGTAAAAGTCTATAACCTCATAACCAAATACAAAACCATTCAAAACGGGCAGTAAAAAACTGATTTAGTTTTTTACTGCCCTTTTTGTAAAGCCTGTCTCAAAAGAAGTCGCAAACGCATAATATAGAGTGGGAGGAAAAAATATGAATTACAATTTCATCACACTCAACTTTGACGCAAAGTGTGACAAGAGGACGGCAGAGCTTATGGCAATGCTGTCACGAAAAGACAGCGTTTATACGGTAAGCTCACCCGACGAAATACATGGGATCGAAGCTCCTGTTGTCATACTCCCGTTTTTTATAGATGACACCAAGGCTGCCGAGCTTCTCGAAGCTATACCCGAGGGTAGCTCGGTTTTCGGGGGTCACAACGGTGAAAACACAAGACGTATTATAAATCAAAAGGGGCTGGTATACACCGACATTCTCAACGAGGAGCTCTTTTGCAGAGAAAATGCACTGATTACTGCAGAAGGCGCTTTATCGATGATTATAAGCTCTACCGACACCACAATCTACTCAATGAGAGTAGCCGTGCTCGGATATGGCAGAATCGGTCAGAGACTGACGAGAATGCTGCTCGCTCTCGGGGCTACCGTCAAGGTGTTCACCTCGTCGGACGAGGAGCTGAGGCTCGCTCATACGAGGGGTATTTCAGCCTGTCATCTCTGGCAAAGAGACAGTATGGACGTTTTTAATACTCTTGTCAACACCGTACCGTTAAGGCACGTCGTAGATGCAGATACTCTGGAAAAGCTCTCGCCAAGCGTATATATTCTCGACCTTGCAAGTGGAGAAAACAACGTAAATTGGAGCAAGATGCACGCCCTGTCCCTGAAGGGAGAAAAGGGCAGCTCACTTCCTCAGAGGATTTCTCCGAAATCGGCTGCACTCGCGGTAAAGAAAGCAATATTCAGACATCTTAATTAAGGAGCATTTATGGACAAAATCAGACTCGGTTTTGCACTTACAGGCTCTTTTTGTACTATAGAAGCCGTTTTGGATGAAATGGCGAAGCTGTGTCCTGACAAGTACGAAATCACTCCCGTACTCTCCCCGATCGTTGCAAGCACGTCAACTCGATTTATGAAAAAGGACGAGCTTTTTTCGAGGCTGTCACTGATCACGGCAAAAAAACCGATTACCTCCATCAAGGAGGCTGAGCCAATCGGGCCGAAAAAGCTTTTTGATATGCTGATTGTAGCCCCCTGCACAGGAAACACCATATCAAAGCTGGCGCTGGGTATAACCGATACTGCCGTAACAATGGCAGTCAAGGCATCACTCAGAAACGAAATCCCGATTGTCATCGCCCCGTCCACAAACGACGCCCTGGGCGCAACAGCCAAAAACATCGGGCTTTTGCTCAATACCAAAAACGTTTTCTTCGTGCCGTTTTCTCAGGACTCGCCTGAAGGGAAGCACAGGTCGATGGTCGCAGATTTCTCACTGATTGAGGACACACTGGAAAAGGCTATCGATAAAGTACAAATCCAGCCTATAATAAAGTGAAAAAAAGCAAGAGCGCCGCTCTTGCTTTTTCTCATTTGTATGAGAAAAATGCGCGGCGCATATGAAAATGAAATGCCTTTGCTTTATCTTTTTCTTGACTTTTTTCGTCATATGAGGTAAAATGTCTATGATTTGTTAATAAACTGTATATAAACGGAGGACCTATGAAAGAACAAAAGAGAAAATTCGGCGACAGAAAAGATGCCTATAGGGTAAGAAACATAGACTCTATGCACGCGATTTCTCCCTTTATTATGCCAAAGAGAACGGACAATGAAGCCGTAATGAACGAAATCTTTGACATAACTGCTCTCAACGCCTACCTTGAAAAAAAGAATTCGGACAATCCCGATTTCAAATATACTTTTTTCCACGTAATACTCGCAGCCATTGCAAAAACAATCGTATTAAGACCGAGATTGAACAGATTTTACAAGGGTGGAAAGCTCTTTGACAGAAAGGATATTATTTTTGCCTTCGTTGTAAAAAAGCAATTTGAGGATGACGCACACGAGGCGCTTGCCATCGTCAAGATTGACGAGGAGGGTATCTCCCCGGTTGAGCAAATTTACAACAAGGTTAAGAAAATCGTTTTCTCCGTTCGCCGTGAAAACAAAAAAGACGGTACAACCGAGATTATAGACAAGCTGGTTGGATTACTCCCCACCCCTGTTTTAAGATTTGTTATGAATACGCTTGGCTGGCTTGATGAGCACGGTCTTTATCCGACCTCGCTTATGAAAGAAGATCCTTATTTTTCATCGGTTTTCATTTCTAACCTTGGAAGCATAAAAATGCACGCTTCCTACCACCACCTCGCAAATTGGGGTACTAACTCGCTGTTTGCAGTAGTTGGTGAAAAGAAAAAGCGTCCCTTCTACAACGAGGACGGCTCGTTTGAGCTTCGTGAGACAATTGACCTCGGGCTTACTATTGACGAGAGAATTGCCGACGGAGTATACTTTGCCAAAAGTATTAAAATTCTGAAGAAGCTGATTGAAAACCCTGAACTTCTTGACAGACCAATAAACGAAATAATTGACTGAGAGGACTTTTTATGAAAGAAACACGCGCTCCATGGCTCGACAACTACGGTGACGTTCCGGCACATCTTGACTATCACAAGGGAACAATGTTCGAGCTTGTCAACGACGTTGCAAAAAAATACCCTGACTACGTGGCATACGACTTTATGAACAACAAAACGACCTACAGCGAATTCATTGACTCGGTAAAGCAATGCGCAAAAGCGCTCAAGGCTTATGGCGTAAGAGAGGGAGACAATATAACTATCTGTATGCCAAATTGCCCTCAGGCAATCATTATGTTCTATGCAATCAACCTCGTTGGTGGAATTGCGAATATGATTCACCCACTTTCGAGCGAAAAGGAAATTGAGTTTTATCTCAACGATTCAAAGAGCCTTTATGCCATAACACTCGACCAATTCTATGGTAAGTTCAAGGCTATCAGAAAGAACGTTAATCTTGAAAATCTCATTCTTGCAAGAATTTACGATGCTCTTCCAAGAACCCTGAAGTTCGGCTACGCCTTGACAGAGGGAAGAAAAATACCTAAAATTCCAAATGACGCCCCCATCATAAAATGGAACGACTTTATGGCAAATGGAAGCAAATACAAGGGTGTTTTCAAGGCTGAAAAAAAAGCTGAAGACCCTGCCGTAGTGCTTTACAGTGGTGGTACGACGGGTACGACCAAGGGTATTCTCCTTTCCAATCTCAACTTCAATGCACTTGCTGCACAGATTATTGCCACCAACCCGATTTTCCGTCCGGGTGACAAGATGCTGGCTGCTATGCCTATCTTCCACGGCTTTGGACTTGGTGTTAGTATTCACTCGATGCTCGGCAACGGTGGCAGATGTATACTTGTTCCGAGATTTACTCCCGAAAGCTATGCAAAGCTCATTATGAAATATAAATGCAACTTTATTGCAGGCGTTCCCACTCTCTATGAGGCTTTACTCCGTCAGAATTGTATGGACGGTGCAGACCTCTCCTGTCTCAAGGGTGTATTCAGTGGTGGTGACTCACTTTCAATCGAGCTCAAAAAGAAATTTGACAAGTTCCTTTCTGAACACAATTCAAGAATACAAATCAGAGAGGGCTACGGAACGACAGAATGTGTTACGGCAAGCTGTCTTACGCCCTTGCATATGGCAAAGGAGGGCAGTATAGGTCAGCCCTTCCCCGACACCTACTATACTATAGTTGACCCAGGCAGCATAAACGAGGTTGACTACGGTGTCGAAGGAGAAATCTGTATTTCGGGACCTACTGTAATGCTCGGCTACATAAATCACCCCGAAGAGAATGCCGAAACACTCAGAGTGCACGAGGACGGAAGAACATGGGTGCACACGGGCGACCTCGGATATATGGATGAGGATGGCTTCATCTTCTTCAAGCAGAGAATTAAACGTATGATTATCACGAGTGGTTACAACGTTTATCCGTCTCAGCTCGAAAACGTGCTTGACGCTCACGAGCTTGTACAAATGAGTTGTATAATCGGCGTTCCCGATGCGTTAAAGGTACAAAAGGTAAAGGCATTCGTAATGCTCAAGCCCAACGTTAAGCCCAGCGAAGAGAACAAGAAGATTCTCCTTGACTACTGTCGTAAAAATATTGCAAGATATGCTATGCCATACGATATTGAATTTCGCGACTCTCTTCCAAAAACCCTCGTTGGCAAGGTAGCCTACCGTCAGCTCGAAGAGGAAGAGCTCGGTAAGCTTGCAAAGGTTAATCAATAACGGAGAAAAGGCTATAATATACCGGAAACACAAAGCAAGGAGATACAAAAAAGTCCGGACCGTCAAAAACAAAAAAGAAATCCAATTAAGGCTATTCTAAAAACTTTTGCATAGTTGATTTCAAGGTAAAAACTCAAAAATGCGTTTTTTATGAGAAATTATATTGTTTTTGACTATGAACAAACCTCGCCACTGCCGTACAATTGTACGCCGACGGGCTTCGGTTTGCTCATTCTGAAGCTTTTTTTCTATCTCCTAAGACTAAAGGGCTGAAAAAACTCTGTTCGAGTTTTTTACAGCCCCTTAACACCATTATATTTTATACGCCAACAAAAAAATATGCTTTCTAAAGAAAAAATACAAAAATACAATGCCGAGGTGCTGGCAAGAATCAGCGCCTTTATGAATTTTAACTCGGATTTTATAACCCCCGACATAATCGACGAGCTTGTGAACGAATGTGGTGTTGACAGAAAATACGCCTTCTCTGTGGTACTCGCCTCAGCTTGCTATATGAGAATAGATGAGGACGAAGAGGACAGGGAAATGTTTGAATACTATTTCCCCGAAATGCTCCACTACATAAAAAAAGAAGATTACGACTGCGACCCATACTACAAAAATATAAAGGTTGTTCCGACAAAAGAAAAAAACTGGGATTTTCACGTTGCAACAATAAAGCCCTACGAGCTTATTCCCCTTGACGACTTAAAGGAGCTTGACGACGGCAGAATTATTCCTCAGGTTGCCTTTTTCGACTGTGAGTTCCCATACCCCGTCATTCTCGAAAACGGAGTGGAATGGATGCTGGTAACCCCCAACGAAGTCGAAACAATGAAGGACGCAATAAAAATTGCGCGTGGAAGGGTTGCGACCTACGGACTCGGACTCGGCTACTTTCCTTATATGACGTCGATAATGGACGAGGTTGAAAGTGTCACGATAGTTGAACGTGACGAAAGCGTAATTGACATTTTCAAACGCTTTATACTTCCACAGTTTCCCAACAAGGACAAAATAAAAATCGTTCATGCAGACGCCTTTGAATATGCCGAGAAAATCGCTCCAAAGGAAGGCTTCGACTATATCTACGCTGACACGTGGCACGACCCCTCGGACGGAGTTGATATGTATCTCAGGTTCAAGGAGCTTGAAAAGCTTTGTCCGAATACAAGATTTGAATATTGGATTGAAAAAACGATAAAACACTATTTGCCATCAACCTGCCTCACCCAATAAAATTATGATTTTGGACCATAAATTATTGTTGATATAAGGAGAAAATAATGAATAATGCTCAAAAAGCCTATGAAACCTTCAAAATCATCACAGACAATCCCTACACCCGTTCTGATACTGCAAAGCTGAGTATCATATACTCGATAGTATGCAAGGCGGAAAAGGACGCAGAATATAAAAAAGAGCTCGAGGAATATATAATTCCCGACGGAACAGGGATGAACGTGCTCGAAGCAATCGACACCTTCTTCAGAAGCTACAATAACAACTATGGTCTCGACATAAGAGACTCCCTTACCCCATTCAAAAACCCCGATTATCCGGACGGTCTCTACTTCAATGCAGAAACCTATAAGGAAACCAACGATGGCTGGGAGCTTGTCTCTCCGATTTCGTTCTCCAAGGGTGACAAAATAAAGATAAAGGCAACCCTTCTCAATCAGGTCAGCGACGAGGCGACAAGCGTTCCTATGATAAAATACGAGCTTTTCACCGAAGGTAAAGAAGAAAAAGAAACGGGTTATTTTGAAAACACGTCATCTGCAGAGGTAATCTCCGTGTGCAACTGCGCAGGCTCGGTTTTTGTAAAATTCATTGCCTGCGACAAAGAGGGAAAAGCGATAGACGGTGCCGAAAACGGAGTTTGTGGAGCGTTGTATGACTTTACAGAAATGAAACCATCCACTCCCACCCCAAGCGACCTCAAGGAGTTCTGGGCAAGCGAGATTGACAAGCTGAAGGCAGTCAACCCCTGCGATACAACCTTGACCGAATATAAGGGCTCGGTAGTATTTGACTTTGACGTTGACAAAACCAACTATTATCACATAACGCAAGCAGACAAGGAATATTTCAATCGTCTGATAAAAAATCACGTAACAAACGACCGAGATACAAGGCTCGACGACTACGACGTCTGGGAGTTAAATCTCAAAACTCCGGGTCCTTGCCCTGCTACAGCATACGTTACCATTCCTAAAAAAGCAACTCCGAAATCTATTCCTCTTCACTTTATTTATGCAGGCTACAGCGCTCATTCGCCACGTCCGTTTTTCTCGGAAAACTGTATCTTCGTTTATTCAACACATCACGGATACCCTTGTGGACTAAGCGACGAGGAATGCTACAACAAGCTCAACAAAACAATCCTTGCCACCTACGGCAGAGGTGGTAACGGCATAAACTCGGGTTTTGACGATAAGAGCGACTGCTATAACCTTTATATGCACATGAGAAACCTTCAGGTTATTCGTTTCCTTGCAAACAGCGAGCTTTCGTCCGATATTCCACGTGTAGCAGAGGTATGGAACGGAAAGCTGGAATTTGAAGGTAGCAGTCTTGGTGGATATCAGAGCATCTGCACTACGGCTTTGTCTCAATTCCTTGATGAGAGATTTACGATTACGAATACAGTTTCAACTGTTCCTGCATTTTGCGATTATGCAAGTATGGATGACCCCAAAAGAAAACACAGTGGGGTACTGCGAGGAAATAGCGTAAACTCTGAATATTTCGACGCCGTTCATATTGCGACGCTCGTCACAACACCTGTAAATATTGACAGATGCTCGCTGGGAGACGAGGTTTGTGCCCCCGCGAGTATATGCAGGCTTTTCAACAATCTGAACGGTAAAAAAGAAATTCACTTCCTTCAGAATTCAGATCACGGATATCTCCCGAAAAATCAGGGAGATTTATGGCAACATTATAAAAAAATGTGAACATACATATTACAACAATTGGGGATGTAAAAAAAGGCGAGCCCTCATAAAACCAGAGGGTGCTTTTTAGCAAAAAGCACCCTCTGGACTCCCGAAAAGCATAATTTGTTTAATTTTAGTTATATATTACCAAAATTAAAGATAAAATTTGTTATGCTTATTAAAAAAACAGGCGTTTTTATAAGGTAAAAATTGAAAAATCAATTTTTAGCATTAATTATATTGTTTTATGTTTTGCACGAACTTCGCGACTGCTGTACACAGGTACAGCGACGCGCTTCAGTATCGTGCAATCTACCTCTTTTTTTCCTATCCCCTAACGCAAAGGGCTGTAAAAAAACTAATTTCGTTTTTTTACAGCCCCGATGTTTTTCTTATGCTTTTACTATAAATCCTAAGTCTTCGATTTCATTCTTAACAAGTCCTTCATCTATAAAGTCCTTGCTGACCTTTACCTCTCCTTTTGAAAGGTCTACTAAGACGTCATACCCGAGTGCTGTCAATGCCTTTTCAACACGCTGAGAGCAATGCTCACAACGCATTCCTTCTACGTTAAAAATCTTTTCCATATTCTTTTTTCTCCTTTTATTTTTTTAATAATCTGAGCGCATTTGATACCACAAACAACGAGCTACAGCTCATTGCAAACGAAGCAATCATAGGATTGAGAAGAATTCCAAAAGGAACGAACAAAACTCCTGCAGCCAATGGAATTCCGATTATATTGTAGATAAATGCCCAGAACAGATTTTGCTTGACTATTCTCAGAGTGGCGTGAGCATAGTTTATAAGCCTCGAAATCTTCACCACGTCGGAGCCGAGGAAAACGACGTCGGAGGCATCAATTGCAATATCGGTTCCGTCGCCCATTGATATTCCGATATCGGCAGTGGCAAGAGAGGGGCTATCATTGACCCCGTCACCAACCATAGCAACCTTACCACCACTCTGCAAGGCCCTTACACGCTCGGATTTCTCAGCAGGCAAAACCTGAGAAATAAGCTCGTCAACTCCAAGCCTGTCGGCAACGGCTCTCGCTGTCAGCTCATTGTCACCCGTCAAAAGCACCGTCTTAATACCCATAGCTTTAAGCTGTGAAACCATTTGCTCTGCACCCTGCTTGATAGTATCACCTATTGCTATAGCGCCAAGCAAAGCATTGTCAAGAGAAAAATACATCACCGTCTTTCCTTCTCTTGAAAGCGCCTTCACTTTTTCCTCAAAAGAAGATATATCAACTCCGTTTTCGCACATAAACTCGGCGTTTCCACCAAGAACGATTTTTCCGTCAAGGCTACCCTTGACTCCTCTGCCCGAAACAGAAAGGAACTGTGTAACCTCCGAGGCTTCAATATGATTGCAATACTCGACTATAGCAAGAGCCAACGGATGCTGGCTATACCTTTCTAAGCCGACTGCTACTTTCAAAAGCTCATCGGGATTATCTGATAAAATGTCCGAAACCTTCATTTTACCCGTAGTAATCGTACCTGTCTTATCAAAAACAACCGTTTTGACCTCACTCATGAGCTCTGCCCACGAAGCGTTTTTCACAAGAATTCCTTCGCTTGCAAGTCTGCCTACAGAAACCGTTATTGCAACGGGCGTTGCAAGTCCCAATGCGCAGGGGCAGGATATAACGAGAACCGACAGAGCTCTCGACAATGCAAATTCAAAACTCTTATCAAACAAAAGCCACACCAAAAGAGTTATAACCGAAATTACCATAACCGTCGGTACGAATACTCTGCTTATTTTATCGGCAAGCCTTGCAACAGGAGCTTTGGTTGTGGTGGCATTTTCCACAAGCTCGATAATCTGTGAAAGAGTCGTATCCTTACCTACAGACGTAGCCCGATACTTTACGTATGAATCAATTATCAGTCCGGACGAAACGACCTCGTCTCCGATTCCCTTTTCAACGGGCATACTCTCACCAGTCAGACTTGACATATCAAAGGTCGCATGCCCCTCGATTATTACACCATCTACTGCCGCTCTCGAGCCGGGGCGAAGCACTACTATATCTCCTACTGCAACGCTATCAGTCGGTACTTGTATCTCTTTCCCGTCTCTTTCAACCGTAACTGTCTCGGGGCGTAGCTTTTCTAACCCCCTGAGTGCGTCCCCCGTTTTATTTTTCGAACGCTCCTCAAAGAATTTGCCAAGTGTAACGAGCGTTAAAATCATAGCCGAAGACTCAAAATAAAGATTGTGTCGATAGGCGTCAACAAGCTCAGGATTTCCTCTGCCCAATCCTATTCCTATTACATATATTGCAAAAATTCCGTATACTACGCCTGCAAGCGATCCCATTGCAACGAGCGTATCCATATTAGCTGCCTTGTTTTTTACTGCCTTCCAGCCGGATATGAAAAATTTTCTGTTGACGTATAAAACGGGAAGAGTGAGCAAAAGCTGTGTAAAAGAAAATACTACTGCATATTCTCTCCCCTCAAAAAAATAAGGAAGAGGTAACGAAAGCATATGTCCCATGGATATATACATTAAAACAGCCAAAAAAGTAAATGATACTATAAGTCTTGTCTTGACGCTTGTCGTTTCCTCTGCTTTTTTCTCAGACTTTTTTTCTTCCTTCAAAAACGCCTGAAAGCCTGCCTTTGATACTACTCTTTCTATATCCTCGGTCTTGACCTTAGCGTCGTCATAATCACAAATCATCATCTTTGAAAGCAGATTTACTGACACCGAATTCATCCCGTCAAGCCTTGAAACAGCCCTTTCAACTGCCGAAGAGCATGCCGAACACATCATTCCTTCAACCGTAAATCTTTTTTTCATTAAATCACCTCAGTTTGCCGTTGCTAACTATTATATTAGCATATATTTCCGTTTTTTTCAAGTATTTATTTTACTATTGCCAAAATTTTCATTATATGTTAAAATATACTAAGAAAAAATTTTTCAAAAATTGTGACCTTTTGACACTCTCATACGTGTTTAGGATAGGAGGTACAAATGAGCCGTTCAAAAACGGAGCTGCTTGAAGTTGTATACGACAAGTATTCAAATATACTTTACCGTCTTGCGTTATCACATCTTTTTTCAAAAGAAGATGCCGAGGATGCAGTACACGACGTATATATGAAATATATGAACTCTACTCCGATTTTCTTTAACGAGGAGCACGAAAAAGCCTGGTTTATACGAGTTACGATAAACCATTGCCACGACCTTGCAAGAAAACGAAGCATCAGGTCTCACTCCCCTCTTGAAGAAGCCACAGACCTCTGTGATGAAATGAATATCGGTGGGATTACCGAAGTGGTATTCGGTTTAGAAGATACGTATAAAACTCCAATTCTGCTTCATTATTATGAAGGGTATAGCGTAGAAGAATGCGCAAGAATACTCAAAATATCAGTTTCGGCAGTCAAAATGCGTTTAGCAAGGGCAAGAGAAAAGCTGAAAATAGATTTTTCAGATAATGGAGGTGTTGCCCGATGATAAATAAAAAAGAAATAGATGCATATCGAAGCATCAAAGCACCCGATTCGCTCAGGCAAAGAGTTCTTTCGGAAGACAAAGAGAAAAATAAGCGTATTTCCTCAACCGTCCGTATGTGCTATGCGCTTGCCGCAACGCTGCTCGTATTAGTCGTTGTTTTTGCTTTTTTACCCGATGCAGAAACCTCACTCTATTACGCAGACACAATAGTTGATAATGAGGCTATCGTTCTTATGCCCACAAGCAACAGAGCGAGAATAGCACCCGTTTCAATAGTTGAGACTCAGGAGCTCCCCCTCTATTTTGAAGCTGATAAAAAAACCACCGTCACAGTTTCTGACGGAGAGTTAATTCTTGTTGGCAAAAACAAAAGAGAAAGCGTCGGTCAAAGTATTACCTTCAATTCCGACACCGAGCTTCTATGGTTGACTGATCTTTCAATTACTGCCCCTCACACGCTGAAGCTCAAAACGGGTAGTAAAACAAGCTCTTACTGTATTTCACAAAACAAAGAAAACCAATGGGTTTTCACAAAAAAATAATTTTATTACCGAAAGGAAAAAAGAAAATGAAAAAACTTACTCTAATCCTCGCAGCACTCCTCGTAGCAACAGCACTTCTCGTATCCTGCTCAAGCAAGGACAACACAGAAACCAACGTAACCCCCGACGAACCAATTGAAAACGTTGAACAGACCGTAACTCTTTACACAGCAGAAGAGCTTCAGACAATAGTTGATGGCATCTACGAAAAGCATCCCGTTCCTTTTATGGCAGGCACTCTTCCCGCAGAGCTTGTTAACGCTGATTCATACACATACTACACAGGTCTTACAGACGATTCAAAAATCCATTCACTTCTCGTTTCAGAATCAATGATGGGCGCTCAGGCTTATTCACTCGTACTTGCTTCTGTTAAGGAAGGTGAGGACGTTAAAGCTGTAGCTGACGCAATGATTAACGGCATCGACCAGAGAAAGTGGGTTTGCGTTGAAGCTGACCTCATCAGAACGGTTACTTCAGGCAACACGGTTATGCTTGTTATGATTAACTCGGAAATGGGCATTGAAATCGACGGCTTTGTAACAGCTTTTGAAGAGCTTGTAGGAGCAGTTGAATACGAAGCTCAAAAGAACTAAGAGTTTACACAACTACAAATGGGGTGTAAAAAAGGGACACCGAAAAAGACTTTTGAAGTCAAAATCCCTTCTTAGCGCCTTGACAAAAAATGGGGGCTTTTAGTAAAAGCCCCCCCTTTTTATAATCGTTGATAGGAGATAAACAAATGCTTTTTTCAGGTATGCCCTTTTTGTTTTACTTTTTACCTGTTGTTTTAATCTTGTATTTTTGCGTCCCTAAATGCTTGAAAAACACGGTGCTGCTCATTTCAAGTCTCGTTTTTTACGGCTGGGGTGAGCCAAAATATCTCTTCCTTATGGCAGCGTCAATTCTGCTGGGATTCTTTATAGGTATGGCAATTGACAAATCGAAAACGAAAACGGCTAAAAAGCTGTGGCTGACAGCCTCAATTGTGTCGAGTGTTGTAATCTTAGGCTTCTTTAAGTATGCCGACTTCTTCATTGATAATTTCAATGCAGTAACAGGACTTTCTATGCCCCTTTTGAAAATCGCTCTTCCAATAGGTATCAGCTTCTATACGTTCCAGATACTCAGCTACACTATAGACGTTTACAGAGGCAACGTTCCGTATCAAAAAAACATTATCAACTTTGCGACCTACGTTGCGCTTTTCCCTCAGCTCATTGCAGGACCTATAGTACGTTACGTTGACGTGGCTCGTGAGCTTGAAAACAGAGAGCACTCCTTTGAAAAATTTTATCTCGGTATGAGACGCTTTATAGTAGGTCTTGCAAAAAAGGTGCTCATAGCCAACCAGATGGGAGCAGTATGTGATATTTTCAGAGAAAGCGGCGAGAAATCCGTACTCTTCTTCTGGATTTATGCCCTTGCGTTTGCTATACACGTTTATTTTGACTTCTCGGGATATTCGGATATGGCAATCGGTCTTGGCAAGGTGTTCGGCTTTAATTTCATAGAAAACTTCAATTATCCCTACATTTCAAAGAGTATCAGCGAATTCTGGAGACGCTGGCATATGTCACTCGGCTCGTGGTTCAGGGATTACGTCTACATTCCACTTGGTGGAAACAGAGTAACTACTGTAAGATGGCTGTTCAACACCCTCGTGGTATGGATGCTGACGGGCTTATGGCACGGTGCAGCGTGGAACTTCGTTATATGGGGACTCATCTATGCAGTACTGCTCGTACTCGAAAAATTCTTTGTAAAAAAACTCATTTCAAAAAGCAATGTAATCGCTCATATTTACACAATGTTCTTTGTAACCCTCGGATTCGTTGTTTTCAACGCTCCGAATATGGCAGTTGCAGGTCAGGACTTTTTGTGTATGTTCGGGCTTGGTGGATACAGCCTGTCAAACGACGTTACACTGTATCACCTATCAAGCAATATGATTATCTTTGTTCTCGGTATCATCGGCTCAACGCCGCTTCCCAAAATGCTTCACGCCAAGCTTTCCGAGGGCAAAGCTAAAAATATCGTAGCCATCGTTGAACCAATCGTATGCATAGCGCTTTTATTTATGTGTACTGCATACCTTGTTGACGGCTCGTACAACCCATTCCTGTATTTCAGATTTTAAGGAGGCAGTAGCATGAAAAACAGATATATTATCTCATCGCTTATAATTATTATAGTTTTACTTGGACTGTCTTTGATGGCTTGGTTCAAGCCTGCAACCCAGATGTCTACCAGCGAGCGCAGACCTCTTGCACAGTTTCCCGAGCTTTCGGTAAAAACACTTCTTTCGGGCGACTTTACCTCAAAATTTGAAGACTACGCAACCGACCAATTTCCCTTCCGTGACGATTGGAGAACACTGAAGGCAATCTCAAAATTCTATATTTTTAACCAGAAGGACAACAACAACATTTACATTCACAACGGTTACGCATCAAAGCTGGACGCCGAGAAAAACACAAGCTCTGTCAACAGCGCGCTCGAAAAGCTCAGCTATCTTTACACGAAATACGTTGAAGGCAAAACCGACAAGGTCTATATTTCCATAGTACCCGACAAGTCGGCTACTCTTGCAAAGGAAGGTGGCTACCCCTCGCTCGATTATGATAAAATTGCAAACGAGGTAAAAGAACAGCTTAGCTGGGGAAAATATATAGATATATTCCCTCTTCTTGACTATACAGACTATTATAAAACCGACACTCATTGGAGTCAGGAAAAAATAGTTGACGTAGCCGAAGCTATTGCCAACGCAATGAATGCAACGGTTGAAAAGGACTACCAAGAAATCACTCCCGACAAGGATTTCTACGGTGTATACTACGGTCAGTCCTCACTCCCATTACCACCCGACAAGATAACCTATCTCACATCTGATATTATAAATGGCTGTCAGGTATACAACTACGAAAAGGATATAAACACAGCTTACCCCATTTACGATATGGAAAAGCTTAACTCAAAGGACCCTTACGAAATGTTCTTGTCAGGCGCAAGCTTCCTTATGAAAATTGTTAACCCTGCCTGTAACAGCGACAGAAGGCTCGTTATTTTCCGTGACTCATACACGTCGAGTATTGCACCTCTCCTTGTAGAAAGCTACTCGGAAATATACCTTGTTGACACAAGATATATTTATCCGGACCTCGTCGATTTGTACATTGGAGAAGAAGTCTTCACCAATGCAGACGTACTCTTTTTATACAGTGCAATGATCATAAACGATTCATCGGCATTGAGAGCGCCTTACAAAGAATAAGCAAATAGTCCATAAAATTCAAATATTTTATGGACTATTTTAATTTTTTTATGGACTTTTAGACAGTTGTCAAAAATAAGGTTGACAAATAAAAAAAGTCTAATTATAATGAAATTGTAATTATTCTAAATATAAGGAGAATACAATGAAAGAAAAGATTAAAATCGGTTACATAGGCTTAGGCAGAAGAGGAACAGGCGTTCTCAAATATTGCCTTATGGAAATGAAAGACGTTGAGATTGTTGCAATCTGCGACATCAATGAAGAGAAAATTGAAAGAACCAAAAAGCTTCTTACAGAAAACGGACACCCCGAACCCTTTGCTACAACCGACTATCATGATATATTGAAAATTGAAGAGATTGACGCAATCTATATAATGACAGGTTGGAATTCGAGAATTTCACTCGCAATTGACTCCATGAAGGCCGGAAAGTACACGGCAATTGAGGTTGGTTGTGCATTCGATATCTCTGAGTGCTACGAGCTTGTAAAGACCTACGAGGAAACCAAGGTTCCCGTTATGATGCTCGAAAACTGTTGCTACGGCAGAAAAGAAATGATGGCATTGAGAATGGTTAAGGAAGGTCTTTTCGGTGAAATCGTTCATTGTAACGGTGCTTATCACCACTACCTCAACGATTGCGAATTCTTCCCCAAGGATGAGAAAGGAGAATATAAGGCAGACCTTCTCGAGCACTACAGACTTGCAGAATACAAGAATCGCTGCCTTGAAAACTATCCTACCCACGAGCTTGGTCCTATCTCAAAGGTGCTTAATATAAACAGAGGCAACCGTATGCTTTCACTCACAGCCTTCTCTTCTAAGGCAAGAGGTCTTGAAACGTTTATGGAAGCTCACGTTCCGAGCGACCACCCATTCAGTGGTCAAAAATTCAAGCAGGGCGATATTGTAACAACAATTATTACCTGTGCAGGTGGAGAAACCATTCACCTCACCCTTGACACAACCCTCCCAAGAGCATTCTACAGCCGTGAGTTCACTATAAGAGGCACTAAGGGTATGTGCGAGGAAAGCTCAAGAGACAACACCACCTTCTTCCTTGAAGGTATGGAAGAGAACAAATACTTCAACAACCTCGATGAATTTGGCAGAGACGGACACGACCATCCTCTTCATCGTGAATTTCTCCAGATGGAAGCAAAGGGTGGACACGGTGGTATGGACTGGCTTGTAAACCGTGCGTTTGTTGAAAGCGTTAAGAACGGCACTCAAACTCCTATCGACGTGTACGATACTGCAACGTGGCTTGCAATCGGTCCTCTTTCAGAAGCTTCTATTGCAAACGGCTCAACTGCTGTTGAAGTGCCCGATTTCACAAGAGGCAGATGGTTCAGAAGAGAGCCTGCTCTTGCTACCAAGTATTCACTTGACCTTATCATCGACGACCCTGATACTCCTATCGACTAACAAAAAACGAGTTGTAAAAACACAGTTTTTACAACTCATTTTTTATTGACATATTACATAAATTATGGTAATATATTCTGGTAACAAAAACAGGAGAGATTTATGAATTTATCTTTTTTTATAACAAGCATTATGCTCGGCATCGGACTTGCAATGGATGCCTTTTCGGTATCTCTTGTAGCAGGAATGAGCGAAACAAAAATGAAAAAAGGTAAAATGCTGACGGTAGCAGGCGTGTTTGCCTTCTTTCAGGCGCTTATGCCAATGCTGGGTTGGGTATTAATACACACGGTGCTCGAATTCTTCAGCGCATTTGAAAAATTTATTCCAATTATCGCCCTCTTGCTCTTATGCTATATCGGTGGCAAAATGCTCATAGAAGGCTTACACTGTAAATGCGAGGAATGTGAGTGCCACAAGCTCACAGCCACTACCCTTTTCATTCAAGGAATTGCAACCTCGATCGATGCTCTTTCCGTCGGTCTGGAAATTGCTGCTTACTCGGCTTTTGAAGCTCTTGTTTCGGCGCTCGTAATCGCACTTGTAACCTTTATAATTTGCTTCTTTGGAATAATCATAGGCAAAAAAACGGGTACTCTTCTATCTGGCAAGGCAAGTATTTTCGGTGGTATAATACTAATCCTTATTGGACTTGAAATTTTCATAACAAGCTTATTTTAATAAAACAACACAATTAATGTGAAAAATTGATTTTTCAATAAGCATAACAAGTTTTATATTTATTTTTAGTAATATATAATTAAAATCAAACCAATTATGCTTTTCGGGAGTCCAGAGGGTGCTTTTTGCTAAAAAGCATCCTTTGGTTTTATGAGGGCTCACCTTTTTTTATAAGCCTGACAAATTTTAGTAACATATAACTATAATTAAATAAATTATGCTTTTCGGGAGTCCAGAGGGTGCTTTTTGCTAAAAAGCACCTTTTGGTTTTATGATGGCTCACCTTTTTTATAAGCATAACAAGTTTTTAGTAATATATAATTAAAATCAAATCAATTATGCTTTTCGGGAGTCCAGAGGGTGCTTTTTGCTAAAAAGCACCCTTTGGTTTTATGAGGGCTCGCCTTTTTTTACAACCCCTTTTATTATATATTTGCTGTTATCGGATCAGAATAATTATCCCAGAAGCCATAGGCATAAACCTGAACAGCAGCAACTCTTTCATTGAGCTTTACAGGAAGGGTTACAACGTCCTTTTGAACGAGAGTCAAATAATCCGAGGTATAATTTTCACCCGAAAGAATGACTCCGTTTTTATCAAGTGTCCTGACAAGATATGCCATTACCCTTTCTCCGTCGCATTTCGCTCTTGCAAACGAGACGGTATTTCCGTTCACCTCGAGCTTATCATCCGTAAAATACGGCTTGGGCGCATCAACAGCTCTTTGCAACGTATATTTATACTTTGAAATGTTCCAACATTCTTCTATCAGGCTATCGTTCTCAAAGAAGCCCAATTCAATAGCATCAACTCTTTTAACGAGAACGCTCCCCTTAGCATCAACCTCGACGAGAAGGAACTGGGCGTACTCATCTCTGTTGTGAATACCACTTAATATGTGAGAATGTGTAACACTTGAAAAAGTTGAAATATTATACATACTTCCCGTGCCCAGCGAAGTATAATTCTTTTGATGTATTTCAAAAGCGTCGTTCACACTCTGGTGGGAATGTCCCGAAAAATCAATAATCTGTGGATATTCGCAAAGAATATGCTGAATTTCATTAGCACCAAAGAAGCCTCCACCAATAGTCCATGCGTTTCCGGGGTGCTGAAAAACAAATATCGGCTTGTTACCACCGTCATCTCTTGCCCTATCAAGCTCCGTTTTCAAATATTCCTTCTTTGCATCCGAAAACGAGTCGTGCCAGCCACCCTTACCTCTCGTTGTTGTAACCGAAATAAAATGAAAACCGTTTATTACTTCGTGACGGTCGGGACTCATTTTGAATATATCCTCAAAATTTGCAAGCGCAGTCTCTTCAGCAGTTTCCGACGGTATTCCGTAATGGAGCTCGTGATTTGCAAGGGTCACGACGGGCATGGTCTCTTTTTTGACGTAGCTGTCAATATCCTCCTTGAACATTTCCATCTCTTCCCTTTTACCAAGGTCGGTAAAATCGCCAACTACATATAACGCATCAAGCTTATTATAATCCTGTGTATCGCAATAATCATAAACGAACTTCATAGCGTTCTCAAAACGCTTTCTCAAAAACGGCTTCTTGACCTGATAATGATTATCGCTCATTACTGCAAATCTTAAAATCGGTGTAAACTCCATGATACTCCTCCGTGCTTGTTTATGTAATTTATATTGTATCATAGTTAAATAAATTTTACAATAGTTTTCTAAAAAAAGGGGCTGTAAAAAAACTAATTTAGTTTTTTTACAGCCCTGTGCGTTAAGGGATAGGAAAAAAAGAGGTAGATTGCACGACACTGAAGCGCGTCGCTGTACCTGTGTACAGCAGTCGCGAAGTTCGTGCAAAACATAAAACAATATGATTAATGCAAAAAAATTGATTTTTCAATTTTTTCCTTATAAAAACGCCTACTTTTTTAATAAGCATAACAAATTTTATCCTTATTTTACAGTTGTTTTCATTGTTTTATGTGGTCTAACCTTTTTTTACATCCTCTTTGTTTTAATCGAGCTTATCGAATGCCTTAATTACCTTCTTAAGACTTAATCTTGCGTTATTATAGCGCTTTGAATAGGTGGATTCGAAATTATTGTCGCCTGCTCTCATCA
>JAZNRH010000090.1:0-9283 GCA_045590615.1 Eubacteriales bacterium
ATTCATACTTTGGGCGAACAAAATTGTGTGCACCGATAAGCTTTACACCCGGGCGATGCACCTGCTGATAATAGTCAACTGCACTGTCCGAAACTCTTGTGCAACCAAGAAGTGAAATTCTGCCCATCCATGAGGCACACTCAAGTGTCTGATTCATTGCCTGAGCGATGCCTGTTACTTCAACACAGCCGTTTACACCTTTGCCCTTTGTAACTTCTTTTACCTTGCCAACCTCATCTTCTAAAAGCTCTGCCTTATGAATATCTGTAAAAAATATCTGTTTGTTTAACATATTGCACTTCACTATATCTTTTTAATATTATCAATCACAGCCTTTGCTGTTTTCAGGTCAAGCTGTTCCATTGTACTGCTTTCGGAAAATCTGTCAACACAAAAGATTATCTGTCCACCTAAGATAGGGTTTATTATTCTTGATAAGCTTCCTGCACTGCCGTTTGCGTGGTAGCTCACAGGAGTTTTTACTTCTTTTTTAAGGGTAACCATTGTTTTGAAGCTTTCAACAAGTTCATCTTCATTTGTAGCAGCTGTTACAATTTTGATAATGTCAGGATTACGTTTTTCTAAAAACAGAGCTAAATCAACCACTTGTTCACAATTCATAGAAATACCCGGATGACAGGAAAGTAAAACCTCTGTGCCCATTGATTGAATTTTTTCTATGAACTCACATTGCTTTGAAATAATTGCTTCGTCGGTAACAATTTCTTTTGGGTTTCCTTTTGTAAAAGAGTATTTATCATCACCATAAAACCCGTCTTTTGACGGTGCGTGAAAGGTATATCCCTGCATATCTATTCCGGCAGCACCTACTTCTGCTGCACGAAGAAGGCTTGCAACTCTTTCTTCTTCTGAAAATCCTGCCGAAGACCAATTATATCTGTTGTTGTAATTAAGAGCCAAAATTGGCAGCTTCGAAGATTGTATAATTGCTCTGAGGTTGTCGGTATCACTATTCTCGAGGCATGATATATGTAAATCTATCATGTCAGCCCCGTCATACATACAGTTTTTAATTTCGCCAATGGCTGCCTTTACTGTTTTTTCACGCACAACTCCTGCAATAGCAGGTGCCTGTAGTTTTGATAACATTTTAATAAAATCACCTCTTGATGCCATTATACAAAAGAGTGAAATAAAACGAAATAGCAAATATGATATTTTTATCAAATTTGCTACAAAATTATTGACAAAATATTTTCTGTGATTTACAATTATTTCAGAAGGTGTGATATATATGAATTTAGAAATTTTATCAGATTTGATTATTACAAAGGTTCATTCTGTAGCTACAATGTATACAGAAAAAAATAATAAAACTCAAAGAAATAATCGTCCAAATTGGGCGATTGTTATCAAATACGAGGGAGAAACTGTGTATGTTTCTAATGGGAAATCCTATCTTTCCGACATACATAATCTCGTTATTTTGCCGAAAGGATGTTCGTATGAATGGCAATGTACCCACTCGGGACATTTTTCGATCATTGAATTTGAAAGCGATCTTGTATGTAATGATATTTTCAGCTTTTCAGTAAACAATAGTGATAAAATTCTAAAACTTTTTACAGAATTGGAATATAAAAGAACGCTTAGTAAACAAATGTATGCTGTCGAAAGCATCAGAGATACGTATTCCGTTCTGTTGATGCTTTTGCAATCTGTACAAAAGAATTATTTACCTACCGAAAAAATAAACAAAATAAGTCCTGCATTAGAGTATATTGCTAAAAATTATAACAACAATATCAGAAATGATGCTCTGGCGAGTCTTTGTAATCTGTCAACTGTATATTTCAGGAAACTATTTGTCGAAATTACAGGTACTTCGCCAATATCGTACGTGCATGAACTACGAATAAAAAAAGCTAAGGAAATGCTGAAAAGTGACTATGGCAGCATTACCGATATAGCACAATCCCTGGGGTATATAAATATCTATGATTTTTCGAGAACTTTCAAGAAACATACGGGCAGTTCGCCATCAAAATACTTAAAACAAGGCTGCAATTGATGCTTTTTGGGTGTGAAGCAAAGGGAATGAAGATTAATTGAGTTGCAGTCTTAGTTGTTTTAATACGTGATTAATTGTGCAAATAATGAAAAGTAAGTCAATGATTTTTAGTTTATTTTTACTATTGAAAAAAGTCAGATAATGTGTTAAAATTTTCTAAAGACTACATAAATCAGAGGTCATCTTTATGAAAAACTTTATTCCCGAATTCATTTTATCAATGAAGGGATATACAAAGTCACAGCTTCTCAAGGACGTTCTCGCAGGCGTTATAGTTGCGATAATTGCTCTCCCTCTTTCAATCGCTCTTGCAATAGCGTCGGGCGTCGGACCACAGGTGGGACTTTATACTGCAATAGTTGCAGGTTTTCTCATCTCTCTTTTGGGTGGCAGCCGAGTACAGATAGCAGGTCCTACGGCAGCCTTTGCGGCAATAGTTGCAGGGATTGTAGCAACTAAAGGAATGGACGGCTTGATTGTTGCTACTCTTATGGCAGGTCTTGCTCTCATTCTTATGGGCGTTTTCAGACTCGGTGGTCTTATTCGTTTTATTCCACGTACAATAACAACGGGCTTTACCTCCGGTATTGCCGTGACAATTATTATAGGTCAGCTCAAGGACTTTTTCGGGCTCACCTTCGTAAATTCGCCCGTCGAAACAATGGATAAGCTTAAGGAGGTCTTTTCTACCTTCTCTACTATTAACCTCTGGGCGCTTGCAACGGGAGTTGTGTCTCTTATAATTCTCATTTTTCTTCCGAAAGTTCTCAAAAAAATTCCACCTTCATTGATTGCAGTAATAGTTATGGCTGTAGCCGTTATGCTTTCGGGTATAAATGTAAATACTATCGGTACTCTTTACCCTGATATGCCTCTCAATTTGCCAAAGCTCAGCCTTCCTGACTTCAAGAGTGTTGATGTTGTTGGACTTATTCCGGATGCGCTTACGATTGCTTTGCTTGCTGCAGTTGAATCTCTGCTTTCCTGCGTTGTGGCTGACAAGATGATAGATGCCAAGCATAATTCAAATATGGAGCTTGTGGCTCAGGGTGTTGGAAATATCGGCTCGGCTTTGTTTGGTGGTATTCCAGCAACGGGAGCGATTGCAAGAACTGCAGCGAACGTTAAAAACGGAGGCAGAACACCTGTTGCCGGTATTATACACGCATTAGTTTTGCTCGGCGTTTTAGCTGTGTTTATGCCTTACGCATCACTTATACCTATGCCTACTATTGCCGCTATTCTCTTTATTGTTGCTTATAATATGAGCGAGTGGAGAGAGATTGTTGCTATAGTTAAGGAACGCAACGTTGCTGATATTTTAGTTTTGGCTGTCACCTTTATCCTTACGGTTGTATTCGACCTTGTGGTTGCTATTGCCGTTGGCCTTGCACTTCACTACGCGATAAAGCTTGTTCAGAAATTTATTAAGAAATAACGGAGAACGCTATGGATAATCTTGATTTGAAAATTCTTGCATGCTTGAAGGAAAATTCAAGAATTAATGCTACTACAATCGGCGAGACGGTTAACCTTTCGACCTCTGCCGTAATAGAGCGTATTAAAAAGCTTGAAGCTTCCGAGGTTATCAAGGGATACACTACTATAATCGACAATGAAAAAATAGGTAAGGGAATAACCGTCTTTATTTCGGTCAGTCTCGAGCACCCTAAGTTTGACGAGGATTTCAGGACTATTATTTCCGAAAACGATGAGATTATAGAATGTCATTACATAACGGGTGACTACGATTATATGTTGAAGGGAATTACCTCATCGAGCAATTCCCTCGAACAGCTTATAAACTTTGTCAAGAGTATAAAGGGAGTTAGCCATACCAAGACCCTTGTTGTTATGAGAACGACAAAAAATGAAATCACGTCACTTAAATAGATATTGACAAGTTGTGTAGAATATTGTACAATATGTGAAGTCAGAGTAGAATTTACTGCGTTTAGTGCCTGATGGACGGGGAGTTGCCGTCGGGACGAAAAGGGAGACCTGCGGTAGTAAATTCGCATCCCGCTGCTACATATAGGAAAAATAGCTCCTTGTGTAGCGATACACAAGGAGGTTTTTTTATGTCAAAATTTTCACCAAAGAGACTTGCAACCTGTGCTATGCTCGTAGCCCTGAGCGTAATTGTTGCTATGTTTTGCAAAACGTATCTCAATTTTGGGGCAGGTCTGTTCAGAATTACCTTTGAAAATATACCCATCATTTTTTCAGGTATACTTTTTGGACCAATCTGGGGTGGTGTCGTCGGAGCGACTACAGATCTTGTTACCTATTTGCTTTCGCCACAGATTTACCCACCCAATCTCATAGTCACCTTTGGTGCATTCGCTATCGGTGTTATAGCAGGTATAGTGTCAAAATACGGGGTAAAAAAATATTCTTATAAGCAGATTGTTTATTCTGAGCTTTTAGCTCATATTTTTGGCTCTATGATAATTAAATCTATAGGGCTTTATCAATTCTATGGTATTGCAATAATGTGGAGAATACCCTTGTATATAGTTATTGCAGGCGTTGAAATTTTCGTTATGTGTATGCTTTATAAAAACAAAAGCTTTAGAAATTTAGTTGAAACTCTTTAGTCAGGAGGAAAAACGTGAATTATAAGGAAGCACTTGAGTATATACACTCAGTTTCGTGGAAGGGAAGCGTGCCGGGACTCAGCCGTACCGAGAAGCTTCTTTCACTTATGAATAACCCCGAAAAGAAATTAAAGTTCATACATATTGCCGGTACTAACGGTAAGGGCTCTACTGCTTCTATGACAGCCAATATTCTGAAATGTGCAGGATATACGACGGGCTTGTATACGTCTCCGTTTATTTTCAGATTTAATGAGCGTATGAGAGTGAATGGGGAGGATATATCCGATGAAGAGCTTGCCGAAATCACTGAGTACGTTATGCCTCTTGCAGAGAGTATGGATGAAAAGCCAACAGAATTCGAGCTTATTACCTGTATTGCCTTTGAATACTTTTGCCGACGTAAATGTGACGTCGTATGCCTTGAGGCAGGAATGGGTGGCGAATTCGATTCGACCAACGTGATTGATTCTCCCGTTGCATCCGTTATTACTAATATAGGGCTTGACCACACGGATTTTTTGGGAGATACGATTGAGAAGATTGCCCTAACAAAATCCAAAATAATAAAAGAGAATTCAATTGCCGTTGTCTATCGCTCAACCGACAGCGTAGAGAAGATTATGGCAGACAGATGCAAAGAGGTAAATTCACTTTTGGTCAAGGCTGATTTTGAGTCTATGATTTGTCATAATACCACCTTGGAATATCAGGAAATTTCTTGGAAACAGTATAAAAACATAAAGCTTCAGCTTCTGGGCGAGCATCAGCTAAAGAATACAGCTACCGTATTGACGCTTATAGAGGCGCTTATTAATAAGGGGTGGTATATTCCCGACCAAGCAGTCGTAAAAGGCCTTGAGAGTGCAAGGTGGCAGGGAAGATTTGAGGTTGTATCGCAAAAGCCTCTTTTCGTTGTTGACGGTGGACACAATCCACAATGCATTGCATCTCTTGTCGATAATGTTACAAGCTACGTTAAAAACAGACCTCTCGTTATATTAACGGGCGTATTGGCTGATAAGGATTACGAGAGTATGTACCGTGACGTTTCTTTGATAGCTGATGAGTTCGTTACAGTTACTCCACCTAACCCAAGAGCGTTGCCCTCAAATAAGTTGAAGGAGTACCTTGACTCTTTTGGCAAGCCCGTTACTGCCTGCGATACGATCGCAGAAGGTGTTGAGCTTGCTATTCAAAGGGCAGGGGAAAACGGAGCAGTTGTTGCATTCGGTTCACTTTATATGGTGGCTGATATTGAAAGAGAAGCAACTTTAAGAATTTGATTTGTGCTTTTTTCTACTTTTGACGTTCATTGGCACGGCATAGGTAGAAAAAAGCACGTTTTGTTCTACGTCAAAGTTGTCAACGGCTTTAATGAGCCCAACACATCCCACTTGAAACAGGTCGTCTGAGCATTCTCCACGGCCTGTAAATTTTTGAATTACGCTGAGAACGAGTCTAAGATTTCCACAAATCAGTTCCTCTCTTGCTTCTTTATCACCTTTTTTGCATCTTTTGAGTAATTCGGTTTTTTCGTCATTGGTCAGAACCTTGAGCTTTGAAGTGTTCACCCCACATATTTCAACTTTATTGTACATTCGTTACTCCTCCTTGCCTTGAACCGATGAGAGAATCGTTTGGTTCTCGTCGGGTTAATTAGAGTATTACCGAGTTTGAATTGAAATATTTAGAAAATAATTTACCAATAATTGAATATTTTTTGCTTTTGGTTATTTACAAAATCGTTTTTTTAATGTATAATAATACAGATGTAAAAAAATATTATATAAAGGATGATGAAAATGAGCAACAAAGTATTAGTTGAAACCTCAGCAAGACACGTGCATCTCAGTGCAGAGCATCTTGAAATTCTTTTCGGTAAGGGCGCAGAGCTCACAGTTAAGAAGATGCTTTCTCAGCCCGGTCAGTTTGCGTGCGAGGAAAGAGTAACCGTTATCGGTCCTAAGAAGGAATTGAAGAATGTAAGTATTCTTGGTCCTGTGAGAAAGGCAACTCAGGTTGAGCTTTCACTTACAGACGCACGTTCAATCGGAGTTTCTGCTCCTATTCGTGAATCCGGCGACATCGCAGGCACACCCGGTTGTAAAATCGTTGGTCCTTGTGGTGAGGTTGAAATTGCAGAGGGCGTAATTGCCGCTAAGCGTCATATTCACTTTACTCCTGCAGATGCCAAGGAATTTGGTGTTGAGGACAAGCAGATTGTATCCGTTAAGATTGACGGAGAGAGAGGTCTTACCTTTGGCGACGTAGTTGTTCGTGTAAACGAAAACTTCGCTGCTGCAATGCACATCGATACAGACGAATCAAATGCAGCAGCTGCATTTGGCGAAGTGTATGGCGAAATTATCAAGTAAATAATATAAAAAGGAGATATAAAAATGACAGACCACATTTTTTATTCACACGAAGTAGAAAATATGTGTCCTATCGCTAAGGGTCCACACCACGGTCCCGCTCCCATTCCCGAAGAAGGAAGATGGGTAAAGGCGTACGAAATCAAGGACATATCAGGACTTTCACACGGTATTGGCTGGTGCGCTCCTCAACAGGGCTGCTGCAAGCTTACCCTCAACGTTAAGGACGGTATCATCGAGGAAGCTCTCGTTGAGACTCTTGGTTGCTCGGGTATGACACACTCTGCAGCTATGGCAGCAGAGATTCTTCAGGGCAAGACTCTTCTCGAGGCACTTAACACAGACCTTGTATGCGATGCTATTAACGTTGCTATGAGAGAGATTTTCAAGCAGTTGGCTTATGGCCGTAGCCAGACAGCTTTCTCGGAAAACGGACTTCCTATCGGAGCTTCTCTTGAAGACCTCGGTAAAGGACTTCGTTCACAGGTTGGTACAATGTTCGGTACCAAGGCTAAGGGTGTTAGATATCTTGAAATGGCTGAGGGCTACGTTCTCAACATTGCTCTTGATGAAAACAACGAGGTTATTGGCTACAAGTTCGTAAACCTCGGTAAGATGATGGATGCAATCAAGGCAGGTAAAGACCCCAAGGAAGCATACGAATCAAATATAAAGACTTACGGTAGATATGATGGCGCTGCCAAGTATATCGACCCAAGACACGAGTAAGAAAGGAGGCAGAACAATGTCTAACGAAGTAAAGTTTGAAGGAAAAGAAAGAAGAATTGCAGGCATTATCGCTTGTATGAACGAATATGGAATCAAGGACCTTGAAGATGCACGTCAAATCTGCCTCGACAAGGGTGTTGACCCCGACGCAATCGTAAAGGGTATTCAGCCTATTGCATTTGAAAATGCTGCTTGGGCTTATACACTCGGTTGTGCTATCGCAATAAAGAAGGGTGTTAAGACTGCTGCTGACGCTGCCGAGCTTATCGGTGTTGGTCTCCAGGCTTTCTGTATCCCCGGCTCCGTTGCAGCTAACCGTAAGGTTGGTCTCGGCCACGGTAATCTTGGCGCAATGCTCCTCAGAGAAGAAACAAAGTGCTTCTGCTTCCTTGCAGGTCACGAGTCATTCGCTGCAGCAGAGGGCGCTATCGGTATCGCTAAGAACGCTAACAAGGTTAGAAAAGAGCCTCTCAGAGTTATTCTTAACGGTCTTGGCAAGGATGCCGCTTATATCATCGCTCGTATCAACGGCTTCACTTACGTTGAAACAGATTACGACCCATACGAAGATAAGCTTTCAGTTGTTCGTGAGGTTGCTTTCTCGGACGGCGAAAAGTCAAAGGTTCGTTGCTACGGTGCTAATGACGTTTCAGAAGGCGTTGCTATTATGAGAAAGGAAAACGTTGGCGTATCTATTACAGGTAACTCAACTAACCCCACTCGTTTCCAGCACCCCGTTGCAGGCACTTATAAGAAGTGGGCAATCGAGAATGGCGTTAAGTACTTCTCAGTTGCATCAGGTGGTGGTACAGGCCGTACACTTCACCCCGATAATATGGCAGCAGGTCCTGCTTCATACGGTCTCACAGATACAATGGGACGTATGCACGGTGACGCTCAGTTTGCCGGTTCATCTTCAGTTCCCGCACACGTAGAAATGATGGGACTTATCGGCGCAGGTAACAACCCTATGGTTGGTATGACCGTTGCATGTGCCGTTGCAATCGAAGAGGCTATGAACAAGTAAGACTTGTTCAATGAAATTTGCCCGAATACTTCGGTCAAATGAAATTCGATTACATCGAATGAAATGCTAAAGCATGAAATGCCCCACAGAAATTCTGTGGGGCATATTTGCTAAGGTCGGCGCAAATTTCATTTCATGAATTCCGTGAATTCATTTCAAGACGGTGCAAAGCATCGTCATTTCATGCACGGAGTGCATTTCATTATTCATCATAGGAGGATTTATGACAGACAATATACTTATAGACCTTTCAATAGAATTTGCAGTAAATATAGTCAATTGGTGTGAATCAATTAAGGGTAGATCTGTGCTCACCAATCAGCTTATTCGCAGTGGCACAAGCATCGGCGCAAATATTCACGAAGGAAATTACGCAAGTAGCAGAGCCGATTTTGTCGCAAAGTTTCAAATTGCCCTAAAAGAATGCTATGAAACAGAATATTGGCTTGAGATTTTCTACAGAACTAATATAATGTCCAAAGAAACCAAGTCGGAGGCCAAGCGGTCTTAGGGAAGA
>JAZNRH010000091.1:0-4863 GCA_045590615.1 Eubacteriales bacterium
TCAAAGTCATAGAGAAGAACACCATCATCGCCCTTGGTTGAATATTTTTGCTCAATTCTTATAAACGGTGTATGTGCCTCAAAAGGATTGAAGAGCGAAGCAGTAGTGAAATTAGGCTCGTTCATGTCATAAATCTTGTGCTTTGCGTATTTCATTTCCTTGAATGCCCAGCTACCGTCAGCCTGCTTGATGAGCTTATATTCGTATTCTCCGTTTATAATTTCCTTCTTTACCTCAGGTGAGAAGTATCCACCTTCACGAAGACGAGTGTATAGGCCGTAATACATAAAGTTGTCGGCGAGACGGGTCTTTTCGTTCAGTGTCTGAACCGAGAAGTGAGCGCAAACGGTACTGAAATCGTATGCCAGCGCAAGTGAACCCATATGGTCAAGGTCGTCACGGTACATTGTTTTGTGAGTTGTATCCTTATACTGCTCGTCTCTGTCGGGAGCATAGTCGAACCAACCTACAGTAGCAGTATAGAAGTACGTTGGGAATTTTGCCTGATTTTGAATGTGCGCATCCTTGAATTCCTTGTAGCCTCTTCTTGCATAGTCTACAGCGCCACCTCTCGCTCTTGCTGACCAGAGGCAGGGGAAGAAGGATGAATATTCAATCATTGGGTCGGTATTACAGTTTGATACAACTGTGCGAACAAATTCTGCGTAGATGTAGTATGCTATAGTTTTGTCACAGTACATAGAGTGGAACGATTCAAGACCGTCAAGGTAAATCATTTCAAATCCACCCTCGTTGTAGGTTCTTGCAGTCTCTTCAGCTACATAATAGAAGAGGTCTGAAAGAGGCTCCGGCTGGAACATACTGAACCAACCGTTGAGCTGATAGATAATCGCTCCGTCTTTGTGAGATGCAGCAGCTGTACCACACTGTCCACGCTTAACGTTGATAAAGCCGGAAGTAGTACCTTGCTGAACACGGATGATTTCTTCGTCAATGAGAATGTATCTTGTGTTTATATCCTTGTAGGGAATGTCTCTGTCACCTGTCTTGAAGTTACTTGCGTCTTCGAGCGTTTTGAGACTTGTTCTTCCTTTGGAGTGGTTTCCACGAAGTGTCCACGTTGTGTCGCCTTTAGCAAGGTCCTTCTGCCATTTTGGATTTGACAAAATATTTGTCGCAGTAGTAGGCACGAGTGAAGAGTAGGTATGCAGAGAAAGCTGTACACCGACATTGGTTATTTTATCAGCGATTCTTTCCTTAAAGACTGTAGCAGGGATAAATGTCTGTTTTTCTTTTTCTTCTTCAGTTCTTGCGCTGACAAAATTAAAGTCAGCCTGAATAAATCCACCACTGCCTTGGTGAATGTCGATCTGCTCAACCGAGTATTTATAAGCAAGCTCAGCAGTTTCAACAGCATTCTCGGGAGTCAGGTAATCGGTCATAATGATATAGTCTACAAACGCATCCTTGGTTTCAAGTGCATAAGGACCACCCTTTGTTGATGTAAGACCCTTTGTCTTATCTATATCCTTCGCAATGCTCTTGAGCGTTTCACGGTGTATCGACATATCCGAGAAGCTGACACCGATTTTAGCACCAAGTGTCGAAACAGGGAGAATAGTGAATACACTGCCTTTTACAGCCTTTGACGAACCACCCGGGAAATAGGTGTTGTCAACGAGTGTAGTCATAGCCACACCTGAGAGACCGAATGCATTCTTGTTGTCAAGCTCCCAGGGAGCGTTGGTAGTGAGCTGACAGATTACTGCACCACTCAGATAGTTTGGCAGGTCTGTATCAAGGGTTACCGAGAAATAGTCCTTCTTTGCTTCAACTATGTAGTAGGCTACCGTATCGTCTCTGAAGGTAACCTTGAGTCTGCCATTGTCAATTTCAAGTGTCTTGGGCTGAATGTTCGCTCCCTTGTCACTTATGAGGTATGTGAACCAAGGAGTAGCCGAATTACCGAGTGCATTCTGACCGGTTGCCTTGTTGAAAATTTCCTTAACTGTTCCGCCTTTTTTGGTGATCGTAATTCTGACGTAGTCGGTTTCAAAGAAAATCTCACTCGCGTTCTCCTTAAGAGAGCTGAGGTCGGCATTGTAGTAATAATCGCCGTGAACATTGTTGTTTGACGCCATAAGGATCTGATACTCTGCCCAATGTCCCGAAATGTCCGAGAATTTCTTGTCGAGGTGAGAGAGGCTTACGGTGTCTTTGTTTGCAACAACCGATATAAGTCTGTTTATAATCGTTACAACCTCGGCTCTTGTAATAGTAGCATTAGGCTTGAAAGAGCCGTCGCCGTATCCGTTTACAAGGCCGATTGCAGCTGCAGTAGAAATAGCATTATAGTATTTGCTGTTCTTGTCAACGTCTGCAAATTCGAGCTTTTCATCGGTAATAACGCTTGATGCAAAATAAGCAAGCTCAACGAATTCAGCTCTTGTTATCTTATCGTTAGGATGATATTTTTCATCTGTATTTGTGTAGAAATATCCTACTTCGTCAAGATATGCAATGGCATTGTAATACCAATCACCTTCCTTGACATCGGTAAAGCGTGTTGTATAGCCGTCAGGAATATTTTGAGTCTGAGTGAGAAGTCTTGCAAAAATTATACAAGCCTCAGCCTTTGTCATATTGTTGTTGGGCTTGAAGAGATTGTTCTCATAGCCGTTGATAAATGCAACGTTGTTTCCGTTAGGTTGAGTCTTTACTCTCGGGAGAGAAAGATATGGATCGGGCTTGGGAAGCTCTGCAACCTTGCTGAGCACAATCTCCTTGTGGCTTTCCTTAACGTAGCCGCCAACCTTGTTGTAATCAGGTACTGCATAACGAAGGTCGATTGTCTTGCAATCCTCTGATACGTTAATAAGAACCGGATAAGGCTTACCACTGTTGCCGTAGCCACCGTTTAGATTGGCGAGAACAGACAAAACAGGGTAACCGTTATTATTGTTAAAGACGTTGGTAACGATTTCCGTACCTACGGTGTCGTTTGCAGAAATGATGCAGAGAATGTTATCATACAGTCCGAGCACTTTTCCCCATAGCTGAGTTCCGTCGTGTGGCTGGTCTTGTGTGAGCAAATTAGTTTTGCACTTTGAGCTGAACTCTCTGTAGTTGGAAGGGAGTTTACCATCACTCTCTGTCCAGTCGTGCTGGGTAAACATCGCACCACTTTTGTCAATAAAAGAGGTCGTATAAATAATAGCTCTCTTGTCAAGGTTGTTAGCCTGAATGCTACGGAACCAGTCTATTGTTTTTAACCTTGGGAAAGCTTCGAGAACGTATACTATGTAGGTTGTGTTGCCGGAGGGAATAATAACGGCAAAGTTGTTGTTGTCATAGTATTCATATTTATATCCGGAAGAACCGATAAAATCGTCAATTTCAAAAGCTGTCTGTACGTGATTTCTTCTGTCAAGACCGTTTGAGCAATAGTCATTAAGACCGATAGAAATGCCATAAGGTACACCGAACTCTGTAAAATAAATGGATGCATCCTTGAGCGCTGTAAAGTCGTTCATCCATTCCTTGTCGTTTTCTGTCAGAGTATAGAGGTCCTGAAGAGGCTTACCCTGAGATTGTACAATGTCTGCATAAAGGTAATTTGCGCCGGAAGACATATCTCCAACAAAGCCAACGTATTTGAAATTGAACTTTTCGGCATTTTTACCTATCCAATAGTTAGCATCTTCAAGAGCCTCAACGTTAGCCGAATCGGCAACAAAAGGCTTAACACCGTTAAAAGCAACGAAGGTAGCACTTCCTTCGGGTGCATAGCTGTCCTCGAGAACTATCGTTGCGGCAAAAGTCGCAATTGACAGAAGAGAGGAGATAACTAAAACGGCAACAATTAATTTGGCGATTTTTTTCATATTTCTTCTCCTTTTCAGTGAGTTAATTGATTGATTAAACCAATTAACTAATTGTTCAAGATAATTATATATTGTATTTTAACAAAAGTCAATATATTATCGATAACAAAACAAAAAAGTTGTGATTATACTTGTAATATTTGCACAAACTAAATGCTGCTTTTTCATCAAAAAGGAGATTGAGTGAAAACGTCATTGAATTTATAGTCTTGCGTAAAGAAAAAAAGAAGCATAATTTCGTATTAAAATTACGCTTCTTAATTTGGCGAATGACCATAATTTTCATAAAAGGTGCATACCTATACTTTTTGCGCCCCCTATGCTTTATGGGTATGAACCTTTTTATAAATGGGGGGGTAATTGGCCATAGATTTTTAGATTATTTAACCTTAATAGTAATAAAAAACCGTTATCCAACCATCTTTGCGTGCTAATATAGTACCGTTTTTACACACATCTACAGTTTCGTATTGGGAAATCAATTCAATTGCTGCCAAAATCACTTCGGGGTCACCATCATAAAACGAAACATCAATGCGACATTCGGGGATTCCTTTAGCTACATATTTTCTTGTTTTGGTGTCATAAATATTAAGGACAATTCCGTCAGCCGTTCCGCATCTGCTTATTGATTCATCCTGTTCTGCGGTAGTAGTTCCAAAGGTAAAGTATCTGTCATATTCACCGCAATTGTCTTCCAAATTTAACGAAGTGTCGGGTATGGCATTGCCGTCTCTATCAACGAGGCAATTGTCGCCACAGGCAACACCATATTGATTAAAGATGAGTTCATCCTCTTCATCGTAATCCCAACCAATTTCAGTGTGTTCATCCGAAGTTTCCATTTTAGGACGACTGTAATCGTGGAGTGTGTTTCCGTTAGCATCGAAAAATCTATGAGAATTGCTCTTTAGATCAAAAAAACTATAAACTTCATTCTCAACTTCAATCCCAAAATTACCTTCATCTTTAATTGAAAATAATTTTTTCATAATATCCCACCTTTCATATAAATAAT
>JAZNRH010000092.1:0-17567 GCA_045590615.1 Eubacteriales bacterium
GAAAGCTCTGTTGGGAGCTTGAGGTCGTCATTTTTTGAATAGGTTAAAAAATCATCTTTTCTGTATACGTCAACACTCTGATAATTCATAACAACGTCAAAGAGAGAATTGACAAAATCTATTACAGAGCTGTCTGAACGAAAGTTGTTTTGCAAAGGTAAGAGTCTCGGCTCGTCGGTATTAATCTCAATGCTCGTGAAGGTTGTTCTGTATTCGTCAAAGATTTCAGGTGTTGCGCCTCTGAACTTGTAAATACTTTGCTTTAGGTCGCCAACCATAAATCTGTTGTGTGAATTTGATATTGCTCTGAATATAGCATCCTGAAGCTCGTTAACGTCCTGGTATTCGTCGATAAGTATTTCGTGGAATTTTTCTTCAAGCTCAATTGCGTACGTTGTCTTTTCAAATTGTCTTGTTTCTTTATTATAGCTACCTTCTTTGATCAGCGCCTTATAAGCTAATTGCGCAATATCGTCAAAGGAGAAAATTTTGTTTTCGAGCTTTGTTTTCCAGAGATTTTTTGAAAAAGTATCAACAATCGAAAAAAGTGTATTCGCTATTATGAATGTATTGGCAATTTGCAGATATAGTGTTTCTTCATCAAAAATGGGGTATTTATCAGCAGAGGTAGATATGAGTTTTTTTCCTGCATTTCTGAGTTCTTGAAACCGTCCTTGAACTTCTGATTCCTCATCGCTCTTTGGTCTATAAGGCGTTAGGTGCATAGCAGAATAACTTTGCAGGGCCTCAATTAGCTCTTTACCGTCTTTTGCAAGCAATCGTGTTGATGAAGCAATATCGTCCTGTATCACGGGCAAATACTTGAGGCAGATATCTTCATAGTCGCCGATGATTGTTTCTGCTTCTTCAAAGTATTTTATTGCAACGGCAAGCTTTTCCTTTATTTCAGCAACAATAAGCGAGCCAAGCCTTGTTTCAAAAAATGACGTTGAGGTTTGCTTATCGTAGTGCGCTCTCAAAATAGCGTCGTATTCCTTGAGATAGCTTTTAGCGCGCAAAATTGGTTCGGGATATTTTTGTAATTTTTTATAAATGTCAAGTATAGTTTCATTTAGTGTATCAAAGGTCTTTTGGGTAGAAAAAGCTTCAACAACGTTCAGAAATCCATATCTGAGGTTATCAGGAAGATAAGAGGTATCATAAAGTAATTCCGACTCATAGCCTTCAAAATAATCATCGAGAGTTTTTGACAAAACGTCATTTGAAAGCTGATTAAGCTCAGTTTCTTCACCTGTTTGAAAATCAACGGGGATTGACAACTCTTTTGCTCGTTCGGTTACAATGAATTTGCAAAAGGAGTCTATTGTAAGTATTTTTGCAGTTGGCAAGTTCAATATTTGCCTTTTCAATCTTTTGTTATTTTTGTTTTTTTGATACGCCTCTCTGACAGCTTTTGACAGCTTTTCTCTCAGCTCGGTGGTCGCCGCAACAGTAAAAGTAACGATAAGGAAGTCTGTGACGTCAATACGGGCGTTGTCGTCGAGAAGCTTTCTGATGATTCTTTGTGTTAAAACTGCAGTTTTTCCACTTCCTGCTGCTGCGCTGACGAGCAGGTCTGAGCCGTCTTTTTCAATTGCAAGCAACTGATTATCTGTCCAATTAATTTTAGCCATATCGTCCTCCGTGAATTAATAAATAAAGTATACAATATATTTTCAAAAATTGCAAACAAAATTCAAATAAATTTACTTGCTAAACTGAAAATTTTGTGGTATTATATATTTAATAATTAAATTGGAGTGCAAAAAATGAAAAAAATTATTTGTTTATGCTTGGTTTTCACACTGTGTTTTGCGTTTGCTTCTTGTTCTAAAGTTATCGAAAATGCTAATTTTGACACAGACGGATATATTCTTATCAACGATGAAGAGGTCATTCCTGAATACGTAATGAAAATTGGCGATAATTCTATATCTTTTGCTGAATTCAGATATTATTATCTCAACCAAAAAGCAGAGCTTGACGGAGGAGATGATGACGTATGGGTTGACTATCCCGAATACGTTGATCTACTAAAAAAATACGTTGAAGAAATTCTTGTAGAGATTTACTCAATCAGAGCGCTTGCTGCCGAAAGTGGAGTAGAGCCGGATTTTGAAAAGGTTTCAAATGAAATCAAAGAATATAAGGATCAGCTCTCGGGCGCATACTACAAGGAAGGACTTGCTGCGTATAATCTTACCGAAGAGCTCTATGAGTACGTACTTCAGGGCTACGAATTATACACTTCTCTTTTTGACCATTATTTTGGCGACAAGGGCAGTCACGCTATGACCGATATAGAAATGAGTGAGTATATCAAGAAAAACTATATCCACGCAAAGCATATTCTTATAAATCCCAATACAACTATGAGCGACGAGGAATATGAGAAGTATTTATCTGACGTTCTTGCAGAAGCTAAGAGTGCAGAAAGCTTTGATACGGTTATTTCAAAGTACAGCGACGATGCTAATATGCCTCAATACGGCTATTATTTTACAAGTGAGGAAATGCCCGAAGAATTTGTAGCTGCTTGTAATTTGATGGAGGAGGGCGAAGTTTCTGAGCTTGTTAAGTCCTCTTACGGATATCATATTATCCAAAAGCTTCCGTACGATAATAACGACCTCAAAGAATTGAAGGACGTTGTTTACAATCAAATATTTACGGAAATTATTAATGAGCGAATCGCTACTATTGAAGTAGAGTATGCCCCCGAGTATGAGCACGTTTCGCCATTCACCGTAAAATAAATTAACGGCAGGGGTTACCCTGCCGTTTTGCTATAAAAAGCTTTTAATTCTTGCTATATTTTCTTCTTCCGTCTTTTGGAGCTTCCTGCCGAGATTGTAGGTTTCAGGCTTACAGAAATGAGATTTGTTCAATTCTTTCGTAATATTGATAATTCCCATATTTGAACCCTTTATTACTACCTCGGCAACGTGAGATGCCGACGAATCGATTGCTACGTTCATTTTTGCTTCAACGCTTGCTGATAAAGACGTAAAAACCGGCTTTTTCGTTTTTTTACCGAGATTTGAAATTTGACATTTTGCCTCGCAGTTTATTTTATCGTACTCATTGATCTGAGTTATTAATGCTTTTCGCAATGAAACGTTTTCAATTCCCGACAACATAGAATTCAGTGATTTACTTCCGATTTCAGTTCCTTTGTATATTTTGGATAATAGTTCAAAATCCTTTTCCATACTTACTCCTTATATATAATTTTTGGGTATAATTAAATATTCATGAATTTTATTCAATGCTGATTTTTCTATTCGTGAAACGTAGGAGCGCGATATGCCAAGCTTACACGCCACCTCTCGTTGTGTCATTGGTTTTTGATTATTCAGTCCGTATCTTAGTTTTATTATTGCCCGTTCTCGCTTATTTAACAGATTTTCAACGGCATACTTCAGCATTTCCTTTTTACTTTTCAAATCAATTTGCTCAATAATATTATCGTCAACGCTTATAACGTCTATGTAGGTTAAGGGATTTCCGTCCTTATCGATTTCGATTGTATCGTCTATAGAGCTTTCCATTGCCAATTTTTTCTGCGCTCTGAAATGCATCAATATTTCATTTTGAACGCATTTTCCGGCATACGTTGCAAACTTCGTTCCGTTTTTAACGTCGTAGGTATCAATTGCTTTTATAAGTCCTATTGTACCAATTGAAATTAGATCCTCTTGGTCAGCATAGCTTATATAATATTTTTTTATGATATGTGCAACGAGTCTTAAATTTCTCATTATCAGCTCGTTACGTGCATTTAGATCACCGTCCCTCATTTTCAAGAAAAGTTCTCTTTCTTCTTTAACGCTGAGTGGAGCAGGGAAGGAAGCGTTACTGCTTGTCCTCAGAAAGAGAAACATAAATTTTGCTATAAAGGTTTTTAGCAGATATTGATACATATTTTACCCCCTTTTTTATATTATATGATTAAAAATAATTTTGTTGTCAAAAACATTCTGGAGGAAAAATGAACGTAACCGTAATTGATATTGGCTCTAATACCATTAAGGCAACAGTTTTCAAGATTAACAAAAAAGGCGTTAAAACAGTTCTCGCTTATAAAGGGTATAAAGCGAAGCTGATTACCTTTATCGTCGAAGAAAACGGCAGCCGATTGCTTTCGGAGCAGGGCTATGAAAGACTCGAAGCTTCGATTTCAGCTTTAATTGATTTTTCTTGTGAGCATAAAGCAGAAATAATATTTGCTTTTGCAACTGCATCGCTCAGAGGTGTTGATAATTCAGCAGAAATTATTAAAAAAATCAACGAAAAATTTGATATATCAATTGAAATATTATCAGGCGAAGAAGAAGCAATTTGCAGTATGAAGGGGCTTTTGACAGAAATTGAGAGCGCAGATATGAGTGAGGGCGTTATGATTGATATGGGTGGAGGTTCCACTGAAATTGTTAGATTTGCAAACGGTCACAATCCTGAAATTGTCAGCCTGCCTTTTGGGTGTTTAACCTTATATAAAGACTTTGTCTCGGGAGACTTACCAACAGATAAGGAAATTGACAATATAGAAAAATACGTTAATAAACAGTTGGAAAAATGTAACTACGTAAAAGAATTGAATTGTCCGACCTTTTTGATAGGTGGCAGCGCGAGAGCTGTTTGCAAGGTTATTTATAACGACAAGAAAAATAGAAACCTTCGGGCTGACGGCTCGGATTTTACAAGAGTTATTAATAAGCTTCGTGATAAAGATTTTTATTTTGAAGCTGAAAAAATTATTCCTGAACGAACAAAAACGATTTCTCCGTCGTCGGTTGCATACAGATGTATCGTAAAATATATAAAGCCGAGTACAATTCTTGTATCCGACAGTGGAGTGAGGGAAGGATATTTAGAAAAAATATTGCCATAAATAGTTGAAATATTTGTAAAAATGAGTTATAATATACAAAATATAGTAATTTTTTATTCAGAGGTGTTATATGGCAAAAAAATATACAGCACAAAGTATATCAAGATTAAAGGGAGCAGAAAGAGTCAGAAAGAAGCCTGCAGTAATTTTCGGTTCTGACGGACTCGAGGGATGTGAGCATTCGTTTTTTGAAATTCTTTCAAACTCAATCGACGAGGCGCGCGAGGGCTACGGTAACATAATTAATGTCAAGGTTACAAAAGATATGGTAATTACCGTCGAGGACTTTGGCAGAGGTGTTCCTCTCGATTGGAATGAAAACGAGCAAAAATACAATTGGGAGCTCGTTTATTGTGAGCTTTATGCTGGTGGAAAATATAATAACGACAGTGAGGATTCCTCTTACGAATACTCGCTCGGCACTAACGGTCTTGGCGCATGTGCTACCCAATACAGCTCTGAGTTTATGGACGTTTCTGCTTGTACAGCCGGTACAAAGTATTCAATCAGTTTCAAAAAAGGTGAGCCTGTAACTGAGCTTATCAAGGAAGAGTGTCCCAGAAAAAAAACGGGAACTACAGTTACCTGGAAGCCTGACCTTGACGTATTTACCGACATTCAGATGCCAATGGAGTTTTTCTGTGAAACTCTCAAAAAGCAATCTATTGTGAATTCGGGTCTTACATTAAATCTTGAATATGAAGATGAAGAAGGAAAAACTCACAGCTTTTCATATCTTTATCAAAACGGTATTCTCGACTATGTAAATCAGCTTGCAGGAATTAATTCCGACAACGAAGATACCCCCATTGACAGTGACGATGATGAAATCAAGGGAAAGACTCTTACTCTTCCGGTTGTATGGCAGGCTGAAAGAGTGGGCAGAGATAGGGCAGATGCATCAGATTACAAGCTTAAAATCAATTCGGTAATGTGCTTCAGTACACGAGCTTGTAAAATAGAGTATTATCATAACTCAAGCTATCTTGAGCATGGAGGTTCTCCAGATAAGGCTACCAAAGCAGCTTTTGTCAAAGTAATTGACCAATATCTCAAGAACAATAATAAGTATTCCAAAACCGAGCAAAAAATCGGATTTCAGGATATAGAGGATTGCTTAATTTTTGTTGTTAATTCCTTCTCTACTCAAGCGTCATACGCAAACCAAACCAAAAAGGCAATTACGAACGCGTTTATCGAGAAGGCAATGACCGATTTCTTTTCTCACGAGCTTGAAGCGTATCTCGCTGAAAACCCTGCCGATGCAGAAAGAATTGCAGCACAGGTTTTAATCAACAAGCGAAGCCGTGAAAGTGCAGAAAAAGAAAGATTAAATATAAAGAAAAAATTAACTTCTTCGATTGATATTTCAAACAGAGTAGAAAAATTCGTTAATTGCAGAAGTAAGGATATCGAACGACGTGAGCTCTATATAGTTGAGGGTGATTCGGCTCTTGCATCGGTTAAGACGGGAAGAGACTCAGAATTTCAAGCCGTAATTCCCGTAAGGGGTAAAACGCTCAACTGTCTCAAGGCAGGATATGATAAGATATTCAAGAGCGACATTATTGTAGATTTGCTCAAGGTCATTGGCTGTGGCGTCGAAATCAAATCACGTGCCAACAAGCAGCTCGTCGACTTTGATATAAATGCTTTGAAGTGGAATAAGATTGTTATCTGTACCGATGCCGACGAGGACGGCTTTCAGATCAGAACACTTATTCTGACAATGATTTACAGACTTTTGCCTACTCTCATCAGAATGGGTAAGATATATATTGCAGAGTCTCCCTTGTATGAAATTAAATGCAAGGACGAGATTTATTTCGCTTATGACGAAAAAGAAAAAACAGAAATCCTTGATAAGCTTCAAGGAAAGAAGTATTCGATTCAGCGTTCAAAGGGTCTTGGCGAAAACGAACCCGAAATGATGTGGAAAACTACTATGAATCCGGCAACTCGCAGACTTATAAAAATCACCCCCGAGGACGAGCAAAAAACCTATGAGATGTTCAATATACTTCTCGGAGACGACCTTGTGGGACGTAAACGTTTTATTGCTGAAAACGGTTATAAGTATGTAGATATTGCTGATGTGTGAGGTCTTATATGGCTAAAAAGAAAAAAGATATACAACAGGAAGAACTCGTTTTTGCAGAGGTCAGAGAGCAACCTATTACTGACGTTCTTGAAACTAACTATATGCCGTATTCGATGAGCGTGATTATTTCAAGAGCTATACCCGAAATAGACGGATTTAAGCCTGCTCACAGAAAGCTCTTGTATACGATGTATAAAATGGGATTGCTTTCTCAAAATGCCGACAGAACGAAATCGGCTAACGTTGTAGGACAGACAATGAAGCTTAACCCCCACGGAGATATGGCTATATACGAAACGATGGTGCGTCTTACAAGAGGTAACGAGGCCCTTTTGCACCCACTTGTTGATTCCAAAGGAAGCTTTGGTAAGCAATATTCGAGAATGGCTTTTGCCGCTTCACGTTATACCGAAGTTAAGCTTGAACAATTTTGTACAGAGTTGTTTAGTGGTATCGACAAAGAAGCAGTAGATTTCGTTGATAACTACGACAGCACCATGAAAGAGCCGAAGCTTCTTCCTGTTTCGTTCCCAAACGTTTTAGTAACGCCTAATATGGGTATTGCCGTTGGTATGGCGAGCTCTATTTGTTCCTTCAATCTTGCTGAGATTTGTGATACTACAATCGGTTTGATAAAGGATGAAAATTTTGATATTACGACAACCTTGCTCGGACCTGATTTTTCGACGGGTGGTAATATCGTTTATAACAAAGAGCAGATGGATTTGATATATAACTGTGGCAAAGGAACTGTCAAAATACGTTCCAAGTACACATTTGACAAATCCAGCAACTGCATTGAGGTATATGAAATTCCATATACAACCGATGCCGAAACTATAATTGATAAGCTTGCAGAATTAGTAAAGTCGGGAAGAGTCAAGGAAATAGTTGACGTTCGAGACGAAATTGATTTGAAGGGCTTGAAAATAGCTATTGATGTTAAACGTGGCACAGATGTAGACAAGCTTATGACAAAGCTTTTCAAGTTAACGCCTCTTGAGGACGATTTTTCGTGCAACTTTAATATTCTTATTTCGGGTACTCCAATGCAACTTGGCGTAAAGGATATCATAACCGAGTGGCATGCCTTTCGTTCCGAATGTCTGAGAAGAGAAATATACTATGACCTTCAGCAAAAGAATTCTCTCTTGCACTTACTTGAAGGTCTTGAAAAGATCTTGCTCGATATTGATAAGGCTATTGCAATTATACGTCGAACAGAGAACGACGCTGACGTTGTACCAAATCTTTGCGACGGCTTTGATATTGACGTGTTGCAGGCAGAATACGTTGCAGACATCAAGCTCAGAAATCTCAACAAGGAGCATATTCTTAAGAAGACTGCACAGATTAAAAATCTCAAGGACGAGATTGAGGAATTAGAATCAATCCTGAAGAGCACTTCCAAGCTCAACCGTATGATCATAAAGCAACTGACCCAGATTAAAGAAAAATACGGTAAACCAAGAAAAACAGATATTATTTATGATAAGGTTGAAACCTACGACGTTACCGAAGAGCCGGAGGAAGAATTTACAGCTTTTGCAGTTGCGACAGCAGAAGGTTATTTCAAGAGAATAACCTTCCAATCACTTAGAGGAAGCGATGTTCAAAAGCTGAAAGAAGGCGACAAGATTATTTTCTCGGGCGAAATTTCGAGTAAATCCGAGCTGATTTTCTTTACTGACAAGGCGCAGGCGTATAAGACACGTCTTTCTGCATTTGAAAACGTAAAAGCCTCTTCGCTTGGAGAATTCGTTCCTGTTAAACTTGAGTTTGAGCAAGACGAAAAACCGATTTTCTTCACAGCTGTAGATGATTTTGATAAACGCTTGTTCATAGCCTTTGAAAACGGAAAATGCGTAATTATTCCTATGGCAGGTTTTGCAACCAAGAATAACAGAAAGAAGCTTACAGGAGCGTTTTGTCCTACTCAGAGTGTTGCTTATATGCAGGTACTCAACAAAGGTGAGGAAAAGGATATATTTATAAAGACTCATCTGGGCAAGGCTGTTGTTATCAATACAGCATTAGTACCCTTAAAATCTACAAAAACTTCAATTGGAGTTCAAGTAGTTACTCTCAAGGCAAACGACAAGGTTGATTACGTTTGTCAGGTCGATGATATGAAGAAAAAGCCCCTCCCAAAGTACAGAAAGAATAAAATCCCTTCTGTTGGCTTGGTTTATAACGAAATAGACATAGAAGAAAATCAAACAACCTTGATTTAGCTATTTACTTATTGTCTGTTTTGTGTTATAATAATAATTCAGATAATTTAGCAAAGGAGTTTATATTATGAAAAACTTCTTAATTTCAGCATTAAAGAGCTTCAAAAACGAAATTATCGCCATTGCATTAATGCTTGTCTTTTTCACGGTTTGCGCCGTTAAATTCGATGCAAGAGCTTTATACATTGGTATAATTTTTGTTTTTGTGTACGTTTCTTTGCTCATTGCATTCTACCTGTCCAATACTAAAGCGCATGGTGAAAAATCAAAAAAGGATAAAATCCTCAATAACGTTTCGGTTGAATTTTTGATGAATTTAGATACGCCCGTTGCAATTCTTGACGACGACGGAGTCATTCTTTGGTATAATCAAAAATTCGTTGAGGATAAGGATTCAGCAGCATTGTACGGAACTAACATCAATGACCTGCTTGAAACTAAGTTGAATCTCAATCACCTTAAGGAAAGCTTATCTGACAATTCAAGTGGTGAGGAGCTATATGCTTCGTTGTCGGGAATCAAATATAAGGTTATTTCATACAGACATGCTGCGACGTTTTCTAACGATGCCTTTTATATTACAATGTGGCATGATATGACCGATGTACAAAAGCTTGAAGAAAAGATATTTCTCAATAATCCAATCGTAATGTACATTTACATCGATAATTTCTACGATGCAGGTGGCACTATGATAAACAATTATCGTGCTGTTACTGCAAAGGTATCCACCTTGATTTATGAATGGGTTGAAAACCTTAACGGAATTGTCAAAGAATTTGAACACGATAAGTACATCGGTATTTTCAGCAGGGATATGCTTTCTGTGATAACCGAAAATAAGTTCGATATTCTTGATAAAGTAAGAGAGCTCTGCGAAAAGGAAACAGATACCTTTGCTACTCTTTCAATAGGCGTCGCCTGTCTTGAAAATGCTACCTTTGCCGAAAAGAATACGGTAGCTCACCAGGCAATCGACTTAGCCATGCAAAGGGGAGGAGACCAGGCGGTAATTAAGTTTGACGAAACCAGCGAGATTTACGGTGGCAGGTTTAAGACTGTACAAAAGAGAACTAAAATCCGTTCGCGAATTATTGCTCAGGACCTTATAAGATTAATTGCAAATAGCTCAAACGTTTTGATTATGGGACACAAGTTTGCCGACCACGATTCAATAGGCTCATGCGTAGGTATTGCAAAGCTTGCTCTTGAATATAATCCCAAGGTCAATATAGTTGCAAATCTTTCTGACCCGAATTACATGAGACTGTCAAACAAAATTTCTGCAATGAATAAATACGAGAATGTATTTATTGACGCTTATGCAGGTCAGGACCTTATCCAAAAGGACACCTTGCTTATTGTGTGTGACGTAAATAACTCGGCAATATTCGAGTCAAAGGATATTTACGAAAACGTCAAGGACGTAGTCATTATAGACCATCACAGAAAAACAGGTGAATTTATCGTCGAGCCTCACATAACTTATATAGAGCCTTCGGCTTCTTCGGCCTCTGAGCTTGTTTCGGAAATTCTCGAACAAGTAACTCAGCCCGGTTCTTTACTCAAGGAAGAAGCTGAGCTATTATTTGCAGGAATGGTGCTTGATACAAAGCAATTTTCCAAGAATACGGGTGTCAGAACCTTCTCGGCGGCTCTTTATCTAAGAGGTGAGGGAGCTGCTCCTTCCGAAATAAGTGATATGTTCAAAGAAAGCTTCGAAGACTTTTCAAGAGAAGCAAGATTTACAAGCAACGTAGTTATTTATCGAGATATTATTGCTATTTCTGTCCTTGAAGACGAAGGTACTTCTGAGGATAAAATATCTGCATCAAAGGTTGCAGATAAGCTTTTGACGGTAAATGGTGTTTTGGCTTCGTTTGCTCTATGTATGATTGATAACACAGTTCACATTTCATCAAGATCAGTCGGTACCGTTAACGTACAGCTCATTCTTGAAAAGCTTGACGGTGGCGGACACTACGATTCTGCAGGTGCACAGGTAAATGAGGTTACAATGTCTGATGCTTTACAGATGTTAAAGAAAGCAATTGATGAATATTTAGACACAGAAAAGAAAGATTGAGGTATAAATTATGAAAGTAATACTCACAAAGGACGTTAAGTCTCAAGGAAAAAAAGGGGAGTGCATTGACGTTTCTGACGGATATGCAAGAAATTTCCTACTTCCTAAGGGACTTGCAATAATTGCAGGCGCTAAAGAGATTAACGAGCTTAAAAATCGTGAAAGCGCAGAGAAATTCAGAATTGAAACTGAGAGAAACGAAGCTAAACAGCTTGCCGAAAAGCTTAACAGCGTAGTGGTAAAGATCTCTGCAACAGCAGGTGTTGAAGGTAAGCTTTACGGTTCTGTAACCTCTATGGAAATTTCCGAAACTCTTGCAAAGGATACTGGCATCGTAATCGATAAAAGAAAAATCGTTATGGGCGATACCATCAAGGCTTTTGGAAGCTACACCTTTGACGTTAAGCTTTATGCTGAGGTTACAGGAAAGCTTAACGTAATTGTTACCGAAAAGAAATAAAGTAGGAAGTATATTAATATGAGCAACACAGAAAATAAGACTGCGAATAATTCACCATCGCCGTTTATGAGACAGGTTCCATATTCCTTGGAAGCTGAACAGGCTGTAATTGGTTCTATTATTCTCGACGGCGAACGTCTTGCGCAGGTTACAGAAATTATAAAAGCCGATGACTTCTATGTAGAAAAGCATAGGGAGATTTATGCTATTTTACAAAGTATGTATCTTGAAAGCAGAAGCATTGACCTTATAACTCTGCTTAACAATCTTGTTTCTTCGGGCTCTTATGATGAGGATAACGCAAAGAATTACGTTAAACAGCTTTGTGAAATGGTTCCCTCGGTTTCTAATATTTCCGATTATGCTAAAATTGTCAGAGACAAGGCTCTTCTTCGTAAGCTTATTTCTGTTTCAGAGGAAATTACAGAGACTGCATATCAGGATACCGACAACGTTGCAAGTCTTGTTGACTCTGCTGAATCAAAGGTTTTTGCGCTTACTCAAGGAATGATTACAAGTGATTTCGTTTCGGTACACGACGTAATTCTTGAGTATTACAAGCAACTTGATTCACTGATGCACGACCCTGAGTCAGCCAACGGTACTCCAACGTATTATCCGGGGCTTGACAAAGTACTCGTAGGTATGGGTAAGGGTGACCTTATTTTAATTGGTGCGCGTCCCGGTATGGGAAAAACGAGCTTTGCGCTGAACATTGCCTCTCAGGTTGCAATGCACCAAAACAAGAGCGTTGCAATATTTTCACTTGAAATGTCAAACACTCAGCTCGTTGCCCGTATGCTTTCGAGTGAAGCGAGAATTGACAGCTACAAGCTCAGAAAGGGCGATATTTCTCCTGAAGAGTTTCAAGCTTTGGCAAAAGCTGCTACAGCCCTTTCAAAAACTCAGATATATATAGATGATTCGAGCGACGTAACCGTTACGAGAATGAAGGCTAAGCTTCGTAGAATTAAAAATCTCGGCCTTATTGTAATTGACTATCTACAGCTTATGCAATCTGACAAGCACACCGATAACCGTGTTGTAGAGGTCGGAGATATTTCAAGAAATCTCAAGATTATGGCAAAGGAATTTGGAGTGCCTGTCATTACGTGTGCTCAGCTTTCTCGTGGTACCGAATCGAGAACGAGTAAAAAGCCTATGCTCTCTGACCTCAGAGACTCGGGTGCAATTGAGCAGGATGCAGATATAGTTATTTTCTTGTATCGAGAAGAATACTATAAAGACCCGACAGATACGTCAAAAGATAATGTTCAAACAGGTGGCGACAATATTGCCGAGGTTATTGTTGCTAAAAACCGTCACGGTTCAACAGGAACTGTAAAAATGGGCTGGGAAGGTCAGTATACACGATTTACAACCTTGGATAGTACGTATGAGGAAAACTGATAATTTTGAAATTAAGCTGATTAATTCTATAAAAAAATATAATATGCTCAAATCTGGTGACAGAGTCCTTGTTGCTCTTTCGGGTGGCAAGGATTCTGTGGCGCTTCTTTATGCGTTGAAAAAGCTTTCTTCTTACTTGGGTATCGAATTGTGTGCATATCATCTTAATCACGGCATAAGGGGAGAGGAAGCTGATTCTGACCAGCTTTTTTCGAAAAATCTTTGTCAAAAGCTTTCGGTTGATTTCTATACTTCAACCGTCGATGTACCGGCAATAGCGTCTCAAAACGACGAAGGACTCGAAGCAAATGCACGTAAAATCAGATATGCCGAATTTGAGCGCATTGCTTTGCAATTCAACTGTAATAAAATCGCAACTGCGCACTCGGCGAGTGACAATAGCGAAACTGTTATAATGACCTTGTTGAGAAATTCAAACGCAAAAGGAATTCCGTTTCAAAGAGGCAATATTATTAGACCTCTTATTGCGCATACAACAAAGGAAATTATAGATTACTGTGAAAGAAATTCTTTAGAATTTGTAACCGATTCAACCAATAAAGATAATGTATATACAAGAAATTATGTCAGACATAATATTTTACCCAAGATATACGAAATCGCACCTTCTTTTGATGACACAGCATTAAGCTTTTCAAATATAGTTCGTTCAAATGAAGCATTGATTGACCTTGAAGTTGATAAATATTATCAAGAAAACCCAAAGCCTCTTTTAATCAATTCTCTGAAGAAAATATCAAGCAACATTGCTTATTACAACATATTATATAAAGTAATATCAAAAGAAGTGTTATTTAACATTTCTTATAAGCAATTTGATTTGATAGTTGATTTGATTAATAATGGTAATACGGGTCAAAAAATTTTCTTGAATGACAAATTAGTACTTCAAAAAGGTTATGAAGCACTCGAAATTCTGAATGAAACTATCGAAAATGAAGGATTTGAAATCAAGCTTAAGCTCGGCGAAAATAAGATTCCGAATTCTGCTTTTTCAGTATGGTTAGAAACTGTTGCTGATTACGAGAACAGAAATAAAGAAAATGAATTAAAAAACTTAAAAGTTCACAAATTAACAAAGAACATTTTAATAAAATATAATATAATTAATTCATCACTTATTGCGCGTTCTCGAAAAGAAGGCGATTCATTCATTTGCAGAGGAATTACAAGAAGCATAAAGAAATATATGATTGACGAAAAAATCCCGTCATATCTTCGCTCACAATTTCCGATAGTTTGTGACGAAACCGGTATTGTATGGGTTGCAGGCTTAGGGATTGCAGACAGATGTAAAAATAGTGATGGTGAATTGTATTCGCTGTCATTGGACTTTTAAAATTTAGACTGTTGAAAGGTATATTTTTATGAAAACGGACATCAAATCATTATCATATAACTTATCAGACGACATTGAAAAAGTGTTGTTTTCTGCTGAAGAGCTTGATAAAATTGTCGAAAATGTAGCCAATCAGATTACAGAACGCTTTGCCGAAAGTGTTCTTGTCAACAATGAAAAGCTTGTTATCGTTGGTGTACTCAATGGCTCTTTTCAATTTGTATCTGATCTTGTCAAAAAAATCAATCTGCCTCTTGAAATAGAATTCATGTTTGCTTCTTCTTACGGCAGAAATACAAAGTCTTCGGGAGAAGTAAATATCAAAGTGGGTAAAAATCCTGAGGTGCTTGTTGATTCAAACTCTAATATCGTTATTGTTGAGGATATTATAGACTCCGGAAAAACCTTATCAAAGCTTTTAACCACACTTAGAGAAAAAGGAAATAAATCAGTAACACTTTGCGCTCTTTTCGACAAGCCTGAAAGAAGAGAAGTAGAAGTTCACGTAGATTTCCTTGGTGCTAAGGTTCCCGACGAATTCATTGTCGGATACGGACTTGATTATGCCGAAAAGTATAGAAATATGCCGTTCGTAGGTATTTTGAAACGCGAAATATATGAAAACTAATTTTGGAGTGATGTGTACTAATGAAAATGAAAAACAGCTTTAAGGTCATAGGCTTTTACATTATTTTAATTTTTGCTATTCTTTGGGCAACTACTGCTCTATTGAATTCACAAAGCGATGAAATCGTTTTTAGTGACGTAATTAAATATTTCAATAATGAGCAAGTAGAATCCTTTCGCATAGACGATGATAATACTCTGCTTCTAACCTTAAAGTCAGAAAAAAACCAAGAAGCAGAAATTATCAAATATTCTTTAAGAAATATTGATATTTTCGAAGATTATCTCGGCGAAACCGTAAGACAGCAATATAAAGATGGAATTATATCTGAATATGAATACGTCGCTCCAAAACCAATTCCTTTTTGGGTTTCCTTTCTTCCTTACATTATAATTCTAATCGTGTTTGTCGTGCTCTGGTTCTCATTTATGAATCAGGCCGGAGGCAAAGGTGGAAAGCTCAACAACTTTGGCAGAGCAAGAACTAAGCTTGGCTCTGATGAGAAAAACAAGGTTCTATTTGGCGACGTAGCAGGTGCAGATGAAGAAAAGGAAGAGCTTTCAGAAATCGTAGAGTTCTTGAAAAATCCTCAAAAATTTATTGATCTCGGTGCAAGAATCCCTAAAGGCGTACTACTTGTTGGCCCTCCCGGTACAGGTAAAACTCTTCTTGCTAAGGCTGTAGCCGGTGAGGCAGGTGTACCGTTCTATTCTATTTCAGGTTCAGATTTCGTTGAAATGTATGTCGGAGTAGGTGCTTCGAGAGTCAGAGACTTATTTGAAACTGCAAGAAAAACCTCACCGAGCATTGTATTTATTGACGAAATTGATGCCGTGGGCAGACATAGAGGCGCAGGTCTTGGTGGTGGCCACGATGAAAGAGAGCAAACCCTCAACCAATTGCTTGTAGAAATGGACGGCTTTGGCGCTAACGATGGCGTTATTGTTATTGCAGCTACAAATAGACCTGACATTCTTGACCCTGCACTTTTAAGACCGGGCAGATTTGACCGACAAGTCACTGTGAATTACCCCGATATCAACGGACGAGAAGCAATTCTCAAGGTTCATTCTAAGAACAAGCCGTTTGAAAAATCCGTTGATTTGCTTACAATTGCAAAAACGACCGTTGGATTTACCGGTGCAGATTTGGCTAACCTTCTTAATGAGGCAGCACTCCTTGCTGCGCGCAAGGGTAAAAGACTGATTGGTATGAGTGAAATAGAAGAAGCTTCTATTAAGATTATAGTTGGTACAGCCAAGAAATCACTTAAGCGCAATGAGCTCGAAACCAAAATGACTGCATATCACGAAGCAGGTCATGCTATTGCCCATTTTGCCCTTGATACTCTTGACCCTGTACAACAGATTTCTATAATTCCTACTGCAAGAACGGGTGGTTATACTCTCTCCGTTCCACAAGAGGATAAGTATTTCACTTCTCGCAAGCATATGAAGGAAGAAATTGTCTCCTTGCTTGGTGGCCGTGTTGCAGAATATCTTATGTTTGAGGACTTTACGACAGGTGCTTCAAACGATATTCAAAGAGCAACTCAGATTGCTCGTAATATGGTTACGAGATACGGTATGAGTGAAAAGCTCGGTTCTATTGTTTACGGCTCAGAGCATGGCAATGACGAGGTTTTCCTTGGAAGAGATTTTTCAAATTCAAGGAACTTCTCCGAAAAAATTGCCGCTGAAATTGACGATGAAATCCGTAATATAATCGATACGGCTTATGCACATTGCACCGAAATTATCAAGCAATATATGGGCAAGCTTCACCTTGTTGCAGACTATCTTATAAAGAATGAAATTATGGATGCCGATCAGTTCAAATCTGCAATGGAAAATGACGTAACGGTTGAAGATTTGGAAAAAATGCGTGACGAAAAGCATCAGCGTAGCAACGAAGAAAATAAAGATGCAGAAGCTACAGCAGATGAAACTGCACAAAAAGATTCCTCAAATACCAATGATACAACCAACAGTACAGATACTGCAGCTGAAAATAAATAAAAGAATAAACGCACCTTGTTTTTTTGATATGCACCCCAAAAGTTAGACACTTTTGGAGGTGCATATTTTTATGCGAAAAAAGGAAATAAAAATTATAATGCAGAATTCAAAATAGGTGTTTTATGGATATGCGGGAACACCATTTGAGTTACAATGAAATTATACGAACGAAAGAATTTCTATGAAATTAAAAGGAATGAGTCCGGTGCAATACCGAACTCATTCTCAAGCAAGCTAATATTTTTGTCTAAACCTTGGGGTTCCCAGCAGCATTGAAATGCCCGCCAATGGTGTTGCCACGAATCAGTATAAGGGAACATATTTCAGTTCCGCGGTTACCTTTTTCTCTTCGTTTAATACCACTTCTATCTTGTTG
>JAZNRH010000093.1:0-38221 GCA_045590615.1 Eubacteriales bacterium
AAATTGCTTTGAATTAACCTCGCCGTTTTGCCTTGCTTTAGTTTAGAAAAAGTAAGGATAGGCGAGATTCGCCAGCGACGGCTCGTCGCTTTTTTATTCAAATATCGTTTCAGCTAAGGGACTGAGTAATTTTCTTTGCAGCTTCCTTGCCTGCTCCCATTGCAAGTATAACGGTTGCAGCGCCTGTGACTGCGTCTCCTCCTGCGTAGACGTTTTCCCTTGTTGTCGTTATTCCGTCACTCGTTATAAGACAGCCACGGCTATTGGATTCAAGCCCAGGGGTCGTGTCCTTCAAAAGAGGATTCGGTGTCGTACCGAGAGCCATTATAACGGTGTCAACCTCTAATTCGAATTCCGAATCCGGCACTCTTACGGGACGTCTTCTGCCCGAGGCATCGGGTTCGCCAAGCTCGGTCTTGTAACAAAGTATTGATTTAACTCTGCCCGTCTCATCACCTATAATCTTTTCGGGTGAAGTCAAAAGACGGAAAATTACACCCTCTTCCTTTGCGTGCTCTACCTCTTCTGCACGGGCAGGAATTTCATCCTCGCCCCTGCGATATACTATACTGACCTCTTCTGCACCAAGTCTTACAGCACAACGTGCTGCGTCCATTGCAACGTTACCTGCGCCGACAACAGCCACCCTACGGCTCTTTACACGTGGGGTATCGTAATCGTCAAGATACGCCTTCATAAGATTGGTTCTTGTCAGATACTCGTTTGCCGAAAGAACGCCGATAAGCGCCTCTCCCTCTATTCCCATAAACATAGGAAGTCCTGCGCCCGAGCCAATAAATACTGCCGAATACCCCATCTCGAAGAGCTCGTCAATGGTTACCGTTCTGCCAACAACCGTATTGGTCTCAAGCTTTGCACCACGTGCAATAAGTGAGTCAAGTGTTTCGGCTACTATCTGCTTTGGCAAACGGAATTCGGGTATTCCGTAAACGAGAACGCCACCTGCCTTGTGGAAAGCCTCAAACAAGGTTACCTCAAAGCCGTTATTCAGAAGCTCACCGGCACACGAAAGTCCTGCAGGTCCCGTTCCGATTATCGCAATTTTCTTGCCGTTGGTTTCGGGTTTAGCAAACTTCTCCTTTGCTCTCATATAATCGGATACAAAGCGCTCAAGTCTGCCAATGGCAACGCTCTCGCCCTTGATACCCCTGACACACTTGCCCTCGCACTGTCTTTCCTGAGGGCAGACTCTTCCACTTATAGCCGAAAGACAATTGTCCTTTTGTATAATTTCATAAGCGCCTTCAAAATCGCCCTCGGCAACCCTTGCAATAAAAGCAGGAATATCTATTCCGACGGGACAGCCTGTTCGACAAGGCGCATTCTTGCAGTTAAGACATCTCTTCGCCTCGTTTACAGCCTCCTCTGCCGAATAACCGAGTGCAACCTCTTCAAAGCTCGTCTGCCTTTTAACCAGCGACAAAAGTGGCATTGGTGTTTTTTCTTTTTGCATATTAGCCATTTTTATCACCTACCTGTCCGTTCTGCCGATTCGGCAACGATGCTTCTCGGCACTCTCTTTTTCTTGCTCTATATAAGCTCTGTTTCTGCTGAGAAGTCCATCAAAATCGACCTTGTGTCCGTCAAAGTCAGGTCCGTCAACACAAGCGAAGCGCACCTGATTGTCAACCACTACTCTGCAACAACCGCACATACCCGTTCCGTCTATCATAATCGGATTGAGGCTGACGATTATAGGCATGGAAAATTCTCTTGCCACAAGCTCTGTGAACTTCATCATTATAACGGGTCCGATTGCAATTACAAGGTCATATTTTTCAATGCCTGCAAGAGCCCTCAATTTATCGGTAACAAGCCCCTTATCTCCGTAAGAGCCATCATCTGTAGTGATATAAAGATTATCCGATACAGCCTTCATTTCGTTTTCCAGAATTACAAGGTCACGATTCTTGAAGCCTGCAATTATGTCGACCTTTACTCCTTGTGAGAAAAGATATTTAGCCTGAGGATAAGCAATTGCACAGCCAAGACCTCCTCCGACTACTGCCACACGACTGACCTCGCCAAACTCGGTGGGTCTGCCAAGAGGGCCTGCAAATTCTGCAATATATTCGCCCACCTCTTTCTCGGCAAGCTTCATTGTCGTTGCTCCGACAATCTGGAATATAATAGTCACGCTGCCCTTTTCTCTGTCAAAATCGGCTACGGTAAAGGGCACTCGCTCACCCTTTTCGTCTACCATAAGTATGATAAATTGACCGGGCATTATTTTTTTTGCAACCTTGGGTGCTTCTATAGTTATTTTAACGACGCTTGGATTTAATATTTCTTTTTCTAAAATTTTATACATACTACAATGTCTCAATCTTTGTTATTTTAATTTTTTTAGGCTCATACTCTATTTTAAGGGGGTCAAATACAAAACGACGGCAAGAATGATGACTTGCAACGGGGCCCTTATACTTGCAGAGTGTGCTTTCGTTATCAATGAGCTTTTGTCCGTTTTCACAATAAGCACAAGCCTTTTCGGGAAGGTCACGCTTTTTCATAGTTCTCCTCCATAAATTTAGTACCTTTTATTATACATCTAAAATGAGATTTTTGCAAGTAGTTTACAGTATTTTTTCGCATAAAACCAAAATGAAGGCAGATATAATACGAGTAATAATATATGGCTTCAGGGATAGCTGAGGGGCTTCCGAGTGAAGCTGGAGCATTGCGCTGACTCCACACCAGCCGATCGAAAGAGCAATTATCCATTCCTTGCCCGAGGCAAAAACCACTCCACTTCCCATTTCAAAAATCGGATATATTATCTCTTTGGCTATCGGAAACAAGGCCGAAAGAAGAGTTGAGGCGAGTGAGAAGAATACTATATTCCCCGAGACCAGAATTGCCGATGAGACAGAGCCGGAAATTGCGTTGACAAAGCTCATACCACCCTCCGAGTCCTTACCTTCACTCCTTTCACTCGGAAGACAAAGCGCCACGAAATAAGCAACTAAAATAAGTACAATAAATCTCACAATTCCGACGCGAAGGCTTTTTGAAGCGACGGCTATAACGAAGGCAGGACTTGGAATTGAGGATAGTGCAAGAGCTTTATCTGCCTCCCTTTGAGTTATTACTCCCTTTGCTTTCAGCTCTGAGATGCTTTTTGCCGAGGAGGGCAGTCCTGATACCCAGCCCGTAATAACAATGCCCAAAAGGGAGTCGGACAGCCTCAGCCGTCTCCATAAAAAGCTGTGGGAGAGAAGTCCTGTGAATTTTGAAAAGCCCCTTGAATGTGAGATTAATCTGGTTAAGACCATCATTGGAAAAAGCGTTTTGACCACTACGCATTTCAGGGCTGTAAGGGATAGCTCGGTTGCCTCGGAACACGCCTCGGGCATTGTAAGTATCAGAATCGCCATTGCAATATAAAGTACACTCATACAGTTCTCCTTTTTGCTATTATATTTCATCACCCTGCGTCATATTCTTATATAAAAAAGTGGCGAGCCGCCACTGGCAAATCTCGCCTATCCTTACTTTTTCAAAACTAAAACAAGGCAAAACGGCGAGGTTGATTCAAAGCAATTTCCTATATGATAAAAAACAGAAAGGGCTAAAGAAGATGGAAAAAATCGCAGAGCTTTTGACTCCATACGTATTTGTCGGTAACGAGGGAATGCTGATTGACGGAATAAAATGCGTTCACAAGTGGGAGGAGGACTGTATTCAATTGATAGCAGTTGGAAAGATTATTACTGTTGAAGGACGACGGCTGAAGCTGGAGCATAAGTCTCTTGATTCAATTCTTATCAGTGGACGAATTACAACGATTATTTTCGGGAAGAGGAGCTTTTTATGAGACTGCTTGCCCTGAGATGCTATATCGAAACCGAAAAACCAGAAGGGCTGCTGTCGGCTCTTGTAAAATCCGACCTGAGCTTCTCAAAGCCAAGGCGTGAGAAAAACGGCTTTTCTTTTTTAACTAACCTTCAATCGAAAAAAGCATTAATCGAGTGGGCAAGACGGGTCGGCTGTACAATAAGCGTCTCTTACGAGGGGGCACTCACTCCGATTTTTGCATTAAGAGAGCGTCTTGGTATAATTTTTGGTATAATTTTATCACTTTTTTTGATTTACCTATCGACTTTTTATGTCTGGAGTGTTAGAATAGAAGGGAACGAAGAGCTTGATGATGCCGAGATAATAAAGCTGTTGTCGGACTGTGGCTTCAGAGAAGGTGTCAAAAAGAACACCATTGACGTCAACGAAATACAAAACGTTGCACTTCAACGGTGTCACGAGCTGTCTTTTTTGTCAATCAATATACACGGAATGGTAGCCGACGTAGTAGTCCACGAAAGGCGCACCTCGTCAAAGGAGAGCGCCCCGAGTCAGCCCTATAATCTGGTTGCTGACTGCGACGGAGTGATTGTCTCTTCTCTCGTCGTTGACGGACAGAGCCTTTTTCAAATCGGAGACACCGTCTCCAAGGGACAGCTTCTCGTGAGTGGTCTTATCGACTCCACCTCGGGCAAAACGCTATTGACGCATTCAAGAGGAAAGGTTTATGCAAAGACCAATCGGACACTCAGCTTTGAAATCCCCTTTGAAAGCGTTGAAAAAATATATACCCACACCGTAGCTTCAAGGGGAGTTCGGATTTTGGGGCACAGCTTTCATAAAAAAAATAAAAACCCATCGGGGTTTTACGAGCTTGAGCTCGAGCAAAAGGACGTAGCTTTATTTGGCTTGAGCCTGCCATTGACCGAGGAAGTGCGCTATTATAACTACTACGTGGAAGAAAAGCAGCTCATTTCTCCCGAGCTTGCGCTCGAAAGGGCGTACGAGGAATATCGGCTTTTTATATCAACGGAGCTTGACTCGGCAACCGTTACAAGCGAGAGCTTTTCAACCGAAAAGACAGATACGTCCATCATACTCACAGCAGAGGTTTCTGCTACCGAAAACATTGCAATAGAAAAGAAAATAAATATTACGGAGTAAAATATGGCAAACGAAATTTCAATTTTTTGCGACGACATTGATTCGATATCAAAAATCTTTGGGGTCGGAGATGCCCACGCCAATGCAATCGAAAAGGCTCTCGACGTCGTGCTTGTGAACCGTGACCTTGAAATAAAAATTTCGGGCGACAGTGAGGAGAAGGTCAAAAAGTGCGCAGATTTAATCAGACACCTTTCCAAAACTGCCGAGATGTGCGAGGATTTGAGCGAGCAAACTGTGAGCTATGCTATATCTATGTGCCTTGACGGCAGGCTTTCCGAAATCAGTGAAATCAACAGCGAGTGCATCTGCATTACCCCCAAGGGCAAGCCTATCAAGGCTAAGACCGTGGGACAAAAAAACTACGTCAAGGCTATCTCGAATAACACGATTTCCTTTGGCGTAGGACCTGCAGGTACGGGTAAAACCTACCTTGCTGTTGCAATGGCAGTTACAGCTCTTCGCAAGCGCGAGGTGAATAGAATTATCCTCACCCGTCCGGCTGTAGAAGCAGGAGAAAAGCTCGGCTTCCTTCCGGGTGACCTTCAGACGAAAATTGACCCCTATCTTCGTCCCCTATATGATGCAATGTACGAAATGCTCGGTATTGAAAGCTTCCAGAGACATATGGAAAAGGGCACGATAGAAATTGCGCCACTTGCCTATATGAGAGGCAGAACACTTGATGATTCATTTATTATTCTCGACGAATCGCAGAATACCACTCCGGAGCAGATGAAAATGTTTCTCACCCGTCTCGGCTTCAACTCGAAGGCAGTCATCACGGGAGACATAACCCAGATAGACCTGCCCGACGGTAAGTCCTCGGGACTCAAGCAAGCCCTCAACGTAGTATCGGGTATCGACGGAATTTCAATTACCTATCTGACCTCGAAGGACGTCGTGCGCCACAGCCTCGTAACTAAGATTATCGAGGCGTACGACAAATTTGACAAGGAAAGAAAAAATAAAAAATAATGCATTGAAAAACGGAAGAAAATCGCTTGAGCGATTTTCTTCCGTAATTTTGCATATAACCAAAAGCAAAATTTCGACGGATTTTTTCGCAAGACGCGAAAACGAGAAAAGGGAGATTGATGGCGTACTTTCGTACGTCGAAATCTCCCTTTTTGAAGTTGACAAAGTATTGCGAAAAAAGACTAAGAAATTTAGCCCATATAAACGCTATACGGTGGTATCTGTGCTCCCTCTTCTATTTTGACACCGTCTCCTAAGATTGCAAAGTCACCGACGACAGCGCCTGATGAAATCGAGACGTTTTCTCCGACGGTGACACCGTCTCCGAGAATACAACCGTCGAGTCTTGTGCGTGAGCCGATACGGGTATTACGTCCTACAACCGAGTCCTTTATAACGGCTTTATCGAGTATTCGGCTTCCCTGACCGATTATGCTATCGCTTATTTTACCTTTTTGGGCAATATTTTCAACTGTATTTACGAAAAACTCCTTGGAAAGAGTGAGAAGATTGGAACGACGGTATTCGGCAAAAGAACCGATATCGCACCAGAAATCGTTGGTTTTATAGACGTAGATTGGAAGGTCGTTTTGTAAAACTATTGGGAAAAGGTCGTTTGCAAAATCGAAAAAGGTGTCCTCGGGAATCAGGTCGACAACCGATTTGTTTATGACGTAGATGCCACAGTTTATTATTGCGCTGCTTGATTCGGGAAGGTCGGGCTTTTCACTGAAGGCTGTAACGCGCTCATCCTTGTCAAGCTCAACAACCCCGTAAAGTCTGGGGTTTTTACGCTCGGTAACTGCTATGGTTATTGAGCTTTTTTTCTTGTTGTGCTCGTTGATGAGAGCTGTGAAATCTATATTGGTAAGGGCATCGGCAGAGAGAATGAGTGTATCTCCGTCTATGAAATCCTTGCAGTTTTTCACACAGCCTGCAGTACCTAAGGGCTTTTCCTCGTGATAGTATTTGATTTTTACGGAGTGTATGGATTTGCCGATTTCTCTGATGATGTCCTCTCCACGATAGCCAAGGGTGATTGCTACCTCGTTTATTCCGTGCTTACTGAGTCTTTCGAGCATTATGTCAAGCAGACTTCTGTCGCCTATTCTCATTAGTGGCTTGGGGCGTGTTGCAGTAAGAGGGCGAAGTCGTTTCCCTTCACCACCTGCCAAAACTATTGCTTTCATAAAGTTAACTTTCCTTTCATTGAATTACTTCACTTTTAATTTTCCCGATTAAGCGTGATTTATATCAGATCGGACAAAGATTTTGTATAAACATTATTTCGCTATTGACTATTTTTGAAAAATATTATAAAATATTAAAAAACAGTGAAAGGGGCAAGGGTGTTGGGACAGACAACTAAAGGCTACAGAATAAAAAAGAAACACATGGAAGACACGTTTGCTCTTCCGAGAAGAATAATAAAAAAGCTTGCCGAAGCAAGCGAATTTGAATTGAAAATGCTGGTAGTGCTTGCTTCTCTTGAGCTTGAAAACGAATACGTTTCGGAGAGTGAATTTATTGAAGCGCTCGAAAAAGCAGGGGTTTCAAGCAGTGAGTTTTCGCAGGGAATCGCCTTTCTCAGAGGAGCTGATTTTCTCGAGGCAGGAAGCATAAAGAACGTTGAACAAAAGCCTCAGCCCGAACAAAAAGAGGGCGTTAAGCATACGCCGAGCGCAAAGCCGTCTTACACCTCTGCACAGCTTGCTAAGGCAAGCACGAATACCAAGTTCAAGGACCTTGTTGAGTATGCGTCGGCGAGACTCGGAAAAATGTTTAATACAAGCGAGCTGTCAACCCTTTATTCGTTCAATGATTATCTGTGTATGCCATACGACGTGATTATGCTGGCAATAGAGCATTGCGTATCGGAGGGCAAGGGCTCGCTGAGATACGTTGAAAAGCTGCTTATCAGCTTTGCCGACGGTGGAATTGACACCTATCAGAAGGCAGAGGAATACATAGTACAAAGAAAGAATTATCTCTCCTTCGAGGGCAAGATGAGAAAAATGCTGGGCATTGGCTCAAGAGCTCTATTGGCAAAGGAAAAGGCTTTCTTGTCCGATTGGCTCAAGTGGAATATTTCGGACGAGATGATTGATCTGGCATACGAAAGAACGATTGTCAATACGAGCAAGCCCTCGATTGATTATATGAACACAATTATCAAGAGCTGGCACGTTGCAGGCTTTACCACCGTCAACGACGTCAAGCTTGGTGACAAGAAGCCGAGTAGCTCGTCAAACGTTGACTTCGACGACTTTTTCAAGGTTGCCGTAGAAAGCAGTAAAAAATAACGAAAGGAACACTTGACTATGGAGAAAAGTGTTTATGAAATATTCAAGGAAAAAGCACCTCTGGCAAGAGAGCTGGCAGAAAGACGCTCGTATGAGGTATGGGCAAAGGATTCCGAGATAGAGAAAATCGACAAGGAGCTATCCGAAACGGGTCTCAGAATTTTTGCAGCAGCTTTATCCGGTGAAGAAAACAGAGATGCTGAATACAAGAAGCTCGAGAACAGACTCTCTTCACTTAAGCTTGAAAAAAAACAGCGCCTCGAGGCACTTGGCTATCCTGCCGACTATACCGAAGTCAAATATGAGTGTGAAAAATGCTCGGACACGGGCTACGTTGGAATAAAGATGTGCGACTGTTTGAAAAAGGCGCTTATTCAGCAGAGCTACAGAAGCTCGGGTATAGGCAAATATCTTGAAAAACAGACCTTTGATAATTTTGACCTGACACTCTATCAGTTTGGCAAGATTCGTGAGAATATGTCAAGGATACTCAGCCGTGCAAAAGCCTTTGCAAGCGAGTTTTCCGACTCGAGCGCAGAGTCGCTTCTTTTTGTAGGTGGTACGGGACTTGGCAAAACGCATATATCGTCAGCCATCGCAAAATGCGTAATAGAGAAGGGATATTCCGTATCCTATGACAGCGCACAGAATATAATTTCGGCCTTTGAACGTGAGCGCTTTGGCAGAGACGACAAGCAGGATTCTCAGAAATATCTGAACGCAGACCTGCTCATTATCGACGACCTCGGTGCAGAAATCCAGTCAAAGAGCTCTGTATCGTATTTCTATACTCTTATAAACACAAGGCTTATTTCATCAAAGCCGACTATAATTTCCACCAATCTCACCCCAAAAGAGCTGACTGCTCAATACGAGGAGAGAATAGTATCAAGGCTCTTTGGAGAATACAGCGTATTCTTGTTTGAGGGCGAGGATATAAGAAAGGTGAAAAGACAATGAAAAACGTTATTTACACAAGAGACAAAACTGCTCAAAAGCTCTTTACCCCATCACTCAGAGCGCTGACAAAAAGAGCAATAAACGCAACGCTTCTCTTTGAAGAAGCAAGCCGTGAATGTGAGGTTTCGGTGACCTTTGTGGACGAGGACGAAATACAGAGCCTCAACCGTGACTACAGAAATAAGGACAGTGTGACCGACGTGCTCTCGTTTCCGACCCTTGACGATGACTGTGAAATCGTACCCTTTGATGATGAAGCAATTATGCTTGGCGACGTAATTCTCTGCGCCAAGCGTTGCGCCGAGCAGGCAAAGGAGTTTGGTCACTCACTTGAAAGAGAGGTTGCATATCTTACAATCCATTCGGTTCTCCATCTTCTCGGTTACGACCATATGACAGATGAAGAAGAAAAAGAAATGACAGGAAAGCAAGACGAAATAATTCAAAAAGTGCGCTTGTAATCTATATTTTGCACAAAAAGTGCTTCAAAACTTGGAAAAATATATCGCTTGAGCCGAATTTCAGGAAAAATGTCAAAAAATATCATTTTACCTATTGAAAAAAAGACAGTTTTTGGTATAATATAAACAGAAAGCACGGACTTTTCAAAATAAAGATTTGCCGTATGGCAAGAAATGGAGATTACATATGATTTCACATGGAAGAAACATTCAGCTCTTTTCTGCAAACGCCAGCAAGAACCTTTCAAAAAGAATTGCTGCTCAGCTTGGTCTCCCCCTTTCACAAAACGAGGTAAAGACCTTCTCTGACGGAGAAATAGGCGTTTCGCTTTTCGACAGCGTAAGAGGTAGAGACGTTTTCGTTATTCAGTCTACCAACTACCCCGTAAACGACAACCTTATGGAGCTTCTTATTATGATTGACGCTCTCAAGAGAGCAAGCGCAGGTAGAATTACGGCTATTATGCCATACTTCGGCTATGCACGTCAGGACAGAAAAGCTAAGGCACGTGACCCGATCAGTGCAAAGCTCGTTGCTAATCTTCTTACGGTTGCAGGCGCTGACAGAATTCTTACAATGGACCTTCACGCTCCTCAGATTCAGGGCTTTTTCGATATTCCTGTTGATAATCTTCAAGGTGCTCCCCTTCTTGCCAACTATTTCCTTTCCAATTTTGGCGATATGTCCAAGGATACGGTTGTAGTTTCTCCCGACCTTGGCTCGGTTACACGTTCAAGAGCTTTTGCACAAAGATGCAACGCTCCTCTTGCAATCGTTGACAAGAGACGTGCAAGAGCAAACGTTTCTGAGGTTTGCAACATTATCGGCGACGTAAAGGGTAAGAGATGTATTCTCGTTGACGATATGATTGATACTGCAGGTACTATCTGCAACGCAGCTAAGGCTCTTATCGAAATCGGTGGAGCAACTGAAGTTTATGCTTGTGCTACCCACGCAGTTCTTTCGGGCGAGGCAATCAATCGCTTTAAGGAAAGTCCTATGAAGAAGGTTATTCTTCTTGATACGATTGAAATTCCCGAAGATAAAATGCTTGACAAGTTTGTAGTTCTTAATACAGACGATATTTTTGCAAAGGCTATCAAGTGTATTTACGACGACCAGCCCATCAGTCTCATATTCAACTGATATGAACCTGACTGCAGAAATAATCTGCGTCGGAACAGAGCTTCTTCTCGGAGACATCGTTGACACTAACTCTGCCCATATTTCAAAGGGCTTGGCAGAGCTTGGAATTAATCTGTTTCATCGCGAGACGGTTGGGGATAACCACGACCGTCTCGTTCGTGTTTTAGTCAATGCCATCAATAACAACGACATCGTTATTACCTCGGGTGGTTTGGGCGCTACCTGTGATGACATCACCAAGGAGGCTGTGGCAGAGGCACTCGGCTTGAAGCTGATTTTACATCAAGGCTCTCTCGACAGAATCAAGGAGCATTTTACCCGACGCAATACACCTATGACCGACAACAACGTAAAACAGGCTTATCTCCCCGAGGGCGCAGTCGTTTTTGACAACGACTACGGAACAGCCCCCGTTACTGCCATACAAAAGGAGGGCAAAACCGTCGTTATGCTACCGGGTCCACCCAGAGAGCTTTGCCCGATGTTTGATGAAAAGGTCAAGCCTTGGCTCAGAGAAAAGTTCTCGGACTCGGTTATAGTTTCACGCAATCTCCGTCTTTACGGAATCGGAGAATCCTCGGCAGAGGATAAGCTGCGCGACCTTATGGACACATATACCAACCCCACAATCGCCCCCTACGCAAAGACGGGCGAGGTGCTTTTAAGACTTACTGCAAGAGGCAAAAACGAAGCCGAATGTAACTCGGAAATTGACAAGCTTCAGGACAAGGTTCTCGAACGGGTCGGTGAATTCGTATACGGAATAGACGTAGAAAGCCTCGAAGAAGCACTTTGCAGCATCTGCAAGCAAAAGAATTTAACTGTTGCCTTCGCAGAAAGCTGTACAGGTGGTATGTGCGCAAATCGTGTAATATCAATCCCGGGTGCTTCAAGAGTAATCGGTATGAGCGTAGTTACCTATTCGCCCGAGGCGAAGCAAAAGCTTGTGGGAGTCAAGAGTGAAACAATCAGAGCCTTTGGCACGATTAGTGCCGAATGTGCTTATGAAATGGCTGAGGGCTTGTTCTCTTTGTCGGGTGCTGATATAGCAGTTTCGGTGACGGGAGTCGCAGGACCCGACACCGACGAGGGTAAGGCTGTGGGCACGGTTTTCCTTGGCATTGCTACCAAAAAAGGAGTTCGCACTCTTGAGCTTAATCTTGCAAGAGGAAGAAAGGAGCGCGAATATATACGCACCCTCGCTTCTAACGCAGCTATAAACGAGGCAAGGCTGGAGGCTTTGTCATTTTGACCTACTTCCCCGAATATGATATATAAAAAAGTGGCGAGGTTGATTCAAAGCAATTTCCTACGTAATAAAAATATTCGGGGGTGGATACCATAAAAAAGTATGAGAAATTCAAATCGTATAAAACACTTTTCACTATTCTCATGACAGTGCTTTTGGCGTCAAGTATTTTCGGCTTTGTTATTTATTCAAAAAAGATGCCCGTCGGGCTTTGGAATTTTCCCGACGGGCTTATACAAGCCAAAGAGTCATCTGCAATACTTGAATTATTATTTTTACTTTGTATTTTTATTTCAGGCCCTACCATATACGCACCTGTTGCTTCGTTTTCAGCAGTATTGATTTACGGTGCAATTACGGGCTGCAGAATAGCCTCAGCGTCCGACGGACAGCTTTTTTCAATTTTTATCGAGGCTTTCTTTTCTACCCTGTCGGCATATCTTATCGTGATTTACGCAACCTTCGTTGCGCTGACGGGACTGAGGATTTTCACCGACGAAAAAACCAATAATAACAGAGTGCTCTTTGACGGCGTTATGTTCAGGGCTGTGCGCTTCAGGGGGATTTTCAATCTTCGCTATATCGCCAGCTACATAGCCTTCTTTTTACTCTTTCTCATTCTGGTCACACTCTGTGTTATGACAAAGCTCTTTTTAATTAGCATTTAGATACGAAAAAAACTGAAAGGATGTATATATGAAAAATATCTTTGACGTCACAAGAGAAGGCAAGGGCGTTAAAAAAAGTGACAGCGCCAACTTTACCTTCGGTGGCTTTTTCAAACTGTTAAAGAGAAAATTCTTTGATTTATCAAAAGCAAATTTTCTTTGGATTCTGGTCAATTTCCCTCTGTTCTTTGGATTTGTAGCCTTGTCGGGCAACTTTGATATTTACTTCTCTCAGCCCAGCGACCCATTATATCCGATAATCGACGGAGCAGCCAAATTCGGTATGTCTCCCTCTATGGCTGCCCTTTGGGGAGTAATCGGCAAAAATAGTATGGGCACTGTTGCAGGTCCGGTTGCCAAGGTGCTTTATGCCCTGACGGCTCTTGCTATTTTCACCTTCGGCCCTGCAAATACGGGACTCGCCTACGTGCTTCGCAACCACGCAAAAGAGGAATACGTTGATATGCCTGCCGACTTTTTCAGAACGATTAAAAAGAATTTCTGGCAGTCGCTCGTGCTTGGAATATGTGATATCCTTTTCTCGCTTGTTATAATCTACGACGTAATCTTCTTCAGAATTCAGGCGACTACGGGCTTTTTCAACAGTATGCTCTTCTTTTTCAGCATCTTCCTCGCACTCATCTGGGTGGTAATGAGATTTTATATGTATCAGCTTCTCGTTACCTTCAAGCTGTCAACCTTCAAGATTTTCAAAAACTCTTTTATTTTCGCTCTCGTAGGTATGAAGAGAAATATAGTGGCACTGCTCGGAATTGCATTGACAATCCTTATTAACGTTATTATTTACGTTTATTTCCTGCCACTCGGTGGACTTCTTCCCTTCTTTATTACGGTGGCTCTTACCTCCTTCATCGGAATTTATGCAGCGTATCCGAATATTAAAAAGATTATGATTGACCCATATTATAAATCGACCGACCACATAGACGACACACCTCAGGACTCGTCGATTTTCACAGACCGAGGTTAATTGAAAGGATTATTGAAAATGGATAAATTCACTCCAAGAACAGCGTTTATCGCTATTATCGGCTGTCCCAACGTAGGTAAATCAACACTTCTCAACCGTTTTTTAGGAGAAAAGGTTGCAGCAGTTTCAAAGAAGCCCCAGACCACAAGAACAAGGATTACGGGCATTCTCACAAAGGAGAATACGCAATACGTATTCCTTGACACACCCGGTATGCACAAGCCCAAAACAAAGCTTGGCGACAATATGGTAAAGGCAATCAACACAGCAGTCGGAGACGTTGACGCAGTACTTTTCGTGACAGAAGCTAAAAATGAAATCACAACGATTGAAAGACAGATGCTCGAAAAGCTTGAAAAGCAGGGCTATCCTATAATACTTCTCGTCAACAAGTCGGACGTTGCCAAAAAAGGCGATATCCTCACTACGATTGACGTGTTTTCAAAAAGCTTCAAATTTGCTTCTATTATACCAATCAGTGCCGAAACGGGTGACAACGTCGAGGTTATTTTCGACGAGCTTGAGCCTTATATAACAGAGGGCGATTGGTTTTTCCCGTCGGATATGCTCACCGACCAGCCCGAACGTGTAATCGTTGCAGAGGTAATCAGAGAAAAAATGCTCCGTCTACTCGACGACGAAGTGCCTCACGGAACGGCAGTCGTAATAGAAGATTTCAAGGATATACGAGGACATCTCATCGACGTTAGAGCCGAAATTTTCTGTGAAAAAGAGGGACACAAGGGCATTATTATCGGCAAAAACGGTGCAATGCTCAAGAAAATCGGAACCTATGCAAGACAGGATTTAGAAGAATTTTTCGGAATTAAAGTCAACCTTAACCTTTGGGTAAAGGTCAAGGAAAATTGGAGAGACAGCGTTGCAAGTATAGCTAATTTCGGTCTCAATTTTGAGGAATAAATATGTTCAGGACAGTTAAGGGCTTAATTATCTCGCGCAAGCGCTTTGGCGAGGCGCACGCCTACCTGAACGCCCTGACCGAAGAGGGGCTCGTAACCTTCAGCGCTTACGGAATTATGTCTCCCAAAAGCAAAAATTTTGCAGCCTGCCAGCCCTACACCTTGTCCGAGCTTGTGCTGACGTCAAAGTCAGACTCGCTGACCTTATCGCAGGCAACTACAATCACGCATCTCATCAGACAGGGAATAGAATTTGAAAGGCTGTCGCTTGCCAACTATATAGTGAGCCTTGCCGGAGAAACCACCTTCACCCCCGAAGATGCTCCGTATATATATTCGCTCACCTGCACAGCGCTTTCGCTGATAGACACCACTGATATTCCCGACGAAATAATCAAGGCGGTATTCGAGCTCAGACTGACCTCCTTATTGGGCTTTCAGCCCGATTTCAGCGAATGTATAATCTGCCACGGTAAGCTTGACGGTGGATTTTTCATATCCGATGAGGGTGGAGTTGTCTGCCCGAAGTGTATTGTCCCCGAGGGCAAGCACAAAATACCCTTGACTCAGCCTCTGATTGAGGCAATAGAAAAAATGCTCTCACTTTCTGACAAAAACGCCTTTGGTATACGCTTTAGCGACCCTGCTCTGCTTGCTAATTTCTGTCTGCTTGCAGAGAGGTTTTCTGTAGAGCATCTTGACTGCGCAGCCACGGCGCTGAGCTACTATAAAAATATTTTTAAGGAATTAAAATGACAGTAACATCAAAACAAATTAAAGCCTTTTCTCACGCCTCAAAGGCACTTGAATACGATAAGATTCTTGAGCTATGGGCAGGCAAGGCAAGTCTTGAGGGAGCAAGAGAAAAAATAATCGCCTCTCTGCCCGAAACCGATTTAAGAAGGGTAAAAAGACTGCTTGCCGAAACCGAAGAGGCAAAAAAGCTGATTAACGTAAAAGGTATGCCATCATTTTTTGGGGTTAAGAATATTGCCGACACCTGCGAAAGAGCAGAAAAGGGCGCAATGCTCACAATCCCCGAATTGATTAACGTCGGACAGCTTCTCTCTGCCGTTAAATCACTTAAGGCATGGGCGTCTATTCTTGACGGAGCAGGAGTGCTAAACGAGCGTTTTTCTATGCTGCAAAGCGACAGAGAGCTTGACGAGTCAATCAGAAACACCTTTATTTCCGACGATGCAATCGCAGATAACGCATCGGACAAGCTATCCGAAATAAGACGTAAAATAAGAGTGGCAGGAAGCAGAGTACGTGAAGCGCTTCAGAAGTACGTAACCTCTCCCTCATACACCAAATATCTGCAGGAAAACATAGTAACAATGCGTAATTCACGCTATGTTTTATCGGTTAAGGCAGAGTGCAAAAACAGTATTCCCGGTCTCGTTCATGACACCTCTGCATCGGGCTCGACGGTCTTTATTGAGCCGACCTCGGTTGTTGAGCTGAACAATGAAATCAGAGTGCTTGAAAGCGACGAGAAACGTGAAATTGAAAGAATTCTCTATATGCTTTCGGCTCTCGTATCGGCAAAAAAAGAGCTTTTACTTCTTGACTACGATATTCTCATCTCTCTTTGCATTATCTTTTCGAGAGCTGACTTAGCTGTTTCAATGGACGCTATTTGCCCCAAAATATCCGATAACGGAGCAGTAAGACTAATCAAGGCAAGACACCCTTTAATCGACAAAGCCAAGGTTGTACCAATTGACATAAACGTCGGAGACAGCTTTGACACCCTTGTGATTACAGGACCTAATACGGGTGGTAAAACCGTTTCGCTCAAGACGATAGGACTGTTTGCAATGATGGCTCAAACGGGCTTGGAAATCCCTTGCGACGACAGCTCCGAGCTTCGTATATTTGAAAACGTGCTTGCCGACATCGGAGACGAGCAGAGCATTGAGCAGTCGCTTTCCACCTTTTCGTCACATATGGTAAACACCGTCAATATGCTCGCTCAGCTGACCGAAAAAAGCCTTGTATTATTCGATGAGCTCGGAGCAGGTACAGACCCCGTAGAAGGCGCTGCGCTTGCAATGGCAATTCTCGAGCACGTGAGAGAAAACGGAGCGTTGTGCGTTGCGACCACGCACTATGCAGAGCTCAAGGCTTACGCCCTTGAAACACCAAGGGTGCGAAACGGAGCCTGTGAATTTGACGTTGAGACTCTTCGCCCCACCTACAAGCTTATAATAGGTGCACCGGGTAGGTCGAATGCCTTTCTCATATCGGAAAAGCTGGGGCTTGACAAGGCAATTATAGAACGTGCAAAATCGAGCGTTAACACCGAGGACAAGCAATTTGAAAACGTTGTATCAAAGCTTGAGGAGGCACGAATAGAAGCCGAAAAGTCACGTGCAGAAGCCGACAGACTTCGCAGGGAGCTCAAGGAAAAGCTGGAAACAGCTACCGTTGAAAGAGAAAAGCTTCTCGAATCGGCAAGGAACGAGCTTGACAGAGCCCGTACCGAGGCTACAAGAGTTTTGCAGAGCGCAAGGACCTCGAGCGACTACGTTTTTCAGGAGCTTGACAGACTCAAAAAAGAAAAGGACAAAGAGTCCTTCAGAGAAGAGTACGCCAAGACGAGAGAGGAGCTCAGACAGAGACTCCGGCTCGGCGAAAAGGAAGCCGATATAAGAATAGAGATAGAAGAAGAGGAAGCAGAGCTTCCAAGAGAGCTTGTAATAGGCGATATAGTTCTGTTGACAACCATTGGCAAGGAAGGTGTCGTGGAGCGTATTCAGGGTGACACAATTACCGTCAAAACAGACAAGCTTTCAATGAAGGTCAAGAAAAATTCACTCCGACTTCTCACCGACCTCAAAAAGCTCGGTGGCAAGAATAAAACTCAAAAGAGCGCAACCTACTCACCACGTCCCGACGTAAAGGCAGAAATTGATTTGCGTGGTATGACGGGCGACGACGCCTGGTTTATGGTAGATAAGTATCTTGACGACGCAAAGCGTGGAGGTCTTTTCTCGGTCACCCTCATTCACGGTAAGGGTACAGGCGCATTGCGTACAGCGCTATGGAGATTTCTCAAATCCGATAAGCGTGTACAAAACTACCGTGTAGGTGCGTACGGTGAAGGCGACTTTGGAGTAACGGTTGTAGAACTTAAATAAAGGAGAAGGGTCATGAAAAAATTATTAGCTTTAATTATTGCAATTTCTCTTATGAGTGTAGGCTGTGCAAGAGTAACGACACCCGTGCAGGAGGACGACTCAAAAGAGCCACACGAAAACGTTGAGGTTATTCCAACACCCGGTTATCCTATTGAAGAGCCGGAAAAGGAAGGTATTCCCTATATCGACGAAAACGGTGAGGAATCAACTCTCCCCGAAATCAAACCCGATGACAAGCCTGTAGAGCAGCCCGAATACTTCTTCCCCGACAAGCCCGACGGCTACGAGGGACTTGATGCAAGCTTTATTAAAAGCTCAATTGCAGGTATGAGCGTTTCGGAAATTAAACAGGTATGGGGCGACGGTGATATGAATCAAAGCTCGGGCACAACGGCAACCGTAGCTTATTTTGCCGACGAACGTGATATAGTTATTTCCTATAATCCCGAAACTGATGAAATTATCGACGTAGAAGTAATTGAAAACTAATATAAAAGAGCTGTAAAAAAACTAATTTAGTTTTTTTACAGCTCTTTTTAATTGACTACCTCGTCTTTCTCCTTGCCTTAGGGCCGTATTTTCTCATACTTCGTCTTTCCTTTTCACGCTTGCGTCTGAAGCGTTTTTTCTTGAAGCGTCTTGCCGTCGGCATTTCCTGAAGCAAATTTTCATAGAGTCTTTGCTTCGCCCTTGAAGCTATGCGATAAATCTGCCTTTCGCAATACTGAAAGCTATCGGCAATACTCTCATTTGTCATACAACACAAATAACGACACACAAGATAGTTCGAAAGCTTTACGTCCGAGATGTTAGATATAGCTCTTTGAAGTCTTTTGGTTGCCCTTGTGAGAATGCGTTTTTTTCTCTCATACTCTCTCTTCAACTCATCATAATCTACATACTCAATCATTTCTCCGACAACAGCGTAGCTCGACGTCTGCGTCACCTTCTCCTCACCCTTCAGCCTGTCTCTGAAAACCTTTTCAAAGGTAAGCACCGTATCACGATAGCTTTCATAGGCATCAAGGTATTCATCAATTCTCATTCATTCTCACGCCTTTCAATTTTATTCTTTTTTATATCCTCCTGTTCATTTATTGGGTTGTATTTATGATAGCACATTTTCGTAATATTGTCAATACAAAATTACGAAATTTCGTAAAATGTCAAAAACTTTATATCAAATAAGCTGACAAGCATTGACAAAAGTATATAACAAAAGTATAATTATTATATATTAAAAGAATAAGGAGAAAATTGATATGCTTAAGATGTTAGCTATTGACCTCGGCGCTTCAAGTGGCAGAGGCATTGTCGGATCGTTTGACGGAAACAAGCTCTATCTCAGAGAAAACCACCGTTTCCCCAACGAACCCGTTTTGATTAACGGCTCATTCAGATGGGACATTATGAGAATATTCCACGAAATCAAGCTTGCGCTTGGTAAGTGTGCTACCTCAGAGGATAAAGATATCGCTTCAATCGGTATAGATACCTGGGGCGTTGACGTAGGCTTCCTTGATAAAGCAGGTCAGCTTATGCAAAACCCTTACAACTACCGTGACACTCGCACTCAGGGCATTCTTGAAAAGGCTTTTGAAATCGTTCCTGCAGACGAAATTTACAAAACTACAGGAAATCAGTTTATGAATTTCAATACCCTTTTCCAGCTCCTTGCCACAAAGCTTTCGGCTGACCCCTGGATTTTGGAAAAGGCAGACAAAATGCTCTTTACTCCCGACCTTCTCAACTATTTCCTCACAGGTATAGCAAAGAGTGAATATACTATTGCTTCTACCTCTCAGATGCTCAACGCTAAGGCGAGAAATTGGGATACCGAGCTTCTTAAAAAATTTGATATGCCAACACATCTTCTTCAGGAAATCGTTATGCCGGGTAGAATCCTCGGTGATTTGCTCCCTGCAATAACCGATGAAATCGGCAAGCTCGATGCTAAGGTTATCAACGTAACTGCTCATGATACTGCTTCTGCAGTAGTAAGCGTTCCTGCAAAGAATGACAATTTCGTATACATAAGCAGTGGTACGTGGTCACTTATGGGCTGTGAATGTAAAGAACCCGTTATCAACGATATAACAACCAAACACAATTTCACCAACGAAGGTGGCTACAACGGTTCGATAAGACTTCTTAAGAACATCATGGGTCTTTGGCTCGAGCAGGAGTCCAAGAGACAATGGGAAAGAGAAGGCGAAAAGACGACATACGACCAGCTCTCAGATATGGCTATGGCATCAGAGCCCCTCAAGTGCTTTATCGACCCCGATGCGCCTGAATTTGCGCCTCCCGGAGACGAGCCTCGCAGAATTGCAGAGTTCTGCAAGAGAACAGGTCAGTACGTACCTCAGACCAAGGGTGAAATCATTCGCTGTATCTTCGACAGCCTTGCAATGAAATACCGTTACACAGTTGAAAGAATTGAAGAAATCAAGGGCGAAAAGGTTCCTTCCATCAACATCGTTGGAGGTGGAACCAAGGAAGCTCCTCTCTGCCAGCTTGCAGCTAACGCTTGTGGAAAGCCCGTATACGCCGGTCCTGTAGAAGCTACTGCTATTGGTAACCTCAGCGTTCAGGCTATGGCGCTTGGTGAAATCAAGGACATCAACGAAGCACGTGAGGTGGTTCGCAACTCATTTGAAATCAAATGCTACGAGCCGGTTGGCACAGAAGCATTCGATGATGCATACGATAGATTCCTCGCAATATTAGGCAAATAAAAAAGTGGCGAGCCGCCACTGGCAAATCTCGCCTATCCTTACTTATTCTAAACCAAAGCAAGGCAAAACGGCGAGGTTAATTCAAAAAAATTTCCTATATGATAAAAAAGTGACGAGCCGCCACTGGCAAATCTCGCCTATCCTTACTTATTCTAAATTAAAGCAAGGCAAAACGGCGAGGTTAATTCAAAGAAATTTCCTATATGATAAAATAAAGGTGCTGTAATTTTTACAGCACCTTATTTTTACTAAAAAACATCTTTTCAACATTGATTTTCGGAGGTCTAAAGGGGGCTTTTGCTAAAAATCCTCCTTTGGTTATAATATTGCTTTTCAGAGATCCATGAGACGCTTTTTGCTAAAAATTCTCCTTTGGTTATGACATTGCTTTTCGGAGGTCCAGGAGACGCTTTTTGCTAAAAAGCGCCTCTTGGTTTTAACATTGCTTTTCGGAGGGCTTTTGCTAAAAAGCGCCTCTTGGTCTATCCATTAGTAACACGAGCATCATCGCTCAGGTCAATTGAATTGCCGAGATATTTAGGCTCGGGCTTAAAAATACACTTGACGAAGTCCTTGTTCCTTGCAATAACCTCACGCACATCTCTGAGCGCTTGTCCACGATAGGTGTATATATCTGCTGCAACTCCGTGCGCTTTTAAGCCAAGAGCGTTGGCAATATGCAAAGCTCGGTAAAGATGATAGCGTTGAGTCACAATAATAACGTTCTCTGCGCCAAAAACCTCTTTTAAGCGATACAGACTGTCATACGTGGAAAAGCCTGCGTGATCCATAAATACTCTTTCAATGGGAACACCCTGAGCTACGGCGAAGTCACGCATTGCATTGACCTCGTCGTATTCTTTTGTACCGTGGTCGCCACTCATAACGATGGCATCTGTAATTCCCCTGTCCCAAAGGTCTATAGCTGTATTAAGCCTGTCCTCTAACATTCCACTGGGACTGCCGTCGGGACGAACGAGACAACCGAGCACGACTATACAGTCAATATCCTCCATTGTTTCTGCCTGATCCGGCAGCAAAATCTTCTTCTCGGTGCTCTCCTGCACATATTCGCTGATTGCAAGCATCAAAAGAAGTCCGATAGCTATCAGCACGAGAAGAGTTAATACGAAAACTTTAATCTTTTTCATTTTATACTGTACTTTTTACCCACAGTTCTGTCATAGGTAATCAGCTTATGGGCATTGACGAAATTTTCAAACGGCTTTTTGTTGATGCTCCAAAGCCTCACGTTGTAAGCCGGGTGCGCATAATAATAGTCCTCTAAGAAATGCATATACGCACTGCGTGGGGCATCAATAAGAGTTGCTACTGCATTAAGCAGATTATAGGATGCTATTTTGTTATCATTGCCCACCTTGAGCATTTCACTTTCTAAAAGCTCAAAGTTGGCATACACGAGAAAGGGTGTAGAATAAAGAAAATGATTCATATCAGCATTCATTGCGTCAAGATTGATTTCTCCACTCTGAGTATACGCAGCGTAGTTTGCGCCAAGCGTTGGAAGATGGTCTCCAAAATACACGAGTACGGTTTCCTTTTCTCTTGAATCAATAAAATCGACCAGCTTTCCGAGTGCAAGGTCTGCTTCGTATACGCCCTGTGTAAAGTTTTTTACCTCCATAAGTGTTGCTTCGCTGAGCTTGTCGGAGGACACCTCTATATCAAAACGGTCAAATTTATTGGTATAGGGCTGATGATTTTCCATGCTTATACCAAAGACGAAAGTGTCGTCTGTGCTCTGCTCCATATAATATCTTACAGCTTCGACAAAGGTGGCATCGGCAATCTGCTTGCCCGAAACCCAAACGTTAAGCTCCCCTTCTCTGCCAAGAGCATATATTTCATCCTCGAAATAAAGCTCATCTATACCGATATACGGATAGCCCTGCTTTCTGAGATAAAAGCTTGAAGTGTATGGGTGAATGGCAATTGTACGGTAACCGAGCTCTTTATAAAGCGATATGTAGCTTTCGATTGGCTGAATCACGTATTGATACGGAACTGTGCCACCCGGAAGATAATCGGTTGTAAGACCTGTGAGTGTTTCAAATTCGGGCCTTACAGTCCCTCCACCAAAACCGGTAGTGTAAAATTTTCCACTTATTACGCCGTCTCTTGACGTTATTTCTCTGTAGTTTGCCAATGGGTCCTTTGAAAATTCAACTCCGGACAAAAGTGTCGGGTCCCAAAAGCTCTCGGACAATATAAGTATTACATCGGGATTTTGGAAGCTCTCTCCTGCAGGAGTTTTGGAATATCCCGACAGTACGGCGTCAACTGCTTCTTTGCCATAGTTTTCGGGCTCTGTGACCGAGGATGAAAGCAAATTGACAGTAAATGCTCCTATAAAGCCGTTTGCACTATAGTTTGAAGTCTGGAGTGCCATATCCTCAAGGTAAAGGGTATTGTTGTTCAACAGCTTGGTTATTTTTTGTGGAGTATCTACAGCCGTTGTCGAACCAAATAATAATATCAGAATTAAGGGTAATCGAATTAAAAAGCTCAACGGCAATTCAACCCTTGAAAAGACAACGATAAGAAGTGCAAGCACCAAGCCTATATACAAAACTATTGCCCACCAGGGAAACGGCGAAGAAAGAAAGGTTAAAAGCTCACCTACGTTACCCGTCTGCTGAACTATATCCCACGGATACAAATAATCGCCAACAAGCGCAAATTTGAAATAGTTGGTCATTGAAACCAAAACTGTGGCAATAGCTAAAATCAGCGTAGCAATCCAGCCCTTTTTGACTATCAGTAAAACAAGAGCGTACAACAGATACACCAAGCTTATGCCAAACAGCACGGCTGCCGTTCTATTCTGAATAAACGCCAGAAATTTAGCCAGACTTGAATAATGAATAAATTCTATTGTAAGATAGGAATAGAGTGGCAATAATGCCATTACCAAAAAGCCAAGCACTCTGAGTATTTTGAAAAACACTCCGTTTTTAAGCTTTGGCAATGGGGTGAATATTTTTTCTAATAAGTACATATTTATTTCCTCGTTTTTTTCTATCCCCTAATACATAGGGCTGTAAAAAACTAAGTTTTTTTACAGCCCCACCTTTACTTGATAACCTTTGTTGAACTCTCCTTGAGTATTACGTCGTGAGCGCCCCCCTCTATGATACTTGTAGAAGAAACAAGGGTGAGCTTTGCGTTCTTCTGGAAGTCGGGAATTGAAAGGCTTCCACAGTTACACATAGTTGACTTAACCTTATTAAGTGTCATTGTAACGTTGTCCTTGAGCGAGCCTGCGTATGGAACGTAAGAGTCGACACCCTCTTCAAATGAGAGCTTTTTATCTCCACCCATATCATATCTCTGCCAATTTCTTGCTCTGTTTGAGCCCTCTCCCCAATACTCCTTAACGTAGTTTCCGTTAATGTTGAGCTTGTTCGTTGGGCTTTCGTCAAATCTTGCAAAGTATCTGCCAAGCATTACGAAATCCGAACCCATTGCAAGAGCAAGAGTGATGTGATGGTCGTAAACGATACCACCGTCAGAGCAAATCGGTATATAAACACCCGTCTTTTCGTAGTACTCGTCTCTTGCCGCTGCAACCTCAATGACTGCAGTAGCCTGACCTCTGCCTATACCCTTTTGCTCACGAGTAATACAGATTGAACCACCACCGATACCGATTTTAATAAAGTCTGCGCCTGCTTCTGCAAGGAACATAAAGCCATCTCTGTCAACGACGTTGCCGGCGCCAACCTTAACGGTATCACCGTATTTTTCACGAATAAACGCAATTGTTCTCGACTGCCACTCGGTAAAGCCCTCCGACGAGTCGATACAAAGAACGTCTGCGCCTGCCTCGAGAAGTGCAGGTACTCTTTCCTCGTAGTCACGTGTATTGATACCTGCGCCTACCATATAGCGCTTATTTGAGTCAATCAGCTCAAGTGAGTTCTCCTTATGTGTTGAATAGTCCTTACGGAAAACCATGTAAAGAAGCTTGCCATCGTCATCGATAATGGGGAGTGAATTGAGCTTATTGTCCCAGATGATGTCATTAGCAGTCTTAAGAGTTGTGTCCTTGGGTGCCGTTATAAGTGACTCGAATGGAGTCATAAACTCTGAAACCTTGGTTGAAAAGTCCATTCTTGAAACTCTGTAGTCTCTACCCGTCACGATACCGAGAAGCTTTCCGTTTGCCGAGCCGTCATCGGTTACGGCAATTGTAGAATGTCCCGTTCTTGTGGTAAGCTCAACTACCTCTGCAAGAGTTGCATCGGGCTTGATATTAGCATCGCTTACAACAAACCCTGCCTTGTAGTTCTTAACTCTTGCAACCATTGCCGCCTGATCCTCAATTGACTGAGAACCGTAAATAAACGAAATACCACCCTCTTTTGCAAGCGCAATTGCAAGCTTATCATCTGATACAGCCTGCATTATTGCAGAGGTCATGGGCACGTTAAGGCTGATAGCCGGCTCTTCCCCCTTCTTGAATTTTACAAGAGGTGTTTTAAGAGATACCTTTGATGCAACACATTCTGCACTTGAGTATCCGGGTACGAGAAGATATTCGTTAAAGGTGTGTGAACATTCTTTGAAATAATATGCCATAATTTTTACTTCCATTCTCGGCAGGTTATTTTTTATCCGAATACATTCTGCCGTTATGTATTTCGGGAAATTGCATTAGTTTAAGTCTTCTGTATCTATTAAGTAGTCGACCTCGCTATCATCGGGCAGTTCTGCCACGTCACGAAGCCGTCGATTAATCATTCTGGTACGCGTTCCGACCAACGTTTCAAGGTCGTGGGTTGCCTGGTCAAGCTTCTTTTGAGTAGTACGCAGTACGTCTTCAAATTTTCCAAACTCGGTTTTAACTGCCGAGAGAGTCGTCCATACTTCACCGGAGCGCTTTTGGATTGCAAGTGTCTTAAAGCCCATCTGCAAGCTGTTGAGTAACGCCGCCATAGTGGTTGGGCCTGCAATCGTAACGTTATATTCTCTTTGCAGGTCTTCAACCATTCCAAGCCTCACAACCTCAGCGTAAAGGCTTTCTGTGGGCAAAAACATAATTGCAAAATCCGTTGTGTTGGGTGGAGAAACGTATTTTTTGTGAATATCGTCTGCAAAGCTCTTGATACGCCTGATTAAAACGTCCTTCGCCGATTTTATTTCATCGGGGTTGCCCATCTCGTACGCATCGGTTAACGAAACGTATGCATCTGCAGGGAATTTTGCGTCTATGGGTAAATATACCCTGTTTCCGTCGTTACCCGGCAGCTTTACTGCAAATTCAACGGGGTTCTTACTCCCTTCTACGGTAACTACGTTTTGTTCGTACTGCTCGGGAGCAAGGATTTCTTCAAGAATTGAACCAAGCTGAATTTCTCCAAGTATGCCTCGCGTCTTTACGTTTGAAAGAACCTTCTTCAAATCTCCGACACCGGTGGCAAGATTTTGCATCTCGCCAAGTCCCTTGTAAACCTGCTCAAGTCTTTCGCTGACCTCCTTGAAGCTACGGCTAATACGCTCTTCAAGAGTGGATTGCAGCTTTTCATCTACAACAGCTCTCATTTCGTCAAGCTTTTTGGAATTTGAATCCTCAAGCGCCTTAACTCTCGTTTCAAGAGTGTTCTTGATTTCGCCAAGCTTTTCGGAGTACATTTCAAGAGTTGATACTATATGTCTGTCATTGGTTTTGAGAGCTTCCATCAGCGTTTCCTTTAGCTGATTCTCAAGCGCCACAATTCTGTCAAGCTCGCTTTTTACAAGCTTAGTCTGCATTTCGGAGCTGTTTTTCAAGCCCTCTGATATAGTCGAAATATTTGCTGCAACTCCCGACATTATTTCCATTCTGCTCTGCCTGAGCTCCTCGGAAACGTTTTCCTTCTTTTTTTTCAAAAGAAGTATAAGAGCCACTACTAAAACCGTAAAATTTATAACCGTTAATATCAGAGTTATAATCGATACGTTATATACCGTCGTCATAGTCACTCACCCTTTTCTGCCTGCGCACGAGCTATATTCGCCGTATGCTCTGCAGAGCTCGTTGCAAAATAATGATAACCGTTGGGGCGTGCAACCATATAATAATAGGTGTGCTCATTTCCACTCGAATCGGCTCCACTTGGATAAAGGGCGGCGATAATAGCATCAAGGCTGGGATTACATATTGCTGAGGGAGGCAGACCATCGTGCGAATAGGTGCTGTATGGATTGTCGCTCTCCTTCATTTCGTCAAGGGTAAGAACGTCTCGTCTGTCGGGATAAATATAGAGATAGGTTGAATCACACTGCAATCTCGGAAAACTGCCCGGTGAATTCAATCTGTTGTGATAAAGCGAAGAAACCGTTGTGTATTCACTGCTGTATTTCGTTTCCATCTGTACTATGGAAGCAATATTAATAACGTCGTCTACACTCAAATTAAGCTCGTCGCATCTCAGATAATATTCCTTTTCAAATCTTATGTTGAAGGTTCTGAGAAGCTTTGACACAGCGTCGATTTCGCTTGTGTCGGTGTAAAACTGATACGTATCGGGATAGAGATAACCCTCGAGCGCATATTTTCTTCCGTCCTTGAAGCCCTCTTTTTCAATAGCCTGAAGGTCTGTGAGAAATTCGTAGTTCATATCGTAAATCAACGAGCTCTTGACAGCCGATACAAATCCTTCACGTGTACCGATTCCGTTTTCAAGAAAGATATCTATCATCTGGTCAACTGTGAGTCCTTCGGGGAAGGTTATATCAACGATACTTCTTGTAGGTGCTGATTTTTCAAATTTTGCAATAAGCTCGTCGTAGTTAAGGTCGGCGTTGAAAACGTAGGTGTCGGGCACGAATTCCTGCTTCTTTTCAGAGCCTCTGTTCTTAAAAGAATTGTAAAGCTTGAAAAGTCCGGGGTACTCTATAACTCCGTTGTCGTGCAGCATTGAAGCTATTTCTTTAATTCCGTCGTCCTCGTCAATAACAATTTTCACCTCGTTGCCATCCTTGACAAAGGCAAAAACGTCGTTGCCCATAGTGATGATATAATAAGAAGCTATAATTGATACGGCAATTACGAAAACGAAATAAAGAGCTCCCTTACCAAGCATTGTCAAAATGCTCTTTGCCATAGGCTCTTCCTCTTCTAAAAGAGGATTATCATCATACATTGGCTCTTGTGGCTTGGGCTTGGGCTTAGGCTTGGGTGTTGGTATGGGGGTTGGCTTTGAATTCGTTTTTACCTCTCCTGTTGGAAGGTCAATTCTCGTCTTGCTGTTATCCGTCTTTATATCACGAGCCGGATGTAGCCTGCGAGGTGGACTTTTTACGGGAATTTCATCGTCAGAGGTATAAACCCTTATGTCCTTTTCTGAAGGATTGGTTTTATTTTCCATCTGCTTCTCCTTTTCAAATAATATCAAGAGTAACGAGTATAAACAATAAAATACTTAAAACAAATGTTGGTGAGAGAAAAACCTCTGCATTCTTCAAAACAATTCTGCTTTCCTGGGTCAGCTTACCTGCGCGAGCCATATTACTCGCCTTGTCGTAGCGCGCTCCCTCGAGCTCACCCGTTTCATAAAGAATGCTTCTCTGTTCATATAAGCTTTCCATCGTCGATAAAAAGGCGGCAAGTGAAATTAAAAATGCCACAACGAGGATAAACACGAGTATTACCGAGCTTGCCGACTCCTTCAGGAAGGTGTTGAACCATTCACCGTAGAAAATTACAACTGCGTTATTTATCAGATGTATGATAACCGATGGAATTGATGAATTTGTAGTGTATGTGAGCAGAGCGAGAATTATTCCAAGTATAAAATAAAGTGGGAAATGTGGGAACGAAAAATGCAGCATTGCAAAATATATTGCCGAAACAATTACTGCAGACGGTCCTTTGTATACCGAGTAATCACTGAGAATAATGCTTCTGAAAAAGATTTCCTCGGCAATAGCCGGCACTATTACGTAGGACAATGCAAGGCTGAGCGTGTCGAGCGATGACGTCGCCTGAGTCAAGGTCGTTGCACTTGAAAAAGAAAATAAGTTGATTTCGAGATACAATACTATTATTGCCGTAAAGAAATAAGTAAATGCCGAAGCCACTATAAAAGGTATAGTTGAAATGGGGGCAAGTCTCAGCTTTGCATGAGAAGTAAAGCTGACCCCCATAACCTTACAGTAAAAAGCTGTAGGAATTGCGAATATAAAAAGCTGAACGATGCTTGCACACAAAACTATATTATCGCTGGTGTTGAGAGCAAGCTTCAACAATCTTTCGGAAATTGGCATCAGCAGAAAAATAATTGAAACGAATAATGGAGAGGAAATAGCTATTCTTTTATTTTTCAACTGTATTAAACACTCCCTTCGGGGTGATTACAAGGTCGCAAGCCACGTCAAAGCGTCCTCTGGGAAGTCTGTCCACAAAAAGCTCGTCGTAGGCAAAACCAACCTTCACAATCGACGGGTCGGTAAGAAATCTGTCGTAATAGCCCTTTCCGTAGCCGAGACGGTATCCGTCCTTATCAAAGGCTATTGCGGGAATGATACACAAGGCGTGACGTGAGGAGGTGAATTCCTCACAGCTCTCGTTTGGCTCAAGCGCCGAGAAAAAACCTTTTGTAAGCTGATCCTCGCTTTCAAGATACCTAAACAGCATTTCTCCCTTTTCCCTGCATACCGGCAGAGCAACCCTCTTATCTGTTGCAAGCAGGGTCTTTATGAGCTGTATGGTATCAACCTCTTGATTTATCGAGTAATAAAGCAATATCGTATCTGCGTAAGCATAAGACATCGTGCCAAGAAAGTTTCTGCATATAGCTTCCGATTTTTCGGCTCTTTGAGGTATTGACTGCCTTATAGCAGAATACTTTCGCCTCAATTCTCTCTTTTCTTCCCTAACCGTATTTTTGTACATTGTTTCTCCCTAATAAACCATTGCAATTCTGAGACTGTCCGAATCCTTTTTAGTCAAAAGCTTGTCGACAAGCACAAAGGCGAATTCTCCACTTGTGCCTGCACCCATTGAAGTGATAAAACGCTTATCACATACGACCTTATCGTTTTTATACTTGACGTTGTTGTCTATCAGAACGCTTGCAAGGCTGGGATAGCAGGTTGCCTTCAAGCCCTTGAGAAGTCCCATTTTAGCAAGAATTGTCGGAGCTGCGCAAATTGCAGCAACGTAAAGCTCTCTGTTTACAGCCGACAAAATAATCTCTCTTACTCTATCGTTTGCACCGAGATTTTCCGTGCCCTGACTTCCACCGGGTAAAATCAGCATTTCTGCGCAATCCTCATCATAGCCGTCAAGGAGCAAATCTGCCTTGACCTGTATTCCGTGAGCACCCATAACCGTAATGTCAGGCATTATACTAACCGTCTTTACTTCTACGCCTGCACGGCGAAGCACGTCGACGGGAGTGAGCGCCTCTATTTCTTCAAATCCGTCTGCAAGAAAAAGATATACCATTATTTTACTCCTCTCAGAACATTATTATACTGTTGCCGACCTTATATATCGGCTCGTTTTTGAGATAATTTACAAGGTCAAAGGAGTCCTTGGGGATTTCTCTTGTCAAAAGGGCTGCCAGAGCAGCCTGACCCGGATGATGAAAATCAGTTCCACAAATAAACGTACCGTTAGTTCCTTCAGAATATTTTGCAGCAAATCCAATTCTTGAATTGTGATTCGGATGAAGGTTATACACCTCCATACCATCGAGCAAGGAGGGTGACATAAGCATCATACCGTTTCTGAACGGGTGCGCTTGTATTATGAGATTTTTATCGTTTTTGCAAACCGAAACGAAGTCCTCAAGCGTTTTTTGCTTTGGGGAAACTGCTTTCCTGATAAAGTCCTCGTCAATTCCATAAACGAGATAATCGTTCTCGTTTTCCTCGAATCTGATTTCCATGCCGAGATAGACCTTGATTCCCATTTTTTCGCCCTTTTCACAAAGGTCGTAATACTCCTTTATGTAATTGTCTACGTATTTTTTGTAACCTAATTTGGTCTTTGGCTCCCAGGGATAAAAGTGATTTGTAATAACCAATCCTGAATAATCTTCCATTTTATAGGTTGCAATCAGCTCAATTGCAGGTATCTGAGAGCATTTGCTGACTGCCGAAGAATGACTGTGAAGCTCTATCTTGTGTGGGTGTTCTTTAATGATTTCATTGATAAACTGTGACATTATTTCTCCTAATTCAATAGATAACTTAAAGCAGGCTTCTGCTTTTCCAAAAGGTCTGTGTCGAGAACGGAATTTATATCGTAAAGCTGTGCGCTTCTCTCGTAGTGAATTTGCTCAACCGGAACGTATTCGCCACTCGGGTTTACCACCTCGTAAAGCAAATAGCCCGAGGACGTTGGCGCAAACGAAAGATAGGACGAGCCGTGTCTGAAGAACTTGTGCTCTTCTCTGCTCACCTTGAACTGTTCAAGTGTTTCAAGAATCTGCAAGCCCGGGTTAGAATGCTTGTATACTTCCTTTTTTGCATTCCAGACCTCTTCTGCATCAAAAACCTCTTCAAGCTCCTGAGTCAACAATCTGTACTCAAATCGTTTAAGGGAAACCGTATACCCAAAATCCTTATAAAAGCCGAACAAGGTATCGTCTGCAGGCATAACGAGTACTGCGTCGTAACGCTTATTCTTCACTTCGTCAAGAAAAGCGTTGTGAAGGAGTCTGAAATGCCCTCTTCTTCTCTCGCTGAGTTTAGTGGCGACACCGTACAAATAAGCAGTCTTGAGTCTCTTTTTTCCACACTTTGCTTTAACGTCCATATAGTAAAGCATACTCACAAGCTCTCCGTCTTCAAACGCCAGAAAGGCTCGTGAAGGGCGATAAAACTTTGTAAAAAACGTATCTATGAATTCTTCCGAATCACCAAAGGCTTCTCTCCACAACTGCTTCATCACAGGTATGTTCTTTTTACTTCCGTGCTTGATAGTTATGGACATATTCTTCCCCTTTTCGCTTTTTTTAGTTATAATAACCCATATTACATATATTATATACTTTTTAGTCTATCGTGTCAATTGTTTAGACTCTATTTTTTTAATCTTTTTTTGCAACTTTTTTAGTGATTTTGACGTTGATAAAAAGAAAATTAAAAAACTTTCAAAAAAGTATTGACAAAACTCCACTTTTAGTATATAATGCACCTGTTGACCTAAGACAGTAGGTGACGCGAAAGCGTCGTAATATTCGCCTACCGAGGAAAACCAAGAATTAAAAGCTTAATACTTAAAGTATAGTTTTGTGATTTACGGTTCTTTCATCGGTTGGTGAAAGAACCTATTTTTATTCAAATTTACCCGGAGGTGAAAACACGAATGTCAAGCGCAAAAATATTAGCTGCAAAGCAGTCTGCAGTAGCAGAGCTTACCGAACAGCTCAAGGCTTCACAGGCAGGAGTACTTGTAAACTACTACAAGACAAATGTTGAAGACGACACAGCACTCAGAAAAGAGCTTACAAAGGCAGGCGTAACCTACAAGGTAGTAAAGAACACTCAGCTCAAGTTTGTTTTTGAAAACCTCGGTTATACAGACCTCAACGCTCATCTTGAGGGCATGACAGCTATTGCATACTCGGAAACAGACCCCGTTGCTCCCGCTAAGATTATCTCAAAGTTCGCTAAGGAACATGAGGATTACGTAATCAAGGCAGGCTACGTAGACGGTGGCGTTATCGACGTAGCAGGTGTTGAGAACCTTGCAAGCATTCCTTCAAAGGAAGGTCTTATTGCAAAGCTTCTTGGCAGTATCCAGAGCCCCCTTTACGGACTTGCTTATGTATTACAGGGCAAGATCGACAAAGAAGGTGGCGCAGCAGAGGAAGCTCCCGCTGCAGAATAATCTATTCAAAAAAATCAAATGCGGCATAGTCGCATAACAACTAATTATTTTGGAGGTACATTAAAATGGCAACAGAAAAGACAATGGCAATTTTAGAAGAAATCAAAGCACTCACAATTCTTGAACTCGCAGATCTTGTAAAGGCTCTTGAGGAAGAGTTCGGCGTATCAGCAGCTCCCGTAGCAGTAGCAGCAGCTCCTGCAGCAGGTGGTGCAGCTCCTGCAGCTGAAGAAAAGTCAGAATTCGACGTAGTTCTTACAGCAGCTGGCGCCGGCAAGCTCGCAGTTATCAAGGCAGTTCGTGAAATCACAGGTCTCGGTCTTAAGGAAGCTAAGGAACTCGTTGAGTCAGCTCCTAAGGAAATCAAGACAGGCGTTGCTAAGGCAGAAGCAGAAGAAATCAAGAACGCTCTTACTGCAGCAGGCGCAACTGTTGAAATCAAGTAATTTAAGTTTTAAGTCAACAAGAATAAAAGCTCACCATTGGGGTACCTGCGATAGCGCAGGTACGCCAACTCTATTCGCCTGCGGCGAGTGATATGCACTTCGTGCGTGATATTGCCTTCGGCAGTGGTATGCGCTTCGCGCGTTTGGTTTAGTAGGCGAATAGAATATCACTGCGACAATCGGGAGCAATATCACTTTTGCGAAGCAAAAATATCACGCCGAGCGAATGCAAGGCATATCACTTGAATCACATTTGTGACCACAAATGCAGTGCTTGTCAAGAAAAAAGGATAGAGAACGTAAAAACTCTCTATCCTTTTCCTGTTTGTTCAAAGATACTGCTCTATCGCAGGCACCCTTTATGGTGAGCTTTTGTTTTGTTTGTACTTATTTTCTCTCCAACTCTTTGAATACGGGCCAGGCGTCGTCGGCATAAAAACGGTGTCCACCGTCGCCTGTTACGAGGTTACAATTATCCTCTGCGCCTGCCTGCTTGTACATTTCCTTGATGATTTCGTAGGTTTCCTTTACTCCGTCATCGGGGAAAATTACATCTTCCTTTCCGTTGACCACAACCAGCTTTCTGGGTGCGATAAGCGCAGAAAGGTCTCCCATATCGAAATAGAGAGCCGAACGGGGAATAAAGTTGCACGCACAATGATGCTGAGGCATTATGGAATCTCTGTAGGTACAAACCGAGCAAGATGGCATTGCAATCTTAATTCTCTCCTCGAGGCAGGCTGCATAATAGGTCGTTGTGCCTCCACCCGAATTTCCCATACAGTAAATTCTGTCCTTGTCAATGCAATCAAAATGCTCCTCAAGCGCATCAATCGCTCGGCTGATATCCCATACCCTCTCGGCAATTGTTGTTCTGCCGATAAGCAGAGCTGTCATTGATGAAACGTAGCAATCGGGTCCTTGTTCTCCTGCACCACCACATTCGCCGAAATCTCTTTGTTCGACAGCGAGAGCAGCGTAGCCTTCTTTTATAATTCTTACAGCAAAATCACGGTCGCCGTTGGCAATGGAAGCATGATCCCTTTCGTATTTGGGTTCACCAAGCGAAATGTGGAAGCCCGTCGAGTGTCCCTGCAGGCAAATCACTACCGGTATTTTGCCTTCAACGTTCTTTGGAACTCTCAATACGGCAGGAAATCTGTATCCCTCTTCGCTCTGAATTGAAAATCTCGTTTCGTAGTATTCGTCGGTTTCCTTTTCGTATTCGATTTCAAACTTCGGGTCGCACTTGACAAAGGTATCAATACCTGTAAGTTCAATGAGCTTTTTGCGAAGCTCATCTCTCCATTCATTGAAATCCTGCTTACCGTCATATCTCATCGACGGTACAATTTTGTCCTTGATATTAAGGTTGTTCTGAAGTGGTGTAATCATCTTATTTTACCTCCGGTTTAATAAATCCAAACTGTCCGGGTGACGAAGGATTTTTACCAAGCGTATAGGTGGGGTGTTCCTCTGTGCACCAGAGCACGCCACCGATTTCTATTCTGAGCTTCATTACGAGCTCTCTCGTCCAACCGACCTTCTTTCTGTCGATTGTCACGAGATAAGAAGCCCTGTCACCGTCAAATTTACTTTCAAGAGTATACTTTGAAAGAATGTTCTGCACCTTGTCGCCAAATACCGACTGATGACTCGTAGCGTCGTATTCAAGTGACAACACTCCCTCTTTGATATTCATATTCGTATCGGGCATAAACATCTCGTATTCAAAGCCGAATTTGAACATCTTGTCTTTTTCACCCGTCATTGAGAGGTATATGTTATCGTCGTCATAGCTGAGAGCAAAATCCGAATTCTGCGAAAGAGCAACCCTCTCGGCATCGTCGATACTACCCTTCTTCATCACATAGCCACCCTCACCGAGATAGTATTCAAGTGGAACAAGCCCATCGGATATTCTCTGACGCACCTCAACAAATTCGGTATCAAGGAGCTTTTCGAGGTACTCTATTCTTGCCTCAAGCTTTGCCGGGAAGAACTTAAAGCCCTCTGCCTCAGAGTGATAGCCAAGTCTCTTATCGAGCTTGCAAAGCGTTACCATCTCCTTGGAGTTTTCAATTTCTGCCTCTACAAGAGTTTCCATTGCATCAAGTATTTCGTTGGCATCGCCCTCTTCTCTGCCAAGCATCGAACGAAGCTTATAGAAATTGAGAATATTACAGCCACTGTCAAAGAGAAGCCCTAACGACCTCGAAAGTGTCATAAGCTCGTGAGTGTCGTCAAGCTCAAGGCATTCAAGTCCCTTGTCCCAATTTTCAGCAATCCTCTCGGAAAGCTCTATTGCCTCGTCAAGTGTATGCCCCGACCAGAGAGCCTCGCCTATTCTGTCGCCAATCGGGGCATCAAGAAGGAGCCACGAGCGAGAAAGCGGCTTGTTTACGGGCTTGAGCGCAAGTCTCCATACTACGCTGTCGTGCATCGGTCCGTAGTAGCTGAACATTATGTTGATCGGATAGTTTTTGTAGCCCTCTTCAAAATACCTGAAGGCTTCCATAATATTCTTGGCTTTGGTTTCACCCCATACGCGAGCAACAATATCCAGAAGAATTTCATCCTTATCGGTGAAATCGTCAACAAAGGCAAGCTCACTTGAAACTTTACTCATAATCGAAGGATAGTTACCGAAATACCAGCACTCCATTATACCCGTAACTCCATATTTACGAGCGCCCTTGTACTTATCAAAGACAAGACCGGGAGCAGGGATATAAGGAACTGTAGCAACCTCGTGCGAAGTGCAAATCTGCATCTTTGCCCAGAGCTTTTTGCCATATTTACGGGCAGCCTCACCCGTCACCTCAAAAAGAGCCGACGGACCTACGTAGGACAACCAATAATCCATTGCCTCTCTTGTCTTTCCAAGTTGCTCCTCATAGCCTGCATCTTCGAAGTTCTGCATGAGAGCAACGTCGTCGGGTGCGTTTTTAACGTAGTCAACTATATTATCAAACTTCCAATATCTGTGGCCGTAGGTCCAGCTCACGAATTCAGCACCCGTACCTGCGCGACGTATTCCCTCTTTGATAATATCAATATTATACGCAAGGTTTTCTCCGAGCGAATACTTACCACACCTCGGACAGGTATGCCAAGTAAACCTGCTTGACGAGCAGGTTGTAAATCTTTCGCCGTCGGTGATGTCGATATATCCACCAAGCTTTGGAAGTCTCCTGAACAGCTTCTCAACTGCCTCGAGCATATATCCCTTACCTGCCTCTGTTCTGAGACAAATCGGATATTGCTGTCCCAGAACCAAATCTGCACCAAGCATTTCGGGATATTCCTTATAAAGCTCTTCTTTTGCATAAAAGCCCATTGGCTCAATTGCGAAAACGTATACCTTGACTCCGTATCTTGCACATTTATTTATTACTCTTTCAAGCTTTTCGAGTCTTGCCTCTCCACCCTCTCCATACTCCTTTATGTAAGAAGAAGTAAGCAATGCCTTAAAGCTCGTATAAATCCACAAGCCGTTAGTACCGTTGTGCTGTAGACGGTTCAGGTATTCCTCGGGGTAATAATCAACGTCATCAGAAAGCTCGTCTCCGTTTTTTGGAGGACGGTTAGTAGGGCTGAAAAAGCCCCTCGTAATTCTCGCCTCGATATATGGGCGTTTTTCTATTGTACCAAGTGGCAAAAACGTGCCCTCTCTCTTGGTCAACTCGCCCTCTATATAAAATACGGCTCTTCTTACACCCTCAGTGTCTGCCGAAATAATACGACAGGAGTCCTTGTCAACAATAATTCTATACGCTTCAAAGCAAGCTGTTATACCCTTTTCTATAATAATCGGATAGCCCTTGCCTTCTATTTTACAAGCCTTACGAAAGCTCTCAAAATCCTCGTAAACAGTTTCGAGAAGCTCCTTGTTGTCAGGAAAAGTCTCCTTTATGTAAATGCCCGAGACGTCAACCTCGCCATCCCTCGCACTTTTTCTTTTGCCAAAATTCATTGGCGCTTCTGCGTGAACGGGACTCTTGAGATAATCAATGAACTCGTGTGGTGGCTGTAAATCGAAAAACGGGTCAAAATTAGGGGCTGCGTACTGTCCCGATAAGGTCTTTTTCATATATATCTCCTTATAAAGCAAAAGGCTGTAAAAAAATTTTTACAGCCCATATGTTTTATTCTACTATTAAATCCTTTACTGCCTCAATTACAGCATCTTCGTCAACGCCCTCGGCAACAAGACCAATAGGATGAGCGAGGTCAAGGCTGAAAACACCGATAACGGATTTTGCATTTACAACGTACTTACCCGACGTCAAATCAACGTCGGAAAGAAACTTGCTCATATCATTTACAAATCCCTGAATCTGAGAAATTGTATTGAATTTAATATTAACATTTTTCATAATCTTTACCCTTTCTTACAAAAAAATCCGATAACTATGGAAGAAGTCTCTCGGCAACCTGTCTGTGAGAAACCTTGCATACGCAGAACGCCTCTGCATACTCGGCGTGACAGTGAAGTCCGTAAAACTCGTCAAGAACTCTCATTTCTCTTGTGTAATCTACATGGTCGTGGTCTCTGAGCCAAGCCTCCTGAGACTCATGGCAATGAAGCATCTCAAGCTTCTTTTCGTGCACGTCGGTAATATCAACGTAGAGGTCGGGAATAAAGTTTACACCTGCTGCAGGCGCCATATAGTAAATTGTAGCAATCTTGTCTGCTGCAGGATACTTTGTAACGTAGTGAGCGCAGGTCGCCATAAACGATGCGTCAAAAGCAAGCTTGGACGCTGCGATGTGATCGCACATATAATCGTAATCGGGCTGCATGATAATAACGTCGGGATTAGCCTGACGGATTATGTCAACGATTATATCCTTCTGCTCCTTGCTCTGATAGTAAGAGCTGAGGTCGCCGATATTTGCAGGAAGGTATGTAAAGCCTGCAAGGTCACACGACTTTTGTGCTTCTGCTCTTCTGATTTCGGCAAGCTCGTCGGGCATAATAACAAGATGACCCATATTGCCGTTATTTACGGTACAAACGAAAACCTCGTCGCCTCTCTGCTTACACTTAAGAAGAGTGCCGGCACAATGAAATTCAATATCATCAGGATGCGCTGCTATAGCTAAAATTCTCATAGTAATTTCCTCCATAAATGTTTATTATTACAATTCACATTATCTCATACTAAAGTACTTTTGTCAATAGATTGCAGCAAAAAAGTGGCGAGCCGCCACTGGCAAATCTCGCCTATCCTTACTTTTTCTAAACTAAAGCAAGGCAAAACGGCGAGGTTAATTCAAAGAAATTTCCTATATGATAAAAAAGTGGCGAGCCGCCACCGGCAAATCTCGCCTATCCTTACTTTTTCTAAACTAAAGCAAGGCAAAACGGCGAGGTTAATTC
>JAZNRH010000094.1:0-18114 GCA_045590615.1 Eubacteriales bacterium
TCGCCGTTAGCCTTGAGTATTTCAAGGGCAGTATCAACCTCGCCCTCGGGCCCTACAACGCTCATACCAACGCCCATATTAAACGTGTTATACATATCACGCTCGGGAATGTTACCCGTCTTTGCAATAAGCTCGAAAATAGGAAGCACGCGAACGTCGTTCTTGTTGATTTCTGCACAAAGACCATCGGGGATTGAACGAGGAATGTTCTCGTAAAAACCACCACCCGTAATATGTGAAATGCCCTTGACAGTAACCTTTTCAAGAAGAGCAAGAATAGACTTAACGTAAATTCTTGTAGGTGTAAGAAGAGTCTCGGCAATTGATTTTCCACCAAGGAATTCGTTGGGAACTGTAAGCTCCTTGTTATTGTCAACGTCGAACACCTTTCTCACAAGAGAAAATCCGTTCGAATGAACACCTGTAGAAGCAAGAGCAATCACAACGTCGCCCTCAGCCATCTTGGTGTTATCTATAATCTTTTTCTTATCAACTATACCAACCGAGAAGCCTGCAAGGTCGTAATCGTTCTCGGGCATAAGACCGGGATGCTCGGCAGTCTCTCCACCAATAAGAGCAGAACCCGACTGAACACAGCCCTCTGCTACACCCGATACAATGCTTGCAATCTTTTCGGGGAAATTCTTTCCACAAGCTATATAGTCAAGGAAAAACAACGGCTTTGCACCACAGCAAATTACGTCATTAACGCACATAGCAACACAGTCGATACCGATTGTATCATGCTTATCAAGAATCATTGCAAGCTTGATTTTCGTACCTACTCCGTCTGTTCCCGAAACGAGAACAGGCTCTTCCATACCCGTAGGAAGACCGAAGCAACCACCAAAGCCTCCAACGTCATCAAGACAGCCTTCGTTCTTTGTCCTTGCAATATGAGCCTTCATAAGCTCTACAGCCTTGTAACCTGCCGTAATATCTACACCTGCGTCGGCATAGCTTTGAGAATTTGATTTATAATCCATTTCAATCTCCTTAAATTTTATTCTTTGCCATTCCAGCAATAAGTGCAAAGCTCGTCCTCGTCAAAACCGATTGCCTTAACAATTCCCTCAAGGGTCTGATACTCAAGAGAAGCAAAGCCAAACTGCTCACAAATCCTTTGTCTGAGTTTCTTTCCACGCTCTGTGGACGGATTCGAATATTCGTCTATATACTTCTCGCCCTCTTCGCCCTCAAGCTCTAAGATTATACGCCTTGCAATGAAGTCGTATTCGGTTGCAATTCTCGAGAAGTTGAGGTATTTACAGCCATACATTATCGGTGGGCAAGCCGAACGCATATGAACCTCTTCGGCTCCGTTTTCATAAAGGAATTCCACCGTCTCCTGAAGCTGAGTTCCTCTCACGATAGAGTCGTCAACAAGAAGCATCTTCTTGCCCTCTATAAATTCGTGAACGGGAATTTGCTTCATCTTGGCAATCCTCGCCCTCTGTGCCTTGCTTGAAGGCATAAACGAACGAGGCCAGGTAGGTGTATATTTTATAAACGGTCTTGTAAAAGGCACTTTTGAAAAGTTAGCATATCCGATAGCATGAGGCGTGCCCGAATCGGGAATTCCCGAAACGGAATCAATGTCCGACATACCTGTAGCCCTGTCGTTGTCAGCCATAATTTCACCGTTTTTTATTCTCATAGCCTCAACGCTTACCCCATCGTATACCGAAGCAGGATAACCGTAATATGCCCAAAGGAAAGCACACATTTTTTTGCACTTATTTCCTTCAAAAAGAACCGTCATTCCCTCGGGCGTAAGCTGTACGATTTCACCCGGATTGAGGTCTCTGACCTTTTCATAACACAGCTTTGTAAAAGAATACGTTTCAAAAGCCACGCAATAGCCGTCCTCGTCACGACCCACGGAAAGTGGAAGTCTGCCACACTTATCTCTTGCAGCTATAATTGAACCGTCAGATTTCAGAATAAGAATCAAAGCCGTTCCTTCGATAACCTGCTGAACGAATTTAATTCCCTCCACAAAATCCTCTTTAATATCAATCAACGCCGAAACAAGCTCGGTTACAGTTATCTTTCCACCACTCAGAGAATCAAAATGGTATCCACCTTTTTTGTGAAAATACTCCTCTATAATCTCTTCCATATTGTTTATTCTTCCTACGGTGGCAATAGCATAAGTGCCAAGTCCGGAACGAACAAGCTGTGGCTGAGGGTCGGAATCCGAAATAACTCCTATACAAGACGTACCCTTCATTTCGGTGAGAACGTTATCAAACTTTGTTCTGAAGGGTGAATTTTCAATATTGTGAATATCTCGGTTAAAGCCTTCTGTTTTATCCCACGCCACCATACCTGCACGTCTCGTGCCGAGGTGAGAGTGGTAATCTGTGCCGAAAAACGTGTCCGACACAGCGTCTATTTTTGACGAAAGTCCGAAAAATCCTCCCATTGTCTCTCCTTATCTTGCTGCAAAGAAAATTTCGGAAAGTGTCATTGGGTCAACGTATTCCCCGTCCTTATAAACTCTCATATTGCCCGAAGCAATTTCGTCAATAAGAATTACCTCGTCATCGTTATAACCAAACTCAAACTTAATATCGTAAAGGTCAAGACCAAGCTCTTCAAGGTCTTTTGCAATAATCTCTGTAATCTTTCTCGTCATATCGCGAATTGCATCATACTGAACCTCGCTCATAACGCCGAGTGCTGCAAGAGCGTCCTTTGTTACAAGGGGGTCGCCCTTCTCGTCATTCTTGAAGGTCATTTCAACGTAGTAAGGAAGAACTGCGCCATCCTCGATATACTCGCCGTAACGACGGATAAAGCTACCTACTGCTCTTCTTCTGCAGATTACCTCAAGTCCCTTACCAAATACTTTACCCGGGAGAACCTCCATTGTGGCATTGTCTATATCTGCTGACACGTAATGAGTTTTAATGCCTGCTTCTCTGAGCTTCTCAAAATAATAAACAGACATTCTGAGGTTAACTTTTCCAACACCCTCAATAGTAAGACCGACAGAGTTTTCACCGGGGTCAAACACACCGTCTTTACCTGTACAATCGTCCTTGAACTTAAGAAGCACGTTTCCGTTGTCAAGCTGAAATACGTCCTTTGTCTTTCCTGTGTAAATCTTTGTCATAGCCATAATTTTATTCTCCTTTATATAATTATTTACTTATTGAATCTCTCTGCTGCAGCCTGATTTTTCTCAAGCACAGCCTTTGTATTATCTGCTCTCTTCTTTTCAAGCTTCTCGCGAAGAGCATCGTCTGTTATAGCAAACATCTCAGCGCAAAGAAGTGCAGCATTAACGCCACCACCGATTGCAACCGTTGCAACAGGAATACCCGAGGGCATCATAACCGTAGACAAAAGCGCATCCATACCTCCAAGGTCACCCGACTTTACGGGAATGCCCACCACGGGAAGAGTGGTATTTGCCGCAATTGCTCCTGCAAGATGTGCCGCCATACCTGCAGCTGCAATTATCGCTCCATATCCGTTAGCTCTTGCATTGACTGCAAGCTCTCTTGCCTCTTCGGGCGTTCTATGCGCAGAAAGAATATGAACCGTTGCAGGTATCTCCAATTCCTTAAGCGTGTTATAAGCCTTTTCGGCAACGGGCATATCGCTGTCCGAGCCAATAATTATTGCTACTTTTTTCATTCGGAAATTCCTTTCTTTCTTAAAAAAATGCAGGGCAGTCCCTTGTTTTTCGGGGACTGCCCAGACGGTCGGCGTTATATCGTCCTGCTCCCCTGCGTCATTTCGCAAAAACCGTCAGTTACAGGACACAATATTTTACCATATTTCAAGCTATTTGTCAATATTTTTCCACTTTATTCTTCGGGAATTATAATCTTGTATTCGCCCTTGTCAATTGCATGAACTGCAGTCTTGACAGGCTTATCATCGTGAACGGGCTTTTTAACGTTGAGACCGTTTTCCGACTGAGCCGTAATTCTTGCAGCCTCTTCGTTATACTCGTTGATAATCTCTCTTGCAATCTTGGCCGTCGCAATACAAACCTGATAGCGATTTACTCCGTCCTGTGTAAGCTTTTCAATAGAAGGTTCGTTCATCATAATATTATATCTCCTTACAGTTGTAAAAATTCTCAAGTAATTTATCTGTGCTTTCGCAATATATATCAAGACCCGTAACCGACTCACCATTCACAATTTTTATTATCGCGCTGGTAACCTCGTCGGCTCTGTCATTATAGTTAATAAGTATATTCGAGTAAAGTCTGGAAACCTCAAGCTCCACCTTCGCTCTTTCAAGGCGCTCAAGTATATCGGCCTCGGTATTAGTTCCCCTGCCTCTGAGTCTCGCCTCAAGAGTCTTGTAATCAGGGGGTGTAAGAAATATTGAAATCAAGTCGTTTTTGTCGAAAAGCCCCATTATCTGCTCGGCTCCGTCGACTTCAATTTCCAGAATTACCACCTTTCCCTCGCTCATCTGCTTTTCCAAGGGCGCTTTTGGTGTTCCGTAGTAATTACCGTTAAAAAAGGTGTATTCTATCAGCTCGCCGTTTTCTATCATTTCCTCGAAGCGTTCTTTTGTAACGAAAAGATAATCCCTTCCGTCAACCTCTCCCGGTCTCGGAGCTCTCGTAGTTGCAGATACCGAGAAGGTAAACGGCTCGATTTCACCCGATTTGAAGGGGGTGAGCACAGTGGATTTTCCACTTCCTGCAGAGCCCGATACTATCAGTACTTTTCCTCTTTTTTTCATCTTTATTCTTCCTCGTCAATCAACTTGTCGTCGTTTGTGTTTATCGCTTCACGGAGTCTTGCAGGGCGAATTTTGGAAAGAATTACGTGGTCGGAATCGGTAAGTATTACCGACAGCGTTTTTTTGCCACCCGTTACGTCAATGGCTCTGCCCTCGTCCTTTGCGTCCTGAACAAGTCTCTTTACAGGAGCAGTATCGGGAGATACTATGCACACAATTCTGTCTGTTGCCACCATATTTCCAATACCCAAAGACAGCATCTTCATATCATCAACTCCTATTCAACGTTTTGAATTTGCTCTCTTATTTTTTCAATCTCGCTCTTGGCTTCAACTACCAGCTTGGTAATTTCAAGCTCCTGACACTTTGAGCCGATAGTGTTTACCTCACGGTTGATCTCCTGAGTCAAAAAGTCAAGCTTTCTTCCTGCAGGCGCATTGGCATTCATAATGCTCTTGAACTGTGAAAGATGGCTCGCAAGACGGGTAATTTCCTCATCTACAGCAACCTTGTCGGCATAGAGAGCAACCTCTGTTATAACTCTTGCCTCGTCATAATTCGTATTGCCCAAAAGCTCTTCTATTCTCGCCCTCAGCCTCTCCTCGTAAGCCTTTACAGACTCGGGCGAAAGCTTTGAAATTTCCTGTCTTATCTTCTCGATATTGTCAAGCTTTTCGATAATATCGTCGTAGAGCTTCTTGCCCTCGGTCTCTCTCATCTTGTCATAGCTGTCAAGCGCTGCTCCCATAACCTCATGAAGCAAAGAGGTCATCTTTTCCTCGTCCTCTTCATCGCTCTTCGTTCCCACTACGTCGGGAAGCTTCATTACGGTAGAAACAGCTGTATCGTCACGAAGTCCATACTTTTCCTTGACCTCGTTAAAAACTGCAAGATAGCTCTCAAAAAGTGGATAGTTAACGGTCACCTTGGTCAATCTGTCCTCAATGACGTTAATAGTCAGATATGCATCAACCTTACCTCTTGAAGCGTGATTTGCAATTTCTTTTTTGATTTTTTCCTCTAAATATCCAAAGGCTCTCGGCAATCTTACCGAGGTATCAAGATATCTGTTATTGACACTCTTTACCTCAAAGGTAATCTCCATACCCTCTTTTTCGAGCAGGGCTCTGCCGTAGCCCGTCATGCTTTTAATCATTATAGCTCCTCACAAATTCTTTTATATTCTTCAATAGTTGTAACTATAGAAAGCGCTTGAAGCAACGCAGTTATGCTCATATTTTCGGGAAGCGACAGCGCTTTACAAAGACGTTTTCTCTTTTCCAGCGAGCCGTCCTGTCCCATAAAGCCGTCCTCGTAGAGCATTGCCCTCGTAAAAGGCTGAGGCTCTCTTTGAGACTTGAACTGCTCAAAAAGACCTCTGAGCAGCTCTGCATCAATTCCTTCAACTCCGAGAACGCCCTCCTTTGACGGATGCTCCTTGCGACTCTCCTTACCCTCAACCCTCGGGGTATAAATATGCTGAACCCCAACGTTTCCGGTAATGCTTTTTATATGATTCCGTATAACCATACCTGCGTTATCACTGTCGGTCACAACAATAATTCCACGTTTTTTTGCGCATTCTCTGATGAGCGCCTTTTTTTCGTTACTCTTAAAAATCCCAAAGCCGTCGAGCGTAATAATATCAGCATCAAGCACCGATTCGAGCTTGATTTTATCATATCTGCCCTCGCAAACAACGACCTCTCTTACGGAAAGCTTCATCACTTTACCTCTAAAATTGCCGTAACAAGAGACTCGATGAGTACAAAGCTCGGTGTTGTCGTGCTTTTAAGGTCGCCCTCACAATCAAAGGTCAATTCCAACGCTCGCCTGAGCGATGCCTCGCTCCAATACTCTGCGCTTGCCTCGTACTTCTTTATCTGCCACGGAAAAAAGCCTGTAACTGCAGAAAGCTCTGCGTCACTCATTCTTCCCCTCGCCGACTTAATCGTCGCAAGCCCACTCAACGCCTTTCCCAGCATAGCAATCAGGGCAATCGCCTCAACGTTTTGCAGTCTGAGATTTTCAAGGATTTCCAAGGCGTTTTTCAGTGAACGCCTTACGACTGCCTCGGTAAATTCATAGGTCTCGTTTTCGGCGCAGGGCTTAACGAATACGTCGATTATCTCGTTGGGCACTACGTCAAGCTTATTGAATTTACAATATGAAATCAGCTTATCTGCTTCATTTTTCAGTCTCGTCATACTAAAGTCACAAAGCTTTATCATTTTAGTGATATTGACGTCGCTTATTCTGACCTCGGCTGTTCTGAAGAGCTTATCCGTCCAGGAAAGCAGCTTCTGTTCGCTCTGCCTTGGAAACTCAACCATCGTAAGATTTGCCTCGAGCTCCCTGACAATTTTTCTTTCGCGACTCTTTTTGTTTGGAAATTCAAGCTCACTATGTCTTGCGAAAATGACCAGAATAACTCCGTCGCTGACTCTTTTTACAATTTCAACGAGCTTTTTTTCGCCTTCTTTTTTCAGGTCGAGAATATCCATTCCCCACACTTCAACAATTTTATGACTCGCCATAACGGGAAGCGAATCAATCGCCTCCTCAAGCTCCTTGAGTGTATCGTCTCTCCTGAAATCAAGCACGGTACGGTTAAAATCCTCCATACCCTCATCGGCGATTATTTTCCTCAGCTCGCCGAGATAATAGTGCTTGAGATACTCCTCCTCTCCCCAGAAAAGATATGCCCCCTCGGGAGAAAGCCTGATTTTATCTCTGAGCTCCTTTACCTCGTCCTTTTTGGCAGGGTAATACATTATGCCATTCTGTCGGCAAGCTGTTCACCACCAAGTATGTGGAAGTGAAGATGCTTTACGCTTTGACAGGCGTGTTCTCCACAGTTGGACACAACACGGTAACCGTTTGTAAGACCCTCTGCCTTTGCAATTTCGGGAATACGTTCAAATATATGCGCCACTACACAAGAATTATCTACAGTAACTGCGTCCATAGAAGCAATGTGCTCCTTGGGAATTACAAGCACGTGAGTCGGCGCCTGAGGATTTATATCGCGAAAGGCAAGAACCTTGTCGTCCTCATAAACCTTAGTCGAGGGGATTTCACCCTTGATTATTGCGCAAAATAAACAATCCATTATATATTCCTCCTTATTTAAGAAGCTCCATAAACTTTTCTTTAGCTTCGCCGAGCTTGGTTACGTCCTTACCACCCGAAGATGCGCTGTCGGGACGTCCACCACCACCTCCACCGACAATCGGTGAAATGGTTTTAAGAATATTTCCTGCGTGAGCGCCGTTTGCAAGAGCATCCTTGCCACAGAAGGCAGCAAATAAAATCTTGCCGTCAACAACCGAGTAAAGAACGCCTACGATGTCCGAATATTTATCACGGAGTCTGTCGCCCTCGCCTCTGAGCACGTCAACCTTTGCGTCCTTGATTTCTCCAAAGAGAAGTGAATACTTGTCGGTCTTTACAATAGAAGCCTCAAGCTCTGCGCCTGCGTTTGCAGCAGCCTTTGCGTGAAGAGACTCTACCTCACTCTTGACCTCACGAAGCTCGTTTACAAGAGAATTTACCTTTGAAGGAAGAGAGCCTATATCGTTTGCTCTTGCAATTGATGCACACTCGCTGAGAAGAGCCTCTCTCTCTGCAAGGAGAGCAAGCACTCCAAATCCCGTAGTACCCTCTATTCTTCTGATACCTGCAGCAACCGACGACTCCGAAAGAACCTTGAAAAGTCCTGCCTCGGAGGTGTTGGAAAGATGCGTACCACCACAAAGCTCTGCCGACACTTCACCCATCTTAACGAGTCTTACGACGCTTCCGTACTTTTCTCCAAAGAGAGCCATTGCGCCCATAGACTTAGCCGTTTCGGGGTCTGTTTCAATCGTATCGACCTTGCTTGCCGAAAGAATATATCCGTTAACAAGCGCTTCAACAGCCTTGATTTCCTCACTTGTCATTGGAGCGAAGTGCTTAAAGTCAAATCTTACTCTGTTTTCATCAACGTATGAGCCTGCCTGCTCAACGTGGTCGCCGAGTACCTTTCTGAGTGCCGATTGAAGAAGGTGCGCCGTCGAATGATTTCTGCAAATTGCGCTTCTGCGCTCCGTGTTGATTTTGGCAACAACCTTGTCGCCTACGCTGACAGTCGAGCTTATCTCACAATCGTGGAGATAAACACCATCCTGTTTCTTGGTGTCAACAACGGCAATTTCATTCTCGCCAACGAGAATAACACCGGTATCGCCAACCTGACCTCCACCCTCTCCGTAAAAGACGGTCTTGTCAAGTATTACAATCGCTTCACCCTCGCTTACGGTGTCAACCAGCATATTATCGGCAACAATAGCAAGAACCTTCGCCTCGCATTCGTTAGCCGTATAACCCTCAAACTTTGTCTTTTCAACGTTTTCAATAAGGCTTGAATGGGTATTGTCCCAACCACCACCTGCCTTACGGTTAGCTCTCGCCCTTTCCTTCTGCTCGGTCATAAGAGCGTTAAAGGCATCGTCGTCAATCGTCATCGAGTCCTCTGCGATAATTTCACGAGTCAAGTCAATCGGGAAGCCGAAGGTATCGTAAAGCTTGAACGCATTTTCGCCCGAGAGCACACTCTCACCCTTAGCCTTTGCCTCTGCAACAAAGCCCGAAAGGATTGCAAGACCTGCATCTATGGTAGCATCAAAGCGCTCTTCCTCAATAGAAAGAATTTTCTTTATATATTCAGCCTTTTCACGAAGCTCGGGATATGCGCCCTCGTTACATTCGATCACAACCTCTGAAAGCTTGTTGAGGAAAGCTCCCTTTATACCGATAAGTCTGCCGTGACGGGCAGCACGTCTGATAAGACGTCGAAGAACGTAGCCTCTGCCCTCGTTTGACGGCATAACTCCGTCTGAAATCATAAAGGTCGAGCTTCTAATGTGGTCGGTTATAATACGGATTGAAACGTCGTTTGCATAATCAGAGCCGTATGACTTATCCGAATAAGAGCATACAGTGTCGAGGATTTTTCTTACCGTGTCAACCTCAAAGAGATTGTCAACGCCCTGCATAACGCAAGCAAGTCTTTCAAGACCCATACCCGTATCTATATTCTTCTGGCTAAGCTCGGTATAATTACCCTTTCCGTCATTATCAAACTGTGTAAACACGTTGTTCCAGATTTCCATATATCTGTCGCACTCACAGCCGGGCTTACAGTCGGGAGAACCACATCCGTATTTCTCGCCTCTGTCAAAATAAATCTCGGAGCAGGGTCCACAAGGTCCGCTTCCGTGCTCCCAGAAGTTGTCTGCCTTGCCCATTCTGACAACCTTTTCGGCAGGCACGCCAACGACCTTCGTCCATATATCGAACGCCTCGTCGTCCTCCTCGTAGATTGACGGCCAGAGAAGCTCTTCCGGAATTTCAAGAGTCTTTGTCAAAAACTCCCATGCCCACGGAATAGCCTCGCCCTTGAAATAATCTCCAAAGGAGAAATTTCCGAGCATTTCAAAATAAGTTCCGTGCCTTGCCGTCTTACCAACGTTTTCAAGGTCGGGTGTTCTGATACACTTCTGACAGGTAGTAACCCTCTTTCTCGGGGGCTCTTTAGTTCCCTTGAAATATGGCTTCATAGGCGCCATACCCGAATTTATCAAAAGCAAAGAATTATCATTTTGTGGTACGAGCGAGAAGCTTGGAAGTCTGAGATGTCCTTTGGATTCAAAGAACGAAAGATACGCTTCTCTGAGGTCATTTAACGATGTCCATTTCATAACGGTTTATCCTTTCAGCATAAATATACTTTATTTTACTACTTTTTATAAATACAGGTCAAGAAATTGTGTGGGTTTAACCACAAATCCTTACACGAATTTAACGCCGATTGTTAAAATCGGATTTTTCCACTTTCAATATCCTCTATTGTCTTGGCAACAATATGCTCCTCGTTGCTGACGCTGACGTAATCTGCAGCCTCTTTTGCATCGGGGCAGGCGTTTGCTACTGCAATTCCACAGCCTGCCGTTTTGAGCATCTCAACGTCGTTGGTATAATCACCCAGTGCAATCGTCTTATTTATATCATAACCAAAAATTTCACACATTTTACAAAGAGCCAAGCCCTTGCTCGAGCCCTTTGGCAAAATTTCATACAAGGTTTTTTCCGAGCGAACGAAGTCAAATTGCTCGGCTTTCGGATGAGCTTTCAAAAGAGCTGCAAGCGTCTGAATTCTCTCTTCGTCAATATGCGCAAAAATCATCTTTGCAAGCTCCTCCTTGATTTCTTCGGGCTTTGCAGTGATGTATGGAACCTTGCTCACTTCACGGAAGTGCTCCATAGCAGGATTATCCCTGATAAAATAAATTCTTTCAAAGGTATTGATCTGAAAAGCCATATCCTCCATTTTTTCTGCAATATACGTAACAAGCTCGAGCGCCTCTTTTGAAATCGGGAGCTTCCAGACGTAGTTTTTCTCAATCGGGTCGTAAATCGCGCCACCGTTAACACAGCCAAACGGAACGTTGGGCTTTACCACGTCAACGGGAACGGAAGCGTAGGGCATTCTTCCCGTAATAAAGGTAAACGCTCCCCCCTCTGCCTTGAAATATTCAATTGCCTCAATATTTTCCCTTGACACCGATTTGTCTTTTCTCATCAGAGTGCCGTCAAGGTCGGTGCATATCAGAATTCCGTCAAACTTACCCATAGCCTATCCTTTCTCAAATCCTTATATTTACAAATATTAAAGGCTCGGCGTTTTCAACCGAGCGCTTAATATCTTATCCCTTCAGCATCTTGATATAAGCACCCGGAGTAATCCCCATGTGCTTTTTGAAAATTCTCTGAAAATAAAGTCTGTCCGTATATCCGACAGCAATCGCAGTTTCCTCTATCGTAGAATGACCGTCTGCAAAAATCTCGGCAGCCTGCTTCAATCTTGTGAGAGTAATGTATTCGCTGGGAGAATGTCCCGTAACCTTTTTGAACACCTCACGGTAACGGCTCGGACTCAAAAATTCCATAGACGCAAGCTGTTCAACAGAGAGCTGTTCGGCAAGGTGAGTATGAATATAGTGAATAGAAAGGTCAAGCTTTCGCTCAACGCTCTCGGTTTTTGTCCTCGATTTAGCTATATTCATCAACACATAAGGCAAGATAATTGCGCCTACTCCGTCAAAGTTGGTGGCGTTATTTCTGAACTCATAAAAAAGCTCGTCCCACAAAGAAATGACGCTCTCCTTAACGTCTACTCTCATTATCTGATTGAGAGGTATCTGACAGGAGGATAACACCTTATCAACACCGTTGCCCGTAAAATGAACCCAACGGTATCGAGTCGTTTCGTTTGGCAAATTAGTATAGAAATAAGGAGTCCCCGGAGAAATGCATATAGCACTGCCTCGCTCTAAAATGCCGTCCTGCCCATCGATAATTGTTTTCAGCTTACCCTCGAGCATATACATAAGATAAAAGTCACGGCGACCTTCATCCATTCTCGTTTGGAAATTATCCTTTTCAACGACCTCGCCACACGAATTGACGAGAATTGAAACGCTTTTGTCATCAATGTTGTCAAATCTGAAATAGCTCTGTCGCGTATATTTAATACCTTCTGCCATATTTTCACTCTGTTTCGTCGATTTGTCCATAAAAATCGTTATTTTGAACATTGAGTTTCCTTTAGTTTTATTGTACTATAAAATCAGGAAAAGTCAATACTTTTTGACTTAAAAAAATAAAATTTATAAAAGGTGGTAAACATTATGTTAAAAATGGGACTTGTCGGCCTCGGCGGTATGGGCAGAGGTCACCTTACAACAATTGAAAAGCTGATGGCTGACGGAGCAAACATTGAGCTCGTGGCTCTCTGCGATATCGACCCCAAGGCATTTGGCGCAGTTGAAACATCACTTAACCTCGAGGGCATGGAAAAGGCTGATTACGACTTTTCTAAGTATCACCTCTATTCAAACGTTGACGACATGCTTGCAAACGAAAAGCTCGACCTTGTAAACGTAGTCGTTCCTACCTATGAGCATAGCACAGTTACTCTCAAGGTTCTCAACGCAGGCGTAAACTGTCTTTGCGAAAAGCCCATGGCAATTTCGCTCAACCAGTGCCAGCTTATGATTGACACAGCCAAGAAGAACAACGTTCAGCTCATGATCGGTCAGTGTCTGAGATTCTGGGGTGAATGGGCAGTACTCAAGGACTTCTTTACAACAGGTAAGCTCGGTGCACCCATCGGTGGTTTCTACTACCGTAACGGCGGCACTCCTTCTAAGGATTGGTACTTATGTCGCGAAAAGGGTGGTGGAGCTCTCTTTGACCAGCATATTCACGACGTTGATATGGTTAACTACCTCTACGGTGTACCCAAGGCAGTTTCAACAGTAGGTAAAATCGTTATCCCCGGCTCGGGCTACGATACATGTGCTACCAACTACATATACGATGAGAAATACTGCGTACATACAGAAAATCTTTGGGTTAACCATCAGGGCGGCTTCCGTCACGGCTTCAGAGCAGATTTTGAAGACGGAACAGTGATATTCGACGATGCAGGCCTCAAGGCATTCGACAAGTTCAACAATCCTATTGAGCTTGCTCCCGTTGCACAGCTCGGTGGTCACTATCCCGAAATCAAATATTTCGCAAACATCATCGAAAACGGTGGCATAAACACAATCAACCCACCCGAATCATCAATGGACACAATCCGTATAGCACTTGCTGAAATGAAGTCGGCTGACCTCGGTGGTGCGATCGTAGAACTTTAATACTTGTAATGGAGGATAAAACCATGATTAAAATGGGTCTTATCGGCCTCGGTGGTATGGGCAGAGGTCACCTTTCAATTATTGAACAAATGATTGCAGAAGGTGCTGACATCGAACTTGTTGCTCTTTGCGACATCGACCCCAAGGCTTTTGGCACAGTTAAAACGTCTCTCAATCTTGAGGGTATGGAAAAATCCGATTATGACTTCTCCAAGTATCATCTCTACACAAGTGCCGACGAAATGCTTGCAAACGAAAAGGAGCTCGACCTTGTAAACGTAGTTGTTCCCACCTACGAGCACAGCACAGTTACTCTCAAGGTTCTCAACGCAGGCATAAACTGTCTTTGCGAGAAGCCTATGGGCATTTCTCTGAATCAGTGTCAGCTTATGATTGACGCAGCCAAGAAGAACAACGTTCGGCTCATGATCGGTCAGTGCTGTCGTTTTGGCAACAACTACAGAATTCTCAAGGAAATTGTTGAATCAGGAAAGCTCGGTGCACCCATCGGTGGTCACTTCTACAGAGGTGGCTCAGCTCCCGGCAAGGAATGGTTCTTCTGTCGTGAAAAGGGTGGTGGAGGACTCTTTGACCAGCACATTCACGACGTTGATATGATTCAGTACATCTACGGTATGCCAAAGGCAGTTTCAACAGTAGGACGAGTAGTAAGAACAGGTTCGGGCTACGATACCTGCGCTACCAACTATATGTACGACGGCCTTTGCGTTCACACCTCTAACATCTGGGTTTCACACAAGCCGGGCTTCATTCACGGCTTTAGAGCCGATTTTGAAAACGGAACTATCATATCAGAAAACTACGATACAAAGGCTTATGACGCGAACTACAATGAAATCCCCCTTCCTACTTATACAACGGAAGGTCCTCACTACGAGGAAATCAAATATTTCATTGAAGTATTGAACGGCAAGCACGCAAACGAAATCAATCCTCCCGAAGATTCTATGAACACCATTCGTATTGCTCTTGCAGAAATGGAATCAGCAGACCTCGGTGGTCAGTTGGTAGAAATATAAGGAGAGTAATTATGTCAATTAAAATAGGAACAATCATACCACTCGTCCCTGAGAAAATCGAACAGAAATTCATACAGATGAAGGAGCTTGGTATGGTAAGCTTCCAGCTCAGCGCGTGGGACGTAAATGCCCGTACCGACGAAACTGCAGAAATCGTAAACAATCTTTGCAAAAAGTACAATATGGAAATTTCTGCTCTCTGGTGTGGCTGGACTCCCAATGCTTTCTGGAACTTCTACGAAGGACAGGAATCACTTGGTCTCGTTCCCGTTGCCTACCGTCAGCACAGACTCGCAGAGCTTATGCAGGGCGCAAATTGGGCTACCAAGATTAACACACCCGACCTTATAACTCACGTTGGCTATATGCCTGAAAATCCACATGACCCCAACTATAGCGGCGTAATCTATGCGCTCAAAACTCTTTGCGCAAAGCTGAAGAGCAACGGAATGTACTTCAACTTTGAAACAGGACAGGAAACCCCTGTAACTCTTCTACGTGCAATTGAGGATATAGGAACAGAGAACATCGGATTGAATCTCGACCCGGCAAACCTCATTGCCTACGGCAAGGCAAATCCTTGTGACGCCATGGACGTTATAGGTGACTACGTGCGTGGCATTCACGTAAAGGACGCAGTTTATCCCGTTAACGGCAGAGAGCTCGGAAAGGAAACGAAGGTCGGCGACGGAAAGGTTAACTTCCCACGTCTCATTCAGCTTCTCAACGAGCATAAGTACACGGGTCACTTTACAATCGAACGAGAGATACCCGAAGGCGCAGAACAGCTTGCCGATATCAAGTACGCTATGAATATGCTTTCAACAGAGTATAACAAGTACGATTGGAACTTCTAAAAATTTATAACAAAATGCGCAAAGCATACAATATAGGGATTGACGAAACCGTCAATCCCTATTTGTTTTACGATATTTTTGTTATTTTTGATTTAATCAATCTTTTTGCCACAGCTTTGGCAATACGTTGCACCATCTGAAAGCTTTTTTCCACAGCTTGAACAAAAGCTGACGCCCTTCAATTCATTTATCTGCTGTTTGAGATTACGAATTCTTGCTTCAAGTCCCTTAACCTCACTGACAAAAATCAGATATTCATCATCAATCTCGTCACCAAGGTGCGAAACGTAAAGCTTCCCTATCTTTCTATAAAGCTCGTCTGCCTTCTTCTGCTCCTCGCAAAGAGAAAAACGAAGCTTTGTAATCTCAGAAAGCTCCTTGCCCTTTCGAACAACCGTCTCTGAAGCCTCACCGAGTTTTTTTGTTACGTCATCTAAAAAAGCCATATTATCACTCCTTTGTTTTATTATACTCTATATTTGACAAAATGTCAATTAACAAAAAATAAGGCTGTAAAAACCTGAGTTTTTACAGCCCCATAATCAATTAATAGAATAAATATAATCCTCAGGGTCTACTCTGTCGTCACCGTCGATAACCTCTAAATGACAATGTGAACCCGTTGAATTTCCCGTTGAGCCAACACGACCGATTTCGTCGCCCTGCTCTACTGTATCGCCAAGCTCTACAAGAAGCTTTGAGCAATGTCCGTACAAGGTAATAAGTCCGTCTGCATGGCGAATCTTTATATGATTGCCGTAAGAAGCGCTATAGCCTGCGTAGATAACCTCACCCGAGGCTGCGGCATAAATAGACGTACCGGTCATAGCAGCTATATCAAAGCCGTAATGATAGTCACTTCTGCCTCTGAGAATTCTCCAGCCGTAATGACTCGTCACCGTGCCTGTAGGTACGGGATTAATCATATACTTACCACCATTTTCTTCCACGGACATTTTCTCGGGAAGGCTTCTTGTGCCAACCTTAATAACTGCTGTGCGAGGTTTTCTTATGAACTCCTGCTCAACAAGAGTTCTGCCTGCCTCAACACCGTTTATGTACTTAACGTCATAGGTGTTATTAGCAAGACCGTCTCTACCACTCGTAATAAGAATTTCCTGACCCACGTAATACTTTTCATCGTAGGAATACTTAACCTCATAAGGAACGACCTCTCTTACGGTCTCCTTATATACCACCTTATAATCAAGAACGATGGCTTCATCGGTTTTTTCAATCATATTAGATGCCATAAGAGCACCAAGCTCCTGATTTGACTCTTCGATTGAAAGGGTTGAAAGCGTAGTAGGTGCAGAAAGAAGCGCACTGCGTGTAGCAACCTTTTCTTCTTTAACGTCCTCTACCGAGAACATAGAGAAAAGGGCTTCCTGACTAATCAGGCTCTCGCGTGAATACTCCTGATATTTAATCTCAATGTTATTAGCAATATCCTCTTGCTCGCCCGATAACTTCATATGCTCGTTTTTAACAGTCTCGAGAACTTCTGTAATATCATCTCGATTGTCAAGCACTGCAATAAGCTCGGAATCAATATAAAGACCGTATCCCGTAGTTATGTAATCGTCGGTATAATCGTACAGGATATCGTAAACGCTATTCAAATCAAGACATTTTGCCCTGCTCGTATTCTTAATCGAAAACGAAATTTCATAAGGGAAGGAGAACGTCTCTCCCATAATAGACGAAAGCTTCGAATTAACTCTGTCAAGCGCCTCGTTAACAGTTTTGGCAGAGGCCACCTCACCCATTTTAACTCCGTCAACCGAAAACTCTATAACCGTATCCTTTTCGGTATGAATATATGCAGCCGAGAAAAGCATAACAGCGCACAAAACGGCAGCGCATGCAGGTATAGCCTTCTTAAACGAACCAATCGCATCCAACACAGTCCTCGTGCTGTTGTCACAGAAGAATCCGTTGCGCGACTTAACCGGCTCAACACTTCTTGAAAAACCTGCAAAAAGCTTTGCCATAAGCTCTAACGCCTTGAGTGTCTTTGTTCTCGTTGCACGTCTGACCCTCTCTGCGCTCGATTTATACCAGCCCTTAGGGTGAGCGAAAAATCCGTCACCAACGTTGTTCACGTCTATTCTGCTCGAACAAAGCTTGTTGGTCTGACAGATATAAAGCGCATTGAAGAAGGAATCCAATTTCGACAATTCCGAATGTCTGAAGCTGTTGTAAAGCTCCGAGAAGGTCTGTCGTCTCTTTACAGTCTTAACAGCGGCGTCCCGACTGACAACTGTCAAGACTTCTATTGATGACTCTTCAATTTTTTCCTGTCCCATCGGTAACACCCCTTTCGAAAAATTGTCACTCGTACCCGAGTGTGTACATTCTACCATAAAAAAGCGAAAAAATCAAATCGCCCCTTTGTTAAAAAAACTACAAAAAAGAGCTTTTTCGACCTTTGTTTTACGATTTTTCGAAGTGCTTTTTCGTGTTTTCGTAACTATATTGTGCATTTTTTATATTTTAACGGCACTTTTGCGCACTTTGATTGTTTGTTTTGCTAAAATATTTGTTGCCAAGGACACCACCTTTTACAACAGAACATATCGTGCCCAAACAAATCGCTACATACAATATATAGTATAGCCGAAGGGAATCGAACTATTATCGCCGAGAAAAGCCCTTTTCGGTCTAAATTTTCCCTTGTCGCTTGGAATACGTGTAGTATTCCTGCACTTCGCTGAAAAATTTATCCTCGAAAATTATCTTTCCTCGGTT
>JAZNRH010000095.1:0-14113 GCA_045590615.1 Eubacteriales bacterium
GGTAGATTGCACGATACTGAAGCGCGTCGCTGTACCTGTGTACAGCAGTCGCGAATTCCTGCAAAACATAAAACAATATAATTAATGCAAAAAAATGATTTTTCAATTTTTACCTTATAAAAACGCCTGATTTTTTATAAGCATAAGAAGTTTTATCTTTAATTTTAGTAATATGTAACTAAAATTAAACGAATTATGCTTTTCGGGAGTCCAGAGGGTGCTTTTTGCTAAAAAGCACCCTCTGGTTTTATGAGGGCTCGCCTTTTTTTACGTCCACTCGAATTTATTTCGCCATTGCGATAATCTTATCAAGTGCTCCTGACAGCAGGACGAGGAAGGGTCCAAAGTCCATTCCACGAGAGCCGATTTCGGTGGTGAGCGTTGAGCTGTAGCCTACCTTGGCGAGCCTTTGCATAACGCTTTCCCATTGCACGTCGCCCTCGAATATGGGCGCTTCTGAGCCACCTCTGTTGTAGCTGCCGTTTCTCTTGTACTCCTTGACGTGTATTCTGATTACCTTGTCGCCAATCACGTCAAGCCACCATTGAGGCTCGGAGAATTCCACCATATTTCCTATGTCGAAATAGAGTCCCACGTTCTCGTCGTCAATACCGTCAAGTACGTATTTTACGTCAAAGGGTGACATAAAGAACTGATTCCATACGTTTTCAAGGCCAACCTTTACACCTGTGTTTGCAATTTCGTCCTTCATACGTCTGAAGAGAGCAATCGTGTTGTCCATACTTGCCTTGAGACCGATTTCGGTATCAACGTTGGTGCAGACGAGAATAGCTTTTGCACCAATCGTCTGAGCGCAATGAAGCTGATGGCGAAGCACCTTTACTGCCTCTTCCTGCTTCTCGGGAATATGACTTCCAAGAGGTGGGTTTTTCCAATAAAGTGAGCTGGATATCGTTTCCACCTTAATACCCGATGCATCAATCAGCTTTTTGATTTCATGAAGCTCGTCGTCGGTGGTGTCCATTGTAAAGGAATGTCCCGTCTGTACTGAGTCAAGGTTTAACTCAACTGCATCAAATCCGTGCTTCTTTGCAAGAGCTAAAACCTCTTCGAAGCTATAGGGCTGATTGAAAGCCCAAGCGTTAATTGCCTTTAACATAATTTCTCCTTATTTCGCCATTGCGATAATCTTATCAAGCGCCTCGCTGGTCTCCTTGCAGAATGCGTCCATATCAGTGCCCTCTTCGGGGAAGAGCTCTGCAGTCATTGCAGCATCATAGTACTTAGCAAGCTCGGGGATAGCAGCCTTCCAGTTTACGTCGCCTTCAAGAAGCTTGCAGAAGGTACCACCGTTATGACAAGTATTTGCTCTCTTGAAGTCCTTGATATGTACCTTTACGATGTACTCACCGATGATTTCAAGCCACCACTCCGACTCGGAGAATTCAATCATATTACCGATATCGTAGTACATTCCAACGTTCTTGTCACCGATTGCATCAAGCACGTACTTCACGTCGAGAGGTGAAGAGAAGAAGTTGTTCCAAACGTTTTCAAGACCAACCTTTACGCCGCTTTCTGCGATTTCGTCCTTGAGAGACTTGAATACCTCGATTGTGTTTTCAAAGCTCTTCTTAAGACCGATTTCGTTGTCCACGCAGGTAACGACGAGAATAGCCTCAGCACCAACTGCCTTAGCACATCTGAGCTGAGTTCTGAGTACCTTGAGAGCCTCGTTTCTCTTTTCAGGGTTCTCGCTTGCAAAAGCGCCCGTCGACCAGTAAAGACCTGTCGATACGCTCTGTACCTCGATGCCGTACTTAGCCTTGAGAGCAACAACCTCGGCAATATCAGCCTCTGTTGTCTCGTAGTTGAAGGAGTGCTTGTTGCTGCCGACACCGTCAACGTTAAGCTCCATCGCCTCAAAGCCGTACTTCTTAGCCATTGCAAAAATTTCCTCAAAGGTCATTTCTGCAGGGAATGCCCATGCGTTAATTGATTTTTTCATAGTATATATCCTCCATTAAAATTAGATTACGAAAGCATCACTTTTGTATTTACCTAAGTGTTCTTGGTCGGCAAAGCGCACAACTCGCGAAGTACCGTTTTCAAAAACGACCTCGGTAATCGAGCAGTTGCCGACAATCTTGGTTTCGTTGAAAATTTTATCGTCACAGCCGGCAAGATAAGAGGGAATAGCCTTGATAACACCACCGTGACAGGCGACGAGCACCGTCTTGCCTCTGACCTTGTCTGCAAGTCTTTCAAGCGCCCTTCCTACACGCAGACGCATATCTCTTGCGCTTTCACCGTTTGGAAGCTGAAGGTTGATCGGGTCGTTGTCCCAGAGGTAGTACTCTCTGGGGAATTTGTTGGGCAGCTCGCAAAAGGGCTGACCCTCCCAATCACCGAGATGCCATTCGGCAAAATCGAGGATAACCTCAACGGGTATGCCTCTGGCCGTAGCAAAGGGGATTGCCGTCTTTACAGCTCTTTCAAGTGGACTCGAAAACACTGCGTCAAGTCTGAGGTCGCAGAGTGAAGCTGCTGCAAGCTTTGCCTGATCCAGTCCTTTATCGGACAACGGTACTTCCATTCTGCCTGCTATGAATTTTTTGACGTTGGCAAGGCTTTCGCCGTGTCTGATAAGTAAAATACGTGTTTTCATATAATCTCCTATTATATTTATGATACTTCAAAAGAAAACAAAGTTCAATGAACAATACAACGGGATTTATGGATAAATCGACGATACTGTCCGAGTTCGCAAAGCTTGCTTTTATTCATTTTAGCATAAAATCAAATAAATTGCAAGAATGTTAAAAATACTATTGACTTTTTATGTCGAATTCGTTAAAATATTAATATATGTGAAAAAGCTTTCACGTATAAAAAATATTTAGTCGAAAGACAAGGAGAGAAAAACAATGAAAAAATTTTTAAGCTTACTCTTGGTAGCTGCTCTTGCTTTTACTATGTGCATCAGCTTTGTAGCTTGTGGCGACGAAGCGGCTAACAACGAGGACGTTGTGACACCTAACGAGGGACAGGAAGTTGAAAAGTCGGCAGTTGCAGACGTAAAACTCGGTGTAATTCTTCTTCACGATGAATTCTCAACCTATGACCTCAACTTCATGAACGGTATCAATGCCGCTGCAGAAGAGCTTGGTTTCACAGTTATCTTCAAGAAGAATATCCCCGAATCAAACGATTGTTACGAAGCAGCATGCGACCTTATTGACGAAGGTTGTACAGTTATCTTCGCTGACTCATTCGGCCACGAGGATTATATGATCAAGGCTGCTCGTGAGTTCCCTGAAGTAGAGTTCTGCCACGCAACAGGTACAAAGGCTCATACAGAAGGACTTGCAAATTTCCACAACGCATTCGCTTCAATCTACGAAGGCAGATACCTTGCAGGTGTTGCAGCTGGTATGAAGCTCAACGAAATGATTGCTGCAGGTACTATCACAGCTGAACAGGCTAAGATGGGTTACGTAGGAGCATTTACATACGCAGAGGTTATTTCAGGCTATACTTCATTCTACCTTGGCGCAAAGTCGGTTTGCCCCAGTGTAACTATGGACGTTCAGTTCACAGGTTCATGGTATGATGAAACAGCAGAAAAGACAACAGCTCTCGCTCTTATCAACAACGGTTGCGTTCTCATTTCTCAGCACGCTGACTCAATGGGCGCTCCCACTGCTTGTGAAGAAAACAACGTTCCCAACGTTTCATACAACGGTTCAACCGTTGCTGACTGCCCTAACACATTCATTGTTTCTTCAAGAATTGACTGGGCTCCTTACATCAAGTACATTGTTACAAGTGAAGCAGAAGGCACAGCTATTGATGCTGACTACACAGGTACAATGGCAACAGGTTCTGTAGTTCTTACAGACGTTAACGTTCCTGTAGCAGCAGAAGGAACTGTAGAAAAGATTGAAGAAGTGAAGAAGGCTCTTGCAGACGGTACTCTCCACGTATTCGATACTGCAGCTGACAACTTCATCACAGTAGGCGATGAAAAGCTCACTTCGTATATCGCAGACGTTGATACAGACGCAGCATATACACCTGACACAGAAGTAGTACTTGACGGTTACTTCAACGAATCTAAGTTCCGTTCAGCACCTTACTTCGATGTAAGAATTGACGGCATCAACCTTCTCAACCAGGAATTCTAATAACTTGTCAATCTGAGATTTGGCGGAGCAAATGCGCTCCGCCAAGTCGTGATTTTAGTGTATAATAATTATTGTGCTTCGGAGGTATAGCGTGAACGATAATGTTGCTTTGAGATTAGAGGGCGTTACCAAAACTTTTGGAACTACCCGTGCCAATAACAACGTAAGTCTGACTGTCGAGCATGGTGAAATTCTTGCCATACTCGGAGAGAACGGAAGTGGAAAAACCACTCTTATGAATATGATAGCGGGTATCTATTTTCCCGACGAGGGAAAAATATTCGTCAACGGAAAAGAGGCAAATATTTCCTCTCCTAAAGATGCGTTCAATTGGAATATCGGTATGATACACCAGCATTTCAAGCTTGTTGATGTATTTTCTGCAACCGAAAATATAGTTCTCGGCATTAAAGACGGCAAAAAATTCAGTCTGTCCGAAGCACGACAAAGAATAGTTGAAATCGCCGAGAGATACGGCTTTGCTCTTTCTCCCGACAAGAAGATATACGAGATGTCGGTTTCCGAGAAGCAGACCGTCGAGATTATCAAGGTGCTCTACAGAGGCGCTGATATACTTATCCTCGACGAGCCGACAGCCGTTCTCACACCTCAGGAAATCGAAAAGCTTTTTGCAATTCTTCGCCGTATGCGCGACGACGGAAAATCAATCATTATTATCACTCACAAAATGAACGAGGTGCTTTCTCTTTCGGATAGAGTAGCCGTACTTCGTAAGGGTGAGCACGTAAAGACGGTTATAACTGCCGAGACTTCGGTTTCGGAGCTTACCGAGCTGATGGTCGGCAAAAAGATTTCTCTTAACATTAACCGTACCGAACCCCACAACGTTGAATCACGTATAAAGCTTGACGGTGTAACAGCCTACAACGCTGAGGGCGTAAAGGTACTTGACAACGTTTCGTTCGATGCTAAATCGGGTGAAATACTCGGTATTGCAGGAATTGCGGGAAGTGGACAAAAGGAACTCCTTGAAGCAATTGCAGGACTTCAGAATGTTTCGGACGGAGAAATCAAGTACACGTCACCCGAGGGCGAGATTTTCAATCTCCGACACCGTACCCCCGAGCAAATCAGTGAGCTCGGTGTAAAACTCTCTTTCGTACCCGAGGACAGACTCGGAATGGGTCTTGTCGGCAGTATGGACATCATAGACAATATGATGCTCCGTAGCTACAAAAAGGGAAATTCGATGTTCGTTAATCGTGTAGACCCCAAGAAGCTTGCAGAAGAAATCGTTGAAGAGCTTGAGGTCGTTACTCCCGACGTTAAAACGCCCGTCAGAAAGCTGTCGGGTGGTAACGTACAAAAGGTGCTCGTAGGACGTGAAATCGCCTCGCACCCCAAGGTACTTATGGCAGCATATCCCGTAAGAGGACTCGATATCAACTCGTCGTATGTCATTTATAACCTTCTCAACGAGCAAAAGGAGCAGGGGGTAGCCGTAATGTTCGTCGGCGAAGACCTTGACGTACTTTTAGAGCTTTGCGACAGAATAATCGTAATTGCATCGGGACGTATAACAGGCGTACTTGACGCAAGAAAGGCAACTAAAGAAGAAGTTGGACTTCTTATGACACAAAACACAATGGAGGCAAGCGAAAATGAATAATAAAATACAAAAAGCGCACAAGCCTCTTTTTCACGTAGTCAAAAGACCTACCATCAATTTATGGAAGGGGCTTTTAATCAGATTTAGCGCAATACTTCTGGCAATGGTATTTTGTGGATTGTTGTGCTATTTCATAATGGGAATCGATCCTATCGAATTTTTCAAAACAATGTGGGACGGCGTTTTCGGAACCGAAAGACGTATCTGGAAAATGCTCAAGGACCTTGCCGTTCTTTTGCTTATCGCTCTTGCGATTACTCCCGCATTCAAAATGAAGTTCTGGAATATCGGCGCAGAGGGTCAGGTGCTTGTCAGCTGCCTTGCAACAGCCACTTGTATGAAATTCCTCGGTGGCACGATGTCCGAAACTCTGCTCATTGTTATAATGGCTGTTATCGCCATTCTTTCAGGTGCCTTGTGGGCAGGAATACCGGCGTTTTTCAAGGCGAAATGGGACACCAACGAAACTCTTTTCACTCTTATGATGAACTACGTTGCAACAAACCTCGTTGCGTATTACCTCATAAAGTGGACTCCCGACGGCTCAAGTACTATCGGTCGACTTGACTTCGGTCATCTTCCGGTAATTGCAGACAACCAATATCTTTTCGTTATCATTTCGGCTGCGATTATTACAGTACTGATGTTCGTATACCTCAAGTTTTCAAAACAAGGCTACGAAATTTCGGTTGTCGGTGAAAGTAGAAAAACAGCCGAGTATATCGGCATTAACGTTAAGACAGTAACAATTCGCACCATGCTCCTTTCGGGCGCAATCTGTGGAATAGTCGGCTTCTTGATTGTCGGCGCGCTCGACCACACCGTTACGACGGCGAGCGCAGGTGGTCAGGGATTTACTGCGATTATGGTATCGTGGCTTGCTAAGTTCAATCCCTTTACAATGATTGCAACCACCTTTTTGATTGTATTCTTACAGCAGGGCGCAGACAGAATTTCTTCAGTATTTGACATTAATAATGCTTTCCCGAGTATTATTATCGGTATTATTTTGTTCTTCGTCATAGGTTGCGAATTTTTCATAAATTATAAACTCGTATTCCGTAAAAATAGAGAGGGGGCACAAAAATAATGATTTTAGATTATTTATTGAGTGCAATAGCACTCGGTATGACCTTCCTCTACGGCTCGACAGGTGAAATAATTACCGAGAAGGCAGGACACCTCAACCTCGGTATCCCCGCTGTTATGTGCGTTGGCGCAGCAGGTGGCTGTGCTGCACTCCACTATATGATTATGGGTGGCGTAACAAATGGTATACTTCTCGTCGTAATCGGCATTTTAGCCTGCTTTATTGCCGGCGCTCTTATGGGACTTATCTATAGCTTTCTCGCTGTTACCCTTCATGCAAATCAAAACGTAACCGGACTTGCCCTCACCACCTTCGGTGTCGGACTTATGAAGTATTGTATGTTCAGTCTGGTAGACGGCATAAGCGTACCTTATCTCAAGGCTCTGCCACACTTCAGATTTCCCTTTGCACAGTTCAATAACTCGCTCAGCTATTGTGGAGTAATGGTTTTCCTTGCAATAATCGTTGCCCTCGTAACCTCATTCGTGTTATTCAAAACACGAGTAGGACTCAATCTTCGTGCAGTAGGTGAGAATCCGGCAACTGCCGATGCTGCAGGTATCAACGTAACTCTTTACAAGTATCTTGCAACATGTATCGGTAGTGGCATAGCAGGTCTTGGTGGACTTTGTTACGTTATGGACTATTCAGGCTCACGAGAAGCCTACCTCAGTATCGAGGCTCTCGGATGGCTCGCAATAGCACTCGTTATCTTCGCTTTATGGAAACCTCACATAAGTCTTTTCGGCTCAATAGCCTTCGGTGCACTCTTTATTGCAGGTGCATTTATTCCCAGCATAATCAAGGTACCCTTCCTTCAGCGAATGGAAACGACTCCACTTCTCAAAATGCTTCCCTATGTTGTAACCATAATAGTTCTCATTGTAACAAGCATCAAGGAAAAGAAGGAAAATCAACCTCCGGCAGGCTTGGGATTGCCATACTTCAGAGAAGAAAGATAAGGTGCTTTTGAAGTCAAAAGTACCCTCTTAGAACCCCCGAAAATCCGTTCTTTATTAATGAATAATGAAGGACGAATATTGAATAATACAAACAAAAATCCGTCCTCTATTGAGAACGGATTTTCGTTTGGCCTTCCCTATAGGGCTCGAACCTACCGCCTTCAGAATCGGAATCTGACGCTCTATCCTGATGAGCTAAGGGAAGAAATGAAGTGAGGGTTGAAAATCGCCGAAGCGATTTTCACCCTTTTTACTTGTTTACAATTCTTTGAAGGAAAATACTAAGATTTTCAACTGCTTTTCTTATTTCTTTTATTATCTTTTATCTTTTTTATAAATATTATCACGATTATTACCGAGATTATAACGAGGGTGAGGGCAGAAAGGTTGAAGGCAATGACGAGCTTGTTGCTGCCGAATTTGTCGAGCACCCCGACACTTTTAGCACGGTCAACCGAGCTTTCGGCAACGAGTGGCGACGTGAACGTTTTGCCACCGATTTCTACCGTAACCTGTCCGAGTCTCTCTCCCTTTTTTATCGGGGCTTTTACATCGGGATTGATTTCGAGCACCTTTTCGGGATTTTCGTCAAGGGCAACGAGTGTTTCAACCGAGCACTCGGCAACGAGCTGTACGCTGTCGCTTTCGCCACCTTCTACGTCTACGGTTGTCAGCACCTCGTTTTCTGTAATAACGTTGGATAGTGAGTACTGTGCGAAGTGGTATTCAAAGAGGGTGAGGGCATCGGTGAATGCCATATTTTCGTTATAGTATCTGTCACGGTTTGCGCCCATAGTGACAAGCAGATAGCTCTCACCGTTTTTGGTAGCCTTGGTCACAAGGCAACGGCCTGCCTGGTCGGTGAAGCCCGACTTAACGCCCGTAACGTATTCGTAGTAGAGCTCGTTTGTGGGAATTTCAATCGATATAGTGCTGTCGAACACTCTTTCATCAGACTTGTTGGTCGCGGGAATAGTGCAGGAGTACTGCGAAATAATTTCACAAAATACGGGGTTTTTCAGCGCGTATTCTGCTATCAAAAACATATCCTTGGCTGTTGTGTAGTGGTTGTCGTTGTGGAGTCCGTGCGCATTGACAAAATGAGTTTTGGCTGCGCCGATTTCGATTGCCTTTTCGTTCATTAAGTCGGCAAAGGCTTCGATACTGCCGGACACGTACCACGCAAGCACACTTGCCGAGTCACAGGCAGAGCGCACCATAGTCGCAGAAATCAGGTCTCTTACGCTTATTTCTTCGCCTGCCTTCAGTGCCATATTTGCAGCGTTGTCGGCATAGATGTCGGCAAAAATTCCCGACGGAACCGTTACTGTTTCGTCAAGGTTTTCGATGTTTTCGATAGCTAAGATGCAGGTCATAATCTTTGTCAGCGATGCAGGGTAGGCGAGCTTTTCGCTGTCGAGCTCGTATACCACTCTGCCCGTGTCGAGATTTACCATATAAACGTGGTCGGAATAAATATTTTTCCCATCGGCAAAGAAGTCATCTGCGTTGACAGTCAGCGATAAAAGTGTTATAATTATAAATAATAAGGCTACAAGCTTTTTCATTTCTACCTCACATATTTCTTGCAGACATATATTTTGCGACAAGCTCAAACAGGGCAGAGTATTCGCTGACGGGTATTTTTCCGAGCTCAAGCATCGCCTGATTTATGTAGTCGCCGGCAATGGCGTTTGCTTTTGCCAGACCACCTCGTGTATTGAAAATTTCCTTTACTCGTTCAATATCCGATAACTTGGCATTCTTGTTTGAGACTGTGCGCTCAATTATGCGCTTTTCCTCGGGAGTCGCATTCTTGTAGGCTTCCTGAAGAATAATCGTCTTTTTGCCCTCGCGAATGTCCGAGCCAATCGGCTTACCGAGAGTTTTTTCGTCAGAGGTTATTCCGAGAATATCGTCTTTGAGCTGGAAGGCAATACCACAAAGGCTTGCAAATCTGCCCAGCGCAACAACCTCACGGGCATTTTCATCATCGGTGTTCAAGCCGAGCATTGCGCCTGCCTTGGCACAGTAGCTGAAGAGTACACCCGTTTTCTGTCGCATAACCTCAAGGGTTTCCTCACTCGTGCCAACGTCAAAGCTCTCGCTCTTAATCAGTCCCATTCTCGTATCGTTGGTTTCGCCTGCAAGCAGCTCGTTGATGCATTCGCCCTCAAGCAGCTTCAATACCCCTATAACAGTAGTTGGTGAGAAGAGGGGAGACGATGCACATTCGAGCAGCATTTTTACAGCCATAGCGTGCAGGGTATCTCCGGCAAGAATAGCAACGTCTCTTCCGTAGTCGGAAGCACCCTCATTGCCACCAAATAAATCTCTCACGAGTACGTGTACACTCTTGCCACCACGTCTTGTATCGTCATTGTCGATAATGTCATCGTGCACGAGAGTGAAGGTATGAAAAAGCTCTGCGCTCACCATGGCAGGAGTAACTGCAAGCTCGGCAGCTCTGCCACCCGTAGCACCTGCGCTGAGTGATAAAACGGCAGGGCGCAGCCTCTTGCCACCACGCAAAAAATATTCTCTTGCGCCAAGTCTGAGCTCACTCGGGTTGATGTCGCTCATATCGTAGCTTTCAAAATAATCGGCACAACGCTGTGCGCTTATATTCAGATAGTTTTTAAGTCTTTCCATAAATACACCGTTTTCAAAATAGTATAACATATATATTCTTTTAATTTTATTATAGTATAACATATATATTCTTTTAATTCAAGAGTTTAGAAGATAAGGAGTTGAAAATTTTTGCTCAGCTTAATTTTAGCGCCCTCGGGCTACGGTAAAACGCATAGCGTTATAAATGAAATAAATGAAGTTCTCGACAAAAACGAGGGCAGAAAAATCTACCTCATCGTGCCCGAGCAGGAGAGTGTAAAGACCGAGGCAGAGCTTCTTGAATTCTGTGGCAACAGAATTAACGCCGACGTCGAGGTAATCAACTTCTCCCGTCTTGCGAATCGGGTTTTCAGAGAAGCAGGTGGAATGACCTATAGCTATATTGACAAGTCGGGCAAGGATCTGATAACTGCAGTTTTGGTCGAAAGACTCAAAAAGGCGTGCCCGAGCTTTGAAAAGGTGGGCGACGATACGAGCTATATTCAGCTTCTTCGCACCGAAATGGATACTCTCAGGAGCAGAGGCTATCACTCAAACGATATTGAAAAGGTTCGCCTTAAGCTGATTGAAGAGGACAGAGGAGGAAGCTCACTTGCCCTCAAGCTTGAGGATTTTGCCACCCTCTTTGCTTCATACGAAAAGTCGCTCAGCGATAACATAAGCGATACTACGGACGATATAGCAAGACTTGCCACAACTCTCGACGAGTTCGATTTTTTTGAAGATTCTTACGTATATATAGACGGATTTTACGATTATACAAAGCCACAGTACGACGTAATTGAAAGAATTATGCGCTCGGCTGATAAGCTTACGGTTACGTTTTCGATGCAAAGACCCGACCCCGAGGGAATTTTCAGGAAAACGGGTAAGGCGTTCGATACAATCAGAGAGCTTGCCGAGAAGAACGAGGTTGAATACAGGGTAACCGAGCTCGAGAATAACTACAGAACGCAAAGCAACGGGCTTCGTGCTCTCGCCGAGGCGATTATGTCGGGCAGGGAAATCAAGGCAGAGAGCAAGGGCGAGGTCAGGCTGTCAGCTCTTGAGACTCCCTACGATGAGTGCGTTTACGTCGCGCGTGAAATTGTCAGACTTGCAAAAAACGGAGCTGATTTTTCCGAGATTGCCGTAACGGCATCGAATATTGCAAGCTACGCTTCAACCCTCGAAAACGTCTTTGACAGCTACGGTATACCTCATCTTAATTGCTGTGAAAAAAGCGTATTGCAAATGCCCGTAATTTCACTTGTTATGACGGCGCTTTCGGTTATAGAGTCGGGCTTTTACTACGAAAACGTCAAGGGCTACCTCAAGAGCAGTTACCTCGGTCTTGACGAGGAAGAGGCGTATCTCTTGGAAAACTACGTTACGTTATGGTGCCTTGGTAAAAAGAGCTGGCTTGACGAAAAGGAATGGAAGCTCCACCCAAGAGGCTACGTTGAGAGCTTTACCTCGGCTGATACACGTGAGCTTGAGGTTGTAAACAGAGCGAGAGCAAAGGTCTTTCCACCTCTGAAGATTCTCTTCGACGGCTTCTCGGAGCGCTCTACTGTCAGACAGAAGGCAGAGAGTATGGTAGAGTATTTTGAGTCTCTCTCTCTTTGGAAGAAGGTTGAAGAGGTTAACCGTGAGATTTCCGGGGAGCTTGAGCGAGACAATTTTGACGAAGAAATCAGTGCGTGGAATTCATTACTGACAGCCCTTGATATGCTTGTTGAGGGAGCAGGGGACTTGCAGGTGGGCAGAGCGAGATTTATAAAGTATCTGCGCCTTGTCCTCGGAGATATGTCGTTTGGCAAAATTCCGTCATCGCTTGACGAGGTTGAGATTGGCGACGTAGAATTCGTAAGAAACAAAAATATAAAGCATTTATTTTTTATCGGCTTTAACGAGGGGATTTTCCCATCTGCCGTCGAGAGTAAATCTATTTTTACCGAGACCGAAAAGCGTTGGCTTATCGAAAACGAGCTCAAGCTTGATGAGAGCGCCGAGGAGAAGCTACAGGATCAGAGCTTTGATTTTCTTTTGAGTGTGCTCAGAGCCTCTCACAGCGTTGATTTTGTGTATCATACCTCGTCTGCCGAGGGCTCAAAGGCAGAGAGCCTGCCTTCGTATTTTTCTGCAACGCTCGAGGACGTGCTCGGTGTTATTCCCGAAAAACGCTATAATCTCATTTCCAGACCCGTAACCGAAGATGAGCTCAGCGAGTATATTATTACCACCGACGAGGATATTTCACGTCTCTTTACTACCCCCGAGGGCAAGAAGCTCTACGAGGACGCAATCAAGCTCAAAAGCTTTGCAGAGCTCGTGAATAAGCCCTTCCATATCGACTCGGATGAGCCGATAATTCCCGATGAGTACAGACTCACGCAGTCGAGACTTGAACGGTACGAAAAATGCCGTTTTTCATTCTTTGTTGAATATATGCTCAATGCAAGAGTCAGAAAAAAAGCCGAGTTTTCAAGAGCAGAAATCGGCAGCTACGTTCATAAAATCCTCGAGCTTGTGCTCAAGGAATTTTCAAAGGACGACGGCAATATTACCGATGCAACAGATGCCGAAATAGAAAAGGCAACCCGTAGGATTGCCAAGGAGTACGTTGCAGAAATTGCCTCGGATATAAACGAGAACAGCCCGAAATACAGATATCTTCTGGACAATATCTGTAGCTTCGTTTTGCTGATAGTCAGCAATATAAGGGCAGAGTTTGCAGCTTCTCTTTTCAAGCCGAAATACTTTGAAGAGGACATAAGAACATCAGACGCAGTCAAGCCCTATGAGGTAAAGCTCAACGACGGTGGCACTCTCTACTTTACGGGTGTTATTGACAGGGTTGACGTATACGTTGACGGGGACGGAGTAGAGTATATAAGGGTTGTTGATTACAAGACCAAAACGGGTGGCAAGAGCTTTTCACTCGAGGACGTGCTCAACGGAATGAACCTGCAAATGCTCATTTACCTCTATGCATTTACTAAAACACCTGCCAAGCGAGAGCGCCGTGAGGCAGGAATAATGTATATGCCTGCCTCAAAAGAGGAATTCAAGGCAACCGACGTTGAGCAGGGTGACGAGGTATTGAGGGGTATAATTGACAAAAACCTCAGGCGCAGTGGTATGTATCTTGACGACAGACGAATAATTGACGCAATGGAAGAGGGCAGGGAAAAGCGCTTTGTAAACCTCAAGTACGATAAAAAGAATGACGAGTACGTTGCAGGCGCCTCTTCAACACTTGCTACGCTTGAAGATTTTGGCATAATCCAAAGGTATATAGATACTATTTTTTGCGACGTTATGGAAAATCTTAAGTCGGGAAATATCGAGCCCAATCCAATCGAGGACAACAGTGCAGGTGGGAACGTCTGCTCCTACTGTCAATATCATTCGATTTGCCGTTACGAAGGTGAGATCAGAGAGCGAATTAAATGCAAAACGCCTCTTGCACGAATGAAGGAAGAGCTTGACAAAGCGTGATACAGTATGATTTTATAAAAAAGCGACGAGCCGTCGCTGGCGAATCTCGCCTATCCTTACTTTTTCTAAACTAAAGCAAGGCAAAACGGCGAGGTTAATTCAAAGCAATTTCCTATATAATAAAAAAACAGAGGATACTTTGGCGTACCTGCGCTATCGCAGGTAC
>JAZNRH010000096.1:0-47269 GCA_045590615.1 Eubacteriales bacterium
CCAATGATGCAAATCACTTTTTGATGCCATATCTTTCCCACAGGCAAAAATTATATTAGCAACTTTAAAAATTGATAAAACAGAAAAAAAATATACTCTTTCAACTCTGTGCAAACAACTCACCCCATAAAATAATATTTCATATCTGTATATATATTATCATTAAATAACATTTTTGTCAACAAGATATATAAGCGTTTAATTAACAGATAAACGCGACTCAAATTGTAACTTTTTTTGATTTTATTGACAATAGTTTTTACTTACTGTATAATGTTAAAAAAGGTGGTGCTGTTTTATGGGAAAAATGACTTTTCGTCAATGGCTTGAAAACTTTTGGTATCACAACAAGTTTGCTGTGATTGTCATATCGGCCTTTGCAATATTTTTTATAATTTCATTCATTCAGATTTTTACAAGAAAGACCCCTGATGCAAATTTCTTGTATATGGGTCCTGCAGCAATTGCTTTCTCAGGCGAAAATCTCATTCAGGAATCTATGGGTGAGATTATGAAGGAAGACTATAATAACGACGGTGAAAAATACATAGACTACATTGAGCTGACTGCTCTTGATGCTGACGATAAATTCAACGACACCGAAGGTGATTTTGCAACGGGATACACCTCTATGCAAGTTCAAAAAACGGTAGGTGAAAGCTTTGCCGCACAGATTATAGCAGGCGACTCTATGATTTATTTGCTTGATGATAAGTACTTCAACGTTGCAAAAAACACAGGCGTTCTTATGCCGTTGTCCGAAGCTCTTGGATACACACCGGATTTTGCCGTAAATGAATACGCAGTATATCTTTGCGACCTTGATGTTTATTATCTCCCCGGTCTAAAGCTTCTCCCAAAATCTACCCTGATTTGTATACGTTATCCCGTAACCTTAACAAGTGGAAAAACCAAGGTTGAAGAAAGAGAGCGTTGCAACCTTGGTGTTTTCAGAGATATGTTCAGCTACGTATATCCGGACAAGCCGGCTCAGACAGTAATTCCGGACCCAACGGAAATATCTCTTAACGAATTCAAAACACTGTATGACAACTACGTAATACAAAAAGGCATTACCACACAAGAAGGCGAATATATAAATTTTACGCCGGAAGGTTTCTTTGAAGAAACCGGAGCAAATCTCTTTAAAGTTGGGGTATCAACCTATCTCGTACATTACGAAAAGCTGTATGCTCTTGGCAAGCACGTTGGTGGCAACGGCATAAATGATATCAAGGTTTGTAATTTTAATAGTGACGAACAAAACGACGTAATTTTCACCTATTCATTTGAAAACGACGGAAAGGTAATATATTCAGCATCGGTATTTAATATTTCTACCAAAAAAGAAACCTTCTTGTCTCTTCAATCAGAAAAGGAATTAACTATTTCCAAAAAAAATGACGTCGAGTTTGACATTCTCGCAGACGGTGAAATAACGTACACCATAAAATCAATCGACGGAAAATTTGAAATAACTATAAAGGATGTGTAATTATCAGAATACTTGCTATTGACTACGGTGATGCCAGAGTTGGCTTTGCTACGTGTGACAAAGACGAAATAATTGCTACAGGACTGCGCACAGAAAAAGTTCGAGGCATGAGAGGTGCTGCAGAAATTTCAGCTAAAATTGCGCAAGACGAGGGCGTGGAAATGATTGTAGTCGGTCTGCCGTTAAACATGGACGGCACAAGAGGCTTCAGAGTTGAAAATACTCTCGCTTTTTGTGAAATTCTAAAAACTCTGACCCCTCTTCCAATTGAAACCTGTGACGAAAGATGCACAACCGTATCTGCATACAACTATATGCTTGCAACAAACACTAAAAAAACAAAAAAGCGAAATATTGTAGATACAATCTCAGCCGAAATAATTCTGCAATCGTTTATAGACAGAAGAAAAAACAAGGGTTAAAGGATTAAAAATGAAAAAGATTACCGAACATCTGCTCATAATTCTTTTGATTATCTTTTTGCCAACAGCATTTCTTTTACCCCTATTTGTAGAAGTTAACAGTAGTTTTATTGCAATCCCCTACTCATTTTCTTTGCTCGCAACAATCGTGTATTTGTTCCCGATATGGTCTTGTTTACTCGGAATAACCGATTTAACAGGAGCAACTTTCAACAAAGATTTCAATTGTTTATTTCTAATTAAGCTATCATTGATGATTGCAATTATATTGCTGTATAAAATCGTTTATATCTCAATTGCGCTGTCTGTGGTGCTGCTATTTTTGATAATACTTACCACAATAAAAAAATTGAAATTCTATTTTAACAAAAAGCTCATTTGGGTTTTATCAGCAATTATAATTTTATTTTTAATTACTGTGTTATCCTTTTCATCAAATTTAACACATTCAAGAAACAAAGCAGATGAACATGAACCAATACTACAAGAAACGAACTTGTGAATACAGGATAAGTTAAAAGGAAGTGTCAAAACGACACTTCCTTTTGTTTATATACTTCGCTTTGCTCTGTTCAGTTTTTTAATCCTTGCTTCGCGTTCTAACCTCAATCGTCTTAACCTATTGTAATAATGCACTATATACGAAATTACACCGGAAAGGATTGCCAAAGCTAAAACTAATCTCAACGTGGCTCTTACAATTTCTTTATTTAAGAAATCAGATAATATGCCGGAAAGATATAAAAAGAAATCTCTTTTCACGCTACCTTGTGCGATAAGTGGTACTGTAGAAACAAGCTCTCCCTTATAATAAACGTTATAGCTTCCCATCTGTGTGCCTTTTTTTACGGGAGCGATACATTCTTCAAAATCTATTACGTAATCACTCGTAAAATCGCTATCATCAACGTCGTTTGGAAAAAGTGCCGACGACTCTGTCGCCGTAGCCAAAAGAACGTGGTCGGTATCCTTGCCGTAAAGCACTTTCATATCATAAATCGGTTGGTCGCGAGAGACAAGCTTTTTATATTCATAAGAAACAGACGTATAATCAATAAGCGCTGACGCTTCGTTAAAATAGTGATAATCCCAACCGTCAATCTTTCCACCAACAATTATGACAATGTTCGTCTGACCGTCGTTATTGTACACCGTAGCCAACGTATAGCCTGCCTCTTGAGTCATACCAACGTTCATACCCGACGTACCTTCTTTATAATGTCTAAGCCAATGCTTAGGGTCAAGAAGAAGGTTTGAATTATTAAATACTCTTTTGTCGGAAAAATTTGTAGGCTTCATTGTGTAGCTGAGAGTAGAAGAAAGAGACATAAATTCGGTATTCTTATACGCCCACTCACATATTTTTGCAAGGTCAAGCAAGGTAGTATACATACGGGGAGAATGAAATCCTGTGGGGTTATCATAGCTCGTATTAAACGCACCAAGCGCCCGAGCCTTTTCGTTCATCATATCAACAAAAGAGTCGACCGAGCCTGCAATAGCTTCGGCAAGAACCAAAGCGCAATCGTTAGCACCTGCAATAGTGACACCTGCAATTAAATCGTATAACGATACTACCTCTCCTACCTTGAGCTTAACGTTATTTCCTTTCAAGCTTTCAAGCGCCGATTCTGTTACCGTAAATTCAGCAGTAGGATTATTCTGATAATACTCGAGTGCTAAAACTGACGTCATAATCTTTACTAACGAACCAGGATATACAATCGTCTCGGCTGATTTATTATACAATAAACTACCCGATTCAACATTATAAACACAAGCGTAATCAGCAGTAATTTCAGGCAATTCGCCATCGTCAGCAAAAACGTGGAAGGATAATATTATAAAGAGCACAAGTACAAAAAATAAAATCCTTTTCATTTCAATACCTTTCTTCAAAATAACTGCGACATTCTTCAACATCACTTGCAATCTGTGCTTTCAATGCTTCCAAATCAGAAAATCTTTGCTCTTCACGATGTTTTTTGAAAAGTTGTATCTTAACGAGCTTGTCGTATAGATTACCCTTGAAATCAATTAAATGAGCTTCAACACAGGGAACTAAATCCGTAGAATTCACAGTAGGTCTTATACCTACGTTAACAACAGCAGGATGAGAATAGTACCTGTCAATTACACAGCGACCAAAATAAACACCGTAAGGAAGCACCATTCTATTCGAAGAAAAGCTTTCGTTGATAGTCGGAAAGCCAAGCTGTCTTCCAAAAGCCTTTCCGTGAACAACCATAGAATTAATAAAATACGGTCTGCCAAGAAGGCTATTGGCTTTTTCAAGCTCACCATTGCTAAGCAAATCTCTTATCAGAGACGAAGAAACGGGAATACCAAGTAGTAAAACCTCATCAATAACCTTAAGCTCAATTCCACGCTGAGACAAAAGTCCTCTGAGCGTTTCAACGTCTCCTACAGCGTCTTTTCCAAAGTGATAATTGTATCCACATACAACTACAGAAGCAGCAAGCTTTTCCACCAAAATTTTATCAACGAATTGCTCGGGAGAAAAATCCTTAACTTCATTAAAATCGGCAAAAATAACTTCATCAACGCCAAGAGTTTCAAACAGCTCTGCTTTTTCTTCATTGGTATTAATTGCAAGAGCTTGATTTCTCGGATGCTTTTCAAAAGTATAGACAACCGATTTAAGCCCCAATGATGTTAATAAGTTAATAAGCTGAGTATGAGCAACGTGCACTCCGTCAAAATTTCCAAGTGCAACAGCAGACGGTGTGCGATCAGGAAAAGTATTATAATATATCTGCATATCTACTCCATATTGATAAAAGTTCTTCATTGCTGAGAACAAGGTCACTACCACTCATCGAATCTATTATCTGCTCGGGATTACTTCCACCGATTATTGGGAAAACGTCTGGGGTATTAAGAGACATAAGAGATGCGCAGACAACAGCTGCAACACTCATATTGTGCTTTGCCGAAAGTTCCCTAATAACGCAAAGTGTTTCGAGATTTTCTTTACAAAGATAACGTTCTCGCGACTTCGGTGACAAAGCTTCTTCTCCTTTTTCTGCAACCTTAGAGAAAAATCCCTTTGCCTGAGATGCGTATGCTACAACGGGAAGTGAAAGCTCCTTATAGAACTTAAATGAATCGTAGTCCATATCAACGAGAGTTCTGTCTGCGTTTCCGTTCGGTGCAACTATAGCAGGGCTAAAACGGATTTGACTCGCCTCAAAGCCTTGCAAAGAATGCTCGCGTGCATATTCATTTGCCTGAGCAATTCTATAGGTTTTCCAATTAGAAGCACCAAAATGAAGAATTTTTCCTTCTTTTACAAGCTTGTTCATAGTCTCGATAATTTCACCTGCAGGGCGATTCTCATCATCTCTGTGAAGCCAATAAAACTGAACACAATCAATATCAAGTGCATTAAGACTGAGTTCAAGGTCATATCTGATTTCTTGTTCCGAAAGACGTGGAACCGTAGGAGTCTGAGCTAAAGGAAAAGCTCCCTTGGTTGATAAAAACAAGTCCTGAGGCTTACGGGATTTTATCCATTCGCCTATTACCTTTTCTGCTTCACCATTTGCATAAAGTCTTGCAGTATCAATATGATTACCACCGCCTGCAATATACGTATCCATAATTTCAAAAGATTTTTCCGGTGATATTGTATCGCCAAAATAAGCAGTACCAAGTAAAATCTTTGAACTTTTTTTACCAAAACTATTTGAAAATCTCATATTTTTTCTCCAAATATTTTATTCTGCTTCGTCATACATCTTCATTGTTTCGGCAATATCATCAAAAGAATTGCATCTTCCGTTTTTTACATAAAGATATGATGTAGACATACCACTAATAAGACAGCTCTTTACATCAAGACCACCAAGAAGTCCGGCACAGAATCCACTGTTGAAATTATCTCCACCACCGGTGGTTTTCTTTGGATTTTGACAAAGAACACCTTGAACCTCTACTTCACCACCATCGTAAACTGCAGCAGAGCTGTCAACGGGATGAATTACTACTGTTCCAATGCCTGAATACTCCTTAATTGCCCTGGCTGTCGGCAACGAGCCGGCATACTCACCCTCACAAAGAATTGAATGCATTACCATTGCCTCGGTTTTATTAAGTCCAAGATACGTTGGAGCATACTCGGAATATTTACCAAACATCTTAAGAGCAGCCTTAATTTCTTCTGCACCTCTCTTAGCGCAATCGGCAATATCTATATAAATCTTTCTGTCACGCTTTGAAAGACGAGGCATAACGAGTTCGAGAAACTTCTCATAAATCTCGTGGAAATGAACGAGATAACTCCAATTAACAAGAGTAATAATATCGGCGTCATCAAAGATTTTAACCATATCGTCAATACTCATTCTCTGAATAAGGTCTGACCATCTGAGCTGACTGATTTTTTCAATATCACTCATTATAATCTTTCCGTCTTCAAACTCAAAAACATAAGAATAACCCGGCTCGCTGATAGAAACTGTATTGCAATTCTCATTAAGAGCAAAAACCGAATTCTTTTCAGGATATCCCATCGCGCCAACACAGGTGCACTTAACCCCCATATTCGCAAGACCGTTAGCATAGTGTGGACCACATCCACCAAAATCCGTACTGCTGACAATAAGCTCAATGTTGCCACTTCTTCCCGAAAGAGAAGTTATTTTATTTCCAAATTGCTCAATAGTTGGGAAATAAGTAAAAGTCTTTTCATCTGTTCTCGTCTTAACGGGACGAATAACTAAATCTACAAATCCGTCAAATCCAATGCTGACCGTCTTGGATTGAATTAAATCCTTTTTTTCAATAAACTGTTTAGAATATACCATCTTTGTCACCTCAAATAAATTTAATCTTTAAGAACCTATTACGCTTTACGCAAATTGTCAAGTAACTCTTTAGCACTATCAATCAGCCTCTCAGCAACATTTGATTTGTAAGGTGATGTACGTGCTTCATATCCACCTTCATCATAAGCAGATTTAACAGGGAAATAACCCTCGTCACCATTAGTCTGTGCACAAGGCATAATCATCGACCATCCTTCTGATTCCTTTATGCCAACACCAATATCGGTAAACGGCTCTCCGGGAATTCCAACAAGAGCAACACTACCGATTTTTATGCCTATCAAATCAAGCTCGTAGTTTTCGGGAGCGTTCTCCATTCTGCACATTCTCAATGCCTCTGCGACAACGGTAGTAAGCTCCATCGCAGAATATGGAATTTCATCATCTCGCCCTTGTTCGTGAAGCTCCTTGTATTTACGTGCAAGAGGTAAATCCTCAGGTGTTGGACGGTTAGACGGAATAAGCGTCTTTATATGCATAGCATCAATACTGTCAACGTCTATATAACAAACCTTATCATAAACCTGCAAAACTGTTCCCGCAAGAGCACGTCCGACAAATCTTGCCATACCGGGACTCTTCATTTCGTTGTCAAAGCTTATTTCTGTATCGTTCATATCACCACCCTCAGGGTGAACATTTGTGCTTCCTACGTCTCCTTCTGCGCCTGCAAAAAACATACATTTCGTTCCGTCTAATGCATTTTCCACAGTTTTGCGCATCCATCCCGGCCAATCAGGTGACAAAAGCTCTCCACCGATAGTATCAGCGTGGAGACCGTAGTTAACTAATACTACGCTCTCACCATTCTGAATATCAAAACGCAAAACGTTTACTCTTTGGTCAAGCTCTCCTATAGGGTAATCAATATTCGGGTCATCAATCGGAGGACAGGTCATCGTTGAGCCGTCCTTCATCTTATATCTTCTTATATAAGCGACACGTTCCGGAGCGCGACCAACACAATATCCCATTCTTGCAGGAGAAAGCTTATCAAGCGAAAGCTTAACTACGTCAACAATTCTATCTGCAAGAAATCGTCTGTACTTGTCAATCTCGTTAACGTCTGCCTCAAAGCTATCCATTGGCCTGATGAGTGGAGAAGTATGCGTATGAGAGGCAGAAAGCAAAATGTTTTTTCTGGGAACACCCGTTTCCTCCTCAATTCTAACTGTAACCTCTTCAACAAGCTCAGAATGAATTGCTCCTAAATCCAAAGCTACTAAAACAACCTTTTTGTCTCCACAAGCAAGCGACAATGCCATCGCTTTAAGGTCATCAAGAAACCCTTTAGCAAATCTTGGAACGTAATAACCGTATACACCAATTCCAAGAGCAGGGTTAATATTTACTTCTGCATAACCAATCTTCAAATTATTCAACTGTTTTCTCCTTTTCTCCACCAATAATAACTTGCTTAACGTTAAACCTATCGTCTACAAAAACCAAATCAGCTTTTTTTCCAACTTCAATAGAACCGATTTGGTCGTCCATCTTCAAAACCTTTGCAGGATTCAAAGATGCCATAACAAATGCCTGTGCAATACCACAATTGGTATGAGTCATAATGTTTTTACACACAACGTCCATTGTTAGCTTACTTCCTGCAATACCACCCCTGTCATCAAAAAGAAGGTCCGTAACGTGTTTGAACTTTTCGGGGGCAGAGAATGAACCGTGAAAATTCATATCGGCAGCATCAGTAATCAAAACTATCTTTTCAATTCCTTTTGTATGAATTAAAAGCTGTTGCATTTCCGGATTTACGTGAATTCCACACGAATCACAAATCAACTCACAATAAGCGTCGGTTTCTTTGAAAAAATATTCATCAGGTCCAAAGCCACGTGTACCACCATAGGTTGGCAGTCTACCTGTTGCACACATCGAATGAGTCTGTAGAGTTGGACGATATTTACCAAGCGCACGTATTTGCGACGGAGTTGCTTCGCTATGACCTACTGCAAAAACAACGTCAGGATTGCCCTTGCGTGCATATTCAAGAAAATCTACAATTCCTTCTCTTTCGGGTGCAATGGTCCAAACCTTTACGTCCTCTCCGGCCTCGTCAACCAATGCCTCGTAATCTTTTTTATTTATAGGACCACGCCAAGGATTAAGATGCGCATAAGCTCCGTAATTAACATTTATGTAAGGACCTTCACAATACAAGCCCTTTATGTTTTTGGTCTTTTTCATCTTAGCCTTCGCAGTACGAATTGCATCTAAAAATTTATCTCTGTCAAATTCATATGCAGGAGTAGAAAGCATTGTGGTAGTGCCATGCTTCAAAAAGTGTTTTGATGCTGCAACACTATCAAACGAGGTGCAATGCCCATCACCACCGTGAACGTGTATATCTACAAATCCGGGACCAACGTAAGCTCCCTTAGCATCAATAATACCGTCCTTCCTTGAAACGTGTATATCACGCATACTTTTAATTTCGCTGATAACGTCCCCCTGTATAACAAGTGCAGAGTCCCAAAGAACACCATTTTCGAGAACAAGATTAGCATTTATAATCGTTTTTTTAGAAACATTATTTTCTACCATATTTTACTCCTTCATAGATGAACGCAATGCCTATTTACCATATTTGTGTTATTATATCACAATAATAAATTTTTTTCAATATAATATTTGACATTATTATCTAATTTGTGTATAATAATATAAATAAATTGAGGTGAAAAAAATGGCAGCTGATATTGAAAAAAGAATAGTTGAGCTAAGAACACTACTCGATTATCACAGCAAAAAATATTACGTTGAGGATAATCCCGAAATCCCTGACTATGAATACGACGCACTATACCGAGAGCTTCAGGAGTTAGAGGCAGAGCATCCGGAATTTGACAGTCCTACCTCTCCCACAAAGCGCGTAGGTGGAGCAGTACTTGACAAGTTCGAAAAAGTCACTCACGCTGTTGCAATGCAAAGCCTTCAGGACGTTTTCAGCAAAGAGGAATTAACGTCTGCTATTGAAAAGATGAAGCTTGAAGATGAAAACGCACAATTTGCAGTAGAATATAAAATTGACGGACTCTCGGTTTCTCTTGAATATGAAAACGGAGTATTCGTCAGAGGCTCTACCAGAGGCGACGGAATAGTCGGTGAAGACATTACTGAAAACCTTAAGACTATAAACGCAATCCCTCTTACCCTAAATTCTCCGATACCTTTAATCGAAGTACGAGGAGAAGTATATATGCCGAAAGCAGTTTTTCATGAGCTCAACGCAAGACGAGAAGAGCTCGGTGAACAGCTTTTTGCCAATCCAAGAAACGCAGCTGCCGGTTCGCTCAGACAGCTCGACACAAAAATAACTGCATCGAGAAAGCTGAGTATTTTCGTTTTTAATATTCAAAGAATAGAAGGTGTTAAGGAGCTACACTCACACGTTGAGTCGCTGAATTATCTTGCCTCGCTTGGATTCAAGGTATCTCCGGATTGCAGAACTTTTACAACTGCCGGTGAGATATTCGACGATATTCAACGACGTGGAAACAACCGTGAAGAACTGCCGTTCGATATAGACGGAGCAGTGGTAAAAGCCGACAGCTTTGAGCTTCGCAGACGTCTTGGAGAGCTTACTAACGTTCCAAAATGGGCAGTAGCTTATAAATACCCTCCCGAAGAAAAGCCAACTGTTTTACGCTCGATAACAATTCAGGTTGGACGAACGGGTGTTCTTACTCCCAACGCAAATTTTGATAAAATTAAGCTTTCCGGAACTAACGTATCAAGAGCAACGCTTCACAATAAAGACTTTATAAAAGAGCGTGACATAAGAGAAGGCGACACTATCATCGTAAGAAAAGCAGGAGAAATAATTCCCGAAGTACTCTACGTTGATAAAAACAAGAGGCCAAATAACTCTCAGCCCTACCTTTTCCCCACCCTTTGCCCGTCGTGTAACGAGCCGGTATTCGTATCGGAAGAAGAAAGTGCAATACGGTGTACGAACGCCTCCTGCCCTGCACAGCTTCACAGAAGCATTACTCACTTTGCATCAAGAGACGCAATGAATATAGACGGACTCGGCTCAGCAATCGTCGATACTCTAATTAATAATAACATAATCTCTTCAATCTCAGACCTATACAAAATCAAGCCTGAACAGATTGAAAATCTGGAAGGTTTTGGAAAAAAATCAGCACTCAACTTAGTGAGTGCTATAGAAAATTCAAAAAAGCTTTGCCTTTCAAAACTACTCTTTGGTCTTGGAATTTACCATATCGGTGAAAAATCGGCGCAAACTCTTGCTAAAAAATACAAAGACATTGATGCTCTTTCAAAAGCAGATTTTGACGACCTTTCCTCCACCGAAGATTTTGGGGAAATACTTGCCAAGAGTGTCGTTGACTTCTTTAGTCACGAATCAACAAAGCGGCTTATAGCTTCCCTGAAAGACGACGGAGTAAACACAAAATACATTTCAACAAGCGTGTCGCAAAAGCTTGAAGGCATGACTATTGTAGTTACGGGAACGCTTAATACTATGTCAAGAAGTGAAGCAGAAAAATGTATAACCGACAACGGTGGCAAAGCTGCCGGTTCTGTATCTAAAAAAACGACTCTCGTGCTTGCCGGAAGCGACGCAGGTTCAAAGCTTACAAAAGCTCAGGCATTAGGCGTCAAGGTAATTAACGAAACAGAATTTATTGAAATGCTAAAGTAATTGTTAATTAAATGTGAACAATGAAAAAAAGACTTGATTTTTATTCCATAATGTGTAAAATAGTAGATGTGATTAGCACTCGGCATAAATGAGTGCTAACACCTAATAAGCAAAATATTAACTCATATAGAGGAGGAAAAAATTATGAAATTAAAGCCTTTGGCAGACAGAGTTGTTCTCAAGATGGTAGAAACCGAAGAGACAACAAAAAGCGGCATCATACTCACATCTGCAGCTAAGGAAAAGCCCTCGGTTGCTCAGGTAGTAGAGGTTGGTCCCGGTGGACTTATTGACGGCAACGAAGTAAAAATGACGGTCAAGGTTGGCGACAAGGTAATCACAAGCAAGTACTCAGGTACTGAAATCAAGCTTGACGGTGATGAATATATCATTGTAAAGCAGAGTGACATTCTCGCAATTGTAGAGTAATTCAGGAGGTAAATTCAAAATGGCTAAGGAATTAATTTATGGTATTGACGCAAGAAATAAGCTTCTTGCAGGTGTTGACAAGCTTGCCAACACAGTTAAAGTAACACTTGGTCCTAAAGGTCGTAACGTTGTACTTGAAAGAAAGTTCGGCGCTCCCCTCATCACAAACGACGGTGTTACAATCGCCAAGGAAATTGAGCTTGACGATGCTTTTGAAAATATGGGTGCACAACTTGTTCGTGAAGTTGCTACAAAGACCAACGATATAGCAGGTGACGGTACTACAACAGCTACAATTCTCGCTCAGGCTTTCATTCGTGAAGGCATGAAGAACGTAACTGCAGGCGCAAATCCTATGGTTATCAAGAAAGGTATTCAGAAGGCTATAGACAAGGCTGTTGAAACTCTCAATGCAAACTCTCAGAAGGTTCAGGGTACAAACGACATCGTTCGTATCGGTACTGTTTCTGCAGGAGATGAGGTTGTTGGTAAGCTCATTGCTGATGCTATGGAAAAGGTTACCTCAGACGGAGTAATCACAGTTGAAGAGTCGAAGTCAGCTGAGACATACTGCGAAGTAGTTGAAGGTATGCAATTCGACAGAGGTTACATTTCACCATATATGGTGACAGATACAGACAAAATGGAAGCTGTTATCGATGACGCATATATTCTCATTACAGATAAGAAAATTTCAAACATTCAAGAAGTCCTTCCCCTTCTCGAGCAGGTTGTTCAATCAGGTAAAAAGCTCGTAATCATAGCAGAAGACCTTGAAGGCGAAGCTCTTTCAACTATCCTTGTAAACAAGCTTCGTGGCACATTTACTTGCGTTGCAGTTAAAGCTCCAGGCTTTGGTGACAGAAGAAAAGAAATGCTCCGTGACATCGCCATTCTTACAGGTGGTGAAGTAATTACAGAAGAGCTCGGTCTCGACCTCAAGGAAGCAACAGTTGCTCAGCTTGGTCGTGCAAAGCAGGTTAAGATTAACAAGGAAACAACTATCATCGTTGACGGTGCAGGTGACAAAGAAGAAATCAAAGCAAGAATTGCACAGATTAAATCTTCAATGGAAGTTACAACTTCTGAATTCGATAAGGAAAAACTTCAGGAAAGACTTGCAAAGCTTGCAGGTGGTGTAGCCGTAATCAAGGTTGGTGCTGCTACAGAAGCAGAAATGAAGGAAAAGAAACTCAGAATCGAAGACGCTCTCAACGCTACTCGTGCTGCAGTTGAAGACGGTATCGTTCCCGGTGGTGGAGTTGCAATCCTCAACGTAATCCCCGAGGTTAAGAAGCTCCTTGCTACAACCAACGGTGACGAAAGAGTTGGTGTTTCAATCGTTCTTCGCGCTCTTGAAGAACCTGCTCGTCAGATTGCCGAGAATGCAGGCTTTGAAGGCTCTGTTATTATCAACAAAATTCTCACATCCAAGAAAAAAGCTTACGGCTTCAACGCATACACAGAGGAATACGTTGATATGTACGAGGCTGGTATCATTGACCCTGCAAAGGTTACTCGTTCAGCGCTTCAGAACGCTGCATCAGTAGCTGCAATGGCTCTTACTACAGAAGCTCTCGTAGCTGACAAGAAGGAAGAGGCTCCCGCAGCTCCTGCTGCCCCCAACCCCGGTATGGGAATGTATTAAAACAAATTAAAGGTGTCGGTTACAAGCCGACACCTTTTTATTACAATACTATTGAAAAACTTCTTTTTGTATGCTATAATACTTAAAACCCACGTAATCAGAAAGGCTATACGATATGAAAATCAACCTTATATGCGATGAAAGTCTCAAAAAAACAGTAACACGACTTTGCAACGACTTTGATTTCACGCTGTCAGAGACCGGGGTGACAGTTAACGCCGTTTGTGGTGAAAAGCTCGGAGTTTCCTTCAAAAATAACGTTGGTACAATTTATTATACCACGAAAAATAACTTTTTCAGAGAATTCATTTTGCTTTTAGACAACCTGAAAAGTAGAAATGAATTCGAGATATACGAGGACAGACATTTCAAAACCGTAGGTACTATGGTAGACGTTTCAAGGGGTGCTGCGCCTACCGTCGAAACCGTTTGCACTCTGATTGATTATATTGCCGTAATGGGCTACAATATGCTTATGCTCTATACCGAGGATATGATAAAACTTGAGGATTATCCCTATTTTGGTTATATGCGAGGCAGCTACACCGAAGACGAACTTCGTGCTATCGACGATTACGCCTATGACTACGGCATCGAGATAGTCCCCTGTATTGAGTGCTACGGACATATGGAAAAATATCTTATGTGGCACGTAGCATCCACTATCCGTGACACCGAAACCGTTATGCTTGCCCGAGAGGACGCCACTTTTGAGCTGATTGAAAAAATTATTTCCACAACCAGCCGATGCTTCCGTTCAAGGCGTATCCACGTGGGTATGGACGAAGCCTGGGATATGGGCAGAGGCAGATTTCTCGATAAGCACGGATACGTTCCTCCTGTAGATATTTTCAACGAGTATATGCAAAGGCTTATGGGGATAATTAACAAATATTCCCTCAGCCCAATGATGTGGAGTGATATGTACTTCCGTGTGTCGTCGGAAAGTGGATTTTCTTACTACGACGAAAACACCGTAATTACCGAGAAAATCAAAGAAGAGATACCAAAAGAAATGGATCTTGTTTTCTGGCACTACGGAGAGGGTCCTGGTTGCGATGAAAAAATGCTTATAAAACACAAGGCTCTTAACAGGCGTGTTATCTTTGCAGGAGGTACGTGGAGCTGGATAGGTCATTTTCCCGAGCACAATTACGCTTTTGAAGCCACAAGAGATTCTATTCTGGCGTGTAGGAAAACGGGCGTTGACGAGCTTCTGATGACAATCTGGTGCAACGACAATGCTGAATGCGACCTTTTCGCAAATCTTTTAGATCTTTCTTTCACTGCAGAGATGTGCTATAACGTAGCTCCCGACCAATCCGTTTTAAGAAAAGGCTTTGAGCGTTGTACCGGTGGCGATTTCGATGCATTTTACAATATGAGTGCGTACCATAATATTTTTGATGAGCAGCATACATACTCCGACTTTCATTCAAGGTTTTTGGGTAAGCCTCTTTTCTGGCAGGACGTAATGGAAGGGCTTTACGATTATCACCTATTTCAAGAGCCGAGAAGTGGACACTATAAGCTTTATGCTGAAAAAATGTCGGCATACGGTGGCAAGTGGTCATCCCTTTACAGCTTTGCCAGACTTGTTTTTGAATACCTTGCCATAAAATGCGAAATTGCCGAAAAAGCAGTCCCTGCATATAAAGAAAAAGACAGAAGCACTCTTGAGCATATAAGCCAAACACTTCTCCCAAAGCTTCGCGAAGCCACTCAGAAGGTGCATTCAACCCACAAGGAGCTTTGGTTTGCGCACAATAAAATTCTTGGCTGGCAAAATATGGATATACGCTACGGTGGGGTTACGGCAAGAATTGATACGGCCAAAATGCTAATTGACGCCTACTTGACAGGAAAATCCGATACTATAGAGGAGTTCGAGGAGAAGCGCTTATACAAGGTTGTGGCAGGCTTTGAAAACTACAGCTCAATGGCAACGGTTAACATAAGAATATAATGCAAAAAGCAAGACGAATATCGTCTTGCTTTTTTCTTTAGTGTCTTTAGACGTGGAAATACCCCCAGTTTTACTGGGGGTAAAAAATACTTTAGTACGAATGATAGTTGTAAGAAATAAAAGCAGTTCACATTCAAAATACAGATACCAATATCATACAGTATTTGCCTCTTATAGGGGCTAGTCTCACTGGTAGTTATGACTTATTCCATATTATATTTTCTGAGCATATCCTTTTCAAAGTTGAGAAGATACTTTGCTTCCTCATCAATTCTCTTCTCACAAGGATTATCAACGAGGTCGCGATAAACGTGAATGTCACGTCCTACCTCTCCTCCCTGCATAACAAATGGCTCTGAAACAATTCTACCCTTGTAATTAATATCGGAAAGAGCCTTGAAAATCTCATCCCAATCAAGATGTCCTCTACCTGGCGCAGTACGGTTGTTCTCTCCTGTATGGAAGCTTGTCAACTTATTACCAACAAGCCTGATAGCATCTCCAATACTGTTTTCTTCGATATTCATATGATAAGTATCAAGAAGAACTCCAATGTTTTTAGAATCAATATCAGCAACGTAACGAAGCGCTTCCTCTGCTGTATTAATCAAACAAGTCTCAAAACGGTTAACTGCCTCAACACAATAAGTTACACCGTTATCCTCGGCTGTTTTGATAATCTCCCTCATACTCTTCAAGCTGTTTTCCCAATATGGCTCTTTATAACCAAGATAATTGTCAGGTGTTCCCCACCCTGCATAGCTAACTCCGGAAAGCAAAGTACCTCCCATAAATCCTATTCTTTCAACAATTCTCTTAAGATAGTCAACGCCACCGAGTCTCACCTTTTCATCAAGAGAAGAAACGTCATAATTTCTGTCTAATCCAAGACTGTAAGTAAGCTCAATGCCACAATCCTCAGCCGTCTTAACAAGCTCAGTCATATGCTCCTTCGTCATTTCAAGAAGAGGCTGAGCCTGAAACTCTAATACGTCAAAACCAATCTCAGAAGCTTTTTTTATGTACTTCTTATGATCGGCATCCCAGTTCTTCTCCCAAAAATTCATGAAAATTCCAAGCTTATTCATTTATAATATCCTCCAAATCTTATATAATATCACAGTTATAGCCAAGATAATTATTGAACGCTTCTTCAACTGCCTCTGCCCACTTACCAGGAACAACAGCCGTATGGTGTCTGTAACCGTTTTTCATCATATATTCCATAACCTCTTGAGCCTTATTGCTTTCATATACAACACCTGTACCAAAGAAGTCCTTGTCAAATTCGTCATCAGTCAGCTTACCCTCTGTAGCAAATCCCCAAAGCATTCCGTCCTCTGTCTTAAAGCTACCAATCGTAGCGTCGCAGCTCTTCACCTTACCGTTCAGAATTCCAACTCCCGTTCCCTCACCGTAAGATTTTTTGAACATAAGATGCTCCGCAATCTTTGTAGCACTGCAGAAGAACGAATCGGGAATGGCAGAGCAATGAAACATTATGAATTTATTATTATCCTCACCGTAATTGTTGTTTACGTCAAGAAGCATTACGGGATGGTCGGATGCAGCCTGCATAGCATACATCATAACGGAATTATTAACGTCAAGTTCACAAGCAGCAGGAATTCCTCTTTCGTTAAGGTCGCTGAGCACAAGACACGGTGCAATTTTATACTGTGTCACGAACTCGTCCCAGCATCTTACTGCTATTGCATTGAGGTTAAACTTTTCAATAATTTTATCAATTACAACACCGAGCTTTGAAATATTGATAAGCTTTTCCTCAGGATAGCTGCCAAAATCGGTTTTTGCGCTGTAATAAGCCCTTTTTTCAGCAAGCTCTTCAGCTGTTACCTTTTCCATCATATCAAATATCATAGAAAGGTCAATCGTCTCAACATTCACGTTACAGTTCTGAAGAGCGATTTCATCAACACGGACAGTCTTAAAGGCCGTAGTTCTTGCACCAATAGCACCGATGTTAAAGTCGCGAAGCTTTTTAACCACTCTGCAAGTAGCTCCAAAAAGTCTCAAATCCTCTGCAAAATCTGCAGAAAGAGGATGAACTGTTGCCTTTTTCGTAAGAGTATATTTTATCTTGCACTGTCTCAACACGTTGCACATAGCAATCTTACCACAAAGAGAATCTCTGCGATGCGCAAAATCCATCTTACCAATTTCATCAGGATAAGCCTGAACGAGAACAGGTACGTTAATTCCCTTAAACGCAACAGAAGCTCCATTCTCATCTCCAAAATTTGGAAGGCACAGAATTATACCATCGTATTTGCCTTCGTTTTCTTTCAGAAAAGCATTATAAATTTTTCCTTCCTGAATGGTCTCAACAGCTCCGTATCGTGTGAGCTTTTCGTCCATAATAATGTAGCCGAAGCCACTCTTTTCAAGAGCCTGCATCATCTCTTTTCTCGCATCTGCAATTACCTCACCAGGAAAAAATCCTCTATTTCCGAAGTATAGTGCAAAGGTTGTTTTAATCTTTTCCATTATTCATACTCCTTTTCTATATAATCCTACTACATTATAATTATAGTTTAACAGGGACTTCAATAATAGTGTGTTTTAATATGAATAATAGCATTTTCATCACGAATTCATTTGAATTTGTTGACTTTGTTTTTTCTATTTATTATAATAATTGCAAAGAGGTGAGCGTATATGTATATTTTTAATAAAAGAAAACTAACAGAAATTCTAAAAGATTTTCACACAATTACAAAAGCAACTATAAGTATATGGGACGTTGACTTTAATCAATTGATTTTTTACCCAAACCCCATGACCTCTTTGTGCTCAAAAATCAAATCAAATCCTCTTGGTAAAAAGATGTGCTTGCAATCAGACATCGAAGCATTCAAAAAAGCAACCATAAACAAATCACCTTACACCTTCACCTGTCACGCAGGACTGATTGATACCGTAGTGCCCGTTTATAGTGTAAATGAAGTCATAGCTTATATAATTTTCGGTCAGGTGAGAGACACCGAACAAGTAATGTCAAACGTCGATAACGTTAAAAAGCTATGTAAAAAATATGGAATAAATGAAAAATGCGTTGAAGAATATTATAACGAGCTTCCTATGATGGATATGAGACAAATTGAAGCAGCCTCCAATTTCCTTAAAATGTGTACTAATTACCTTCACATAAGCCAAATGATTAAAATCGAAAAAAATGAACTCGCTTCAGGCATTGATAATTATATAACCGAAAACATAAAGCAGGAGTTATCAGTCGATGAGCTTTGCAACAAATTTAGAATTTCAAAAAACGTACTCTACCAGATTTCTCACAAGTTTTTTAATACAACAATTAAAGATTACGTAACGAGAAAAAGACTTGATTTAGCTAAGAACCTACTAACCAACACACAGCTTTCTGTTTCGGAAATCAGCTTGAAATGTGGATTTACAGACTATAATTATTTTATCAGAGTTTTTAAGTCAAAAATAGGTCACACACCTTTGGCATACAGAAAGAAATTCCCGTTGGAATTATTATAATTCTATACATCAATAAAAAAAATCAAGGCGTCAAGCCTTGATTTTTTCTATAAATCCTTCTGCCCATTGAGGAAGAGCTTCAAAGGATAAAATTTCATTTTTATACGGAAAAGTAATTCTATATGAATATAGCATTGGAAATTCCACGTCGTCCTTTGCACCATACTTATGGTCACCAATCAGCGAATGGCCTCTTGATGCAAATTGAACTCTTATCTGGTGACTTCTCCCTGTATGAAGCCTAATATGAACAAGAGAAGTCTCCCCACCGAAAATCAATTTATATTCAAGCTTAGCCTTTTTGACGCCTTTTCTCTCACGCTTGACAACGTATACTTTGTTTTTTGAGCTGTCCTTAAACAAAAAGTCCTCAAGTACGCCTTCTTCATTCGGTTGACCGTGAACAAGCGCAAGATATTCCTTTATCATACTTCCGTCTAAAATCGAACGGGAAAGCTCAGAAGCAACTTTTGAGCTTCGTGCATAAACCATTACGCCACCGACGTTTTTATCAAGACGATGCAATGTGAAAATTTCACCACCAATTTCGTTGGAAAGTGCATCGGGAAGCTGTTTTTCGGAATCAAGACCAACGGGTTTAATGCAGACAACTATATCGTTATTACAAAATAAAATCTGCATATTCTACATCTCGTAACCGATTTCGCTCTCGAGCTCCATCATCTTATCAAAGCTTCGTATACCGTCGGTTGAGTTAATTTCACTAAGAGTACAACAAGCTGCAGCACCTGCTACACGAAGAGAATACTCGGGGTCAAACTCGTGATAAAGTGAATAAAGAATAGCAGCGCAAAAAGCATCGCCAACGCCTACACGGCTCTTTACCATATCAAGAGAGACGTTCAAGGAAGGCTGATAATAAATTCCGTTTCCCTTTTGCGAGTACCAACCACCCTCCGATGAATGAATACATACTACCTCTCTTACTCCCTGCTCAAACAAGCAGTTAATTGCAGTTTTAATTGCACTTTGAGAGATTTTTCCATTTTCATCTCTTACGGACATATTAGTCAACGCAGAAGCTTCGTCCTCATTTATAATCAGATAATCACAATGCTTCAAGCAAGGAGCAACAACCTCTAAAACGTTCTCTCCAACCTTTTCCGAAACTCCAATGGATGTTTTTATACCAAGCTCAGACGCCTTATAAAGCGTATAAGCCATAGCCGTTCCATATTCTTCGTCGGCCTTATCAAACTCATCCAGAATCAAAGCATCTCCAATATGAAAAATATCAACGTCAAGCTTAGTAAAATCAATATCTTCAATAGCAAAAAGTGAATTTGCACCACTTTGATAAAAAAACACACTTTCTTTAGTTAAAGCATCAATCATAACGTCAGTGTATGAAGTAGAAATCTCCTCAACCGAAACAATTCGTTCTACGTCTACACCAAAAGAAGATAAAGAGTTTTTTATAAACTCACCGTCGGCATCACTACCAACCTTACCAATTGCAACCACGTTCATAGAAGAATCAATTTTAGCAATATCCGAAGCAATGTTTGCAACGCATCCACCTATAGAAGTAAATGAGTTTCTGATGCTTGTCAGATTTCTTGGGGAAGGAATATTATCACAAAGCTTTATTCTGTCGACAGTAAGATTGCCAACTACAGCTATACCTTTATTCATAAATAATCCTCTCTATTTAACATACACAGTAAAAAATCAATTTTATATATTTTACCATAAAATGACTTTTTTTGCAAGTCCTATTTATTTTTATAACATACTTGTAATATCAACTCAAGAAAAATGTCCTTAAAATCAGCTTTTTTCACAGAACTAAGTGCAATAATATCACTTTCGAAAAGAAGCTTATCTCCTAAAGTATAGGATATTTTCCCGACTACGTCTCCCTTTTTCACAGGAGCATTGAGTGCATCAGGTAAAGAAATGTTTTCCACAACCTTGTTTTGTTCTCCCTTATTCAATATTACAGCCTTATTATCACTTCTACATTCCACGTTACCTTTCTTTCCACCCCAGACCTTCAAAGAATAGCTTGTCGAAGCCTTAGGTCGATAAACAGAATAATTAGCAAAGCCATAATCCAAAAGTGATTTAGCTGCAGAAAATCGCTCAGCGCTCGTCGGTGAACCAAGAACGACAGCAATCAACTGCATTCCATCACGCAAAGCAGTTGCACTGAGGCAATAACGAGCCTTAGACGTTGATCCCGTTTTCAAACCGTTTGCACCGTTATAAAATCTAATTAGCTTGTTGGTATTTGCAAGACCAAACTGCCCATCTCTTATTGAATCCATCCATATTGTTGAATAGTCAAAAATCATAGAATGTGAAATCAATTCTCTTGACATTATCGCAACGTCACGCGCTGTAGAATAATGAATTTCTTTATCGTCCAGACCGGTACAATTCACAAAATCCGTATTCGTCATTCCAAGCTCGGCTGCTCGGGAATTCATTTTTTCAACAAATGCGCTCTCGCTGCCTGCAATATGCTCAGCCATAGCCACGGCAGCGTCATTACAGCTTGAAACCGTTATAGCCTTAAGCATATCGTCAACGCTCATCTGTTCACCTGCTTCCATAAAAGCCTGACTGCCACCCATTGACGCTGCATTTTCACTAACAGTCACAGTATCGGTCAAGCTAACCTTCCCTTCATCAATTGCTTCAAGTGTTAAAAGCAAGGTCATAATCTTTGTAACCGAAGCGATTGGAAGTCTTTCATCACAATTTTGTTCGTAAAGGACCTGACCACTTTCGGCTTCCATCAGTATTGCGCCTGCAACACTATTTTCCAAGGCGAAAGCATCAAATGCACTCTCTTCATAAGGCAAATAATCATCAGCGCTAAAAACAGGGATTTCGTCCTCCGGCAAATCGGCTAAGACTTGCAAAGATAACAAAAGTGAAATAATCAGTAATACTGCAAGAAATTTCTTAAACATAGATCTTCTCCTTAATTTTTGTACATAATATGCAAAAAGAGCACTCCTTATGCAAGGAGTGCCCTCGTCGTTATACGATAGTTTATTATATTAACCTCAAAATAGTATCGTTTTTACCAATATAATGGGTTGAAATCTCAGAAAGCTCATCTTGACAATAATTGTTATCATCGTAAATTCCAACAGTCTTGAATCCAACCTTCGTAGCAGTTTTTACCGCCAAAAGCGAATCCTCAAAAATCCAAGTTTCTCCCTTTGGTGTTCCCAAAAAATCCAAGGCTGCATTGAATACGTCAGGACAATCCTTGCCTTTTCCAACGTCTGCGCACGAAATGATGCCGTCAAAATATTCAGCTATACCACAATGATCAACAGCTAATTCTATCAGGGATTTTTCTGTTGCAGAAGCAATACACATTCTGACACCGTTTTTTGAAAGAAAATCAAGAAATTCTCTCATATCTTTTTTCAGTGAAACTGTAGAGTAAAAATCACGAATGAGGTCATTTATATATTTTAATAGCTCATCATGGCTTTCATTAATCGGGTAACGCTGACAAATCATAATGGCAGCATCCTTGAGGAGCATCGTTCTGATTTCCCTATCATCCTCTTCACGAGGTCTGAAATTATCACAATTGTAATATTTTTTACCAAATAACTCCCAAAAATAATTCCAGAACCCTAAAGAATCAACAATTGTTCCGTCCATGTCAAATATTGCACCCTTGATTTTCATTTCTTAACCACCTTTACCCCATTATCAGTTTCTTCTACTTTAGTATAATACATTCTCTCGGAATACCACACCTCAGGGTGATGAATACACATTATTCTATCCCCATTAAAATCATTAAAAAACATCGCATGACCACCGTTATCATCAAAAATCGGCTCATCAATATGACGCCACTCCCCAAGCAAGCTTCCACTATCAGATATTGCACCAAGCACAACATAGTTATTATTAAGCTTTGGCGACCAGGTCAACAAAAGTCTGCCATCAGAAAGCTTTAGTAGAAACGGAGCGTCTGAGCCAAATCTCATTGCCTCTCTTCCCTGAAATTTTGTAAAATTAGGAGTCCTTGCTGATATAGGAACGTCACACGATGCAAATAATTTTATCGGCTCACTAATTCTCTCAAAGCTGTCGTTAATTTTAACTGCACAAATTTCTCCTACAAAAGCATTCTTTTCATTAATATAATTGTCGGGCCAATCATGTGAGTAAACTGCATACATCTCATTGTTTTCTATGTAAAGAGTTGCATCTATACAGCTCTGCTCAATCGGAGTTATCGGCTCATCTCTCAAAAGCTTGAATTCTCCGTCAGGCTTATCAGCAACGGCAACGTACGTACCACGCTTTCCCGTTCTGTTCATAAAAGATAAAAAAGCGTAAAATCTCCCTTTATAATAATGAACTTCAGGAGCCCAAAGCTCTTTTAGTAAGTGCGAGGTTTCGCTTGGCTTATACTCAAAAACAACCTCCGGGTCACTCCAATTCTCCAAATCACAACTCTTATAAACAAGCATATTCAGAGCGCTTTTATCGGCCGAAGCGCATTCGCTCGTTTCGGTTGAAGCATACATATAATATACGTTTTCATGCGCAAGAACGTATGGGTCTCTGATTCTTATATCTTCTCTTTTCATATTTGCCTCCTTAAAATCTGCAAACATTATATATCACCAATAAATATTTGTCAATATACAATCACACTCGAGAGTTAATATATGAAAAACCGACTTGAAAATTGTCAAGTCGGTTTTAATATTTAGGTTAAATCATCAACAATAATTGTTCTTACTGCATTCGGGTCAGCAGACTTTTCAGCCTTATCGCGTTCCTCGACAAACTTTGTATAAACCTGTGGGAAAAGCGCATAGCTGAGAACGTCTTCCTCTGACTTAACAATATCCTTTGCTTCCTCACGATACTTGTCAAGCTCAGGCTCGAGCAAATCTGCAGGTCTTACTGTGATAACCTCAGCGTCACCGATTGCCTTCTTTCTTACGTCCTCGTTAACAGGCGCCGGAAGAGCACCATACTCGCCTCTGAGAAGACCCTTTGATTCCTTAGTAATCATCTTGTATCTCTCGCCCTGAAGTACGTTAAGTACTGCCTGAGTACCAACAATCTGGCTTGTAGGAGTTACAAGTGGAGGATAACCAAAATCCTTTCTTACTCTCGGAATTTCTTCAAGAACCTCGTAGTACTTATCCGAAGCATTAGCCTGCTTCAGCTGAGAAATAAGATTTGAAAGCATTCCACCGGGAACCTGATACAAAAGGGTATTTGTATCAACGTTAAGAACCTTGGGGTCAAGGCTTCCCTGTTCCTTAAGCTTGGTAGCAATTGAACGGAAATGTACTGCAGCATCACTGAGCAGCTTCAAATCAAGACCCGTATCTCTCGAAGTTCCCTTAAGAGTAGCAACAAGAGATTCTGTAGTAGGCTGTGAAGTACCGTTACTGAGAGGTGAAAGAGCACAGTCAACAATGTCAACACCTGCCCAAACAGCCATAAGGTTAGTCATATCACCCGTACCTGACGTATTGTGTGTATGAAGATGAATCGGTACAGAAACTCTCTCCTTAAGCTTCTTAACAAGGTTATAGGCGTCCATTGGAAGAAGAAGGTTAGCCATATCCTTGATACAAATACTGTCAGCGCCCATTTCTTCAAGCTTCATGGCAAGAGTTACGAAATATTCCTCGTTATGAACGGGACTTGTCGTATAGCTAAGTGCTGTTTCACAATGTCCACCGTAAGCCTTTATAGACTTAACTGCTCTTTCAAGATTTCTTGTATCGTTAAGAGCATCGAACACACGAACTACGTCGATACCATTCTCAATAGACTTCTGACAAAAGGCATCAACAACATCGTCGGCATAATGCTTATAACCGAGAATATTCTGTCCTCTGAAAAGCATCTGAAGCTTAGTGTTAGGCATAGCCTTTTTGAGCGCGCGAAGTCTTTCCCATGGATCTTCTTTCAAGAAGCGCATACAAGAGTCAAACGTAGCGCCTCCCCAACATTCAAGTGACCAAAATCCAACCTTATCAAGCGCCTCGCAGGCAGGGAGCATATCCTCTGTCTTCATACGAGTGGCAGCCTGAGACTGATGGGCATCACGGAGAATAGTATCAGTTATAAATAACTTTTTTTCCATATTAATATACCCCTTTCATTAACCAAACAAAGCAATCAAAACGCCGGCTGCAATAGCTGAACCGATAACACCTGCTACGTTTGGTCCCATTGCATGCATCAAAAGGAAGTTGGAAGGATTTTCTTTTTGTCCAACAGTCTGTGAAACACGCGCAGCCATCGGAACTGCCGAAACACCAGCAGAACCAATAAGAGGATTAATCTTATTTTTAAGGAACAAGTTCATAAACTTAGCAAGTAATACTCCACCAGCAGTACCAATGCCAAATGCAATTATTCCCATCGCCATAATGCAAAGGGTCAAAGGATTGAGGAAGGTTTCTGCAGTAGCTGTTGCACCAACCGAAACACCTAAGAAAATGGTTACAATATTCATAAGTTCGTTTTGTGCTGTCTTTGCAAGTCTATCGCAAACGCCGGATTCCTTAAGAAGGTTACCAAGCATAAGTGAACCAACAAGCTGAGCAGCAGAAGGTACTAACCATGCAACGAAAACGGTTACGATAATAGGGAACAAAATCTTCTCTGTCTTAGAAACCTGACGAAGAGCCTTCATTTCTATCATTCGCTCTTTCTTGGTAGTAAGAGCCTTCATAATAGGTGGCTGAATTACAGGTACAAGAGCCATATAAGAGTATGCCGCTACTGCAACAGGACCTAAGAAATTAGGAGCAAGCTTTGAAGTAACGTATATAGCTGTAGGACCATTAGCACCACCAATAATACCAACAGAAGCCGCAAGTTTTTCAAGCTGAGTTCCTGAAAGTAACTCGGTAAGGAAATCAGAACCGAGAATAAGTGGGAACAACTCATTAACACCAACGAAAGTAGCAAAAATACCAAGCTGTGCTGCAGCACCGAGCAACAAGCTCTTGGGGTTTGCAATCAACGGACCGAAGTCTGTCATAGCACCAACGCCGATGAATATCAAGCAAGGATAAATTCCGAGTTTAACACCAAGATAAAGAATATCAATTAAACCGGGCGATATAGTTTTTCCGGCCTCGTTAGCAGCACCTCCAAATAAATCCCAATGAACGTGACCACCTGCGAAAAGCTCTTCATGGAAAATTTCAGCGCCTACTAAATTCGTAAGTAACATACCAAATGCTATTGGTAAGAGCAACAATGGTTCAAATTTTTTGACAATCGCCAAATACATCAATAAGCAGGAAATAAGGACCATTATAATAGTCTGCCAATGTCCGTCAGACAATAAATAAAATCCAGTACTCCTTAAAAAGTTTAATAAAGCATCCATTTGTTAGCCTCCAAATTATGCAATTGTGCAAAGGGGAGCGCCTGTTTCAACAGCCTGACCCTTAGTAACTGAAACTGAACCAATGGTACCTGCCTTGGGAGCAAGAATTTCATTCTCCATCTTCATAGCTTCGAGAATAAAGAGAACGTCACCGGCCTTTACGCTCTGACCTGCACTAACGTTTACTGCAAGAATATTGCCGGGTATGGGAGCATTAACACTCTCACCTGCACCTGTAGGAGCAGGAGCTGCTTGTGCCGGAGCCGGAGCTGCCTTAGGAGCCGGAGCTGACTGTGCGCTCGTTGAATCCATAGCCTCGAGCTCAACCTCATAGGATACGCCGTTTACTACTACATGATACTTTTTCATAATTACACCTCATTATATAAATTTATTTTTTAACTTTTTTATAACATGAACTAAAAAATAAGTTCAAAATTATTGCAATTCACGTACAAATGTGATAAAATTTATGTAATAATTACATTAAATTCAAAAAAAGGAAAATAAAATGCTTAAAGAAACAAAAATTCTTATTATTGAAGACGAAACAAAAACTGTTAATTTTATCTCGATGGCGCTCAGAGCAAAAGGTTACAAAATATCAAGCGCCCAAAACGGACAGTCAGGAATACTTGGCTTCTGCACCTTTAACCCTGACATAATTCTATTGAATTTAGGACTTCCCGATATGAACGGAATGAAGGTGCTTGAAGAAATACGCAAGGTGTCGGATTTGCCAATCATGATTGTGTCGGACAAAAAGAGTGAAACAGACATAATCTCTGCACTTGATGCAGGCGCAAACGACTATATGACGAAGCCGTTCAGTATGGGTGAAATGCTTGCAAGAATCAGAGTCATGGAAAGATACATATCAAAGGAATATACACAACAACCCGAAACTATAATCAGCTTTGGAAATATGACAATCGACACCGACAAGCGAAGAGTTTACGTCGAAGGTGAAAGTGTACACCTGACTCCCCTTGAATACAAGCTATTATTAATACTTGCAACCAATCCCGGAAAAGTAATCACGCATCATCAAATCTCACGAGACGTTTGGGGATACAGAGACAATTCCGATTCAAAAAGTATAAGAGTATGTATGGCAAGCTTGAGAAAGAAAATCAAGGATACAAACGAACACCCCAGATACATTTTCACGGAAGTTGGTGTTGGTTATCGCTTTGCTGACTATTAAGTCAGTAAACACAAACTTTCAAAATTGCCCAAATTTCGTCATTATATTATATTTGTATTTATTATACATCAATCCGTATTAATTTTGGGTTTATTATATTGCTTTCGTGTTAAAATTGTGCTATTATTTTCACAGTATATTAATACACATCAAAATAAAACTAAGAACACCATTTCTCTTAACGTTTTCTTAATACAAAACAAGAAATTTTATACCCCTTTTTTACACATAAAGGTATATAATATCAAAAGAATTGATGAATTTTTTGGAGGTATATAATGTATTCAACACCATTTGTAGTAATGCTCGGCGTAGGCACCGTATTTGTCGGTCTCGCTATGATAATTATCCTTTGCAAATTGATGAGCTTTTTTATTGGCGCGCTTGAAAAGAAAGCTCCTGAAGCAGCAGTAGCTCCTGCAGCTCCCGTAAATACTGCAATTCCTGACAAGCAGCCTTTAATCGCTGCAATTTCTGCAGTCGTTGCAGAAGAGCTTGGAACAGATATTTCAAACATCAGAATTCATTCAATAAAAAGAGTATAAATCATGTAAAAAACGCCCAACTTCAATAAAAGAAGTTGGGCGTTTTTTTATGAAAACAATTTTAATATCTCCGTAATACTCTTAACACAAACTATCTCAAAATCTTCAGGAAGCTTTGGTAAGCTTTTCGGAAGTGATGATTTAGGAATAACAATTCTTTTATAACCAAGTCTTGCAGCTTCCTTTATTCTTGACGCAAGAAAGCTAACGCCTCTCACCTCTCCAAGTAGCCCTACCTCACCAACTGCAACAGTGTCGTCAGCAACCTCAATATTTCTGTAGGCAGAAATGACAGACATAACTATAGCTAGATCAGAAGACGTTTCGTCAAGCTTTAATCCTCCAATAACGTTAAGGTAAACGTCCTGCGAAGAAAGGTAGATGCCGAGTCGCTTTTCAATAACTGCTAACAAAATAGAAACCCTGTTATAATCAAGGCCCGTAACGACACGTTTAGGAGCAGGAAAGACTGTTTTAGAAACAAGTGCTTGAATTTCTGCAAGAATAGGTCTTGTTCCCTCGTGAACACAAACCGTACAGCTTCCCGAAACGTTCTTGGGCTTTTCAGAAAGAAGCGCTCTGCTTGGGTCGGAAACCTCGATAAGTCCCCTATCCCCCATTTCAAAAACACCAATTTCGTTAGTAGAGCCGTAACGGTTTTTTGAAGCTCTGATGAGTCTGTAAAATTGAGTTCTTTCTCCCTCAAAAGATAAAACGACGTCAACCATATGTTCAAGCACCTTTGGTCCTGCAATTCCACCGTCCTTATTTACGTGACCGACAATAACGGTTGCAAAACCCGACTCCTTAGTTTTTCTGATAAGTGTCAGTGCGCATTGCTTAACCTGAGTTATACTTCCCGGTATCGACTCAACGGCTGACGAATAGGTGGTCTGTATAGAGTCTATAATCAGTAAATCGGGATTAATTTTATCAATATACGCAAGAATAGCGTCAACGCTCGTTTCACACAAAAGATAAACGTTATCACCACTCACCTCAAGCCTGTTAGCCCTAAGCTTAATTTGTGTCGGCGACTCTTCTCCGGAAACGTAAAGTATTTTTTTGTCTGTTTTAATGCTCTTGCATATCTGCAATAAAATCGTACTTTTTCCTATACCGGGCTCTCCACTAATCAAAACCACCGAGCCCTTTACAATTCCTCCACCAAGTGCTCTGTCAAATTCTGAAATGCCGGTGTTCATTCTAACCTCTTCATGAGCACTCATATCTATATCGGAAATAAGCTCAGCTTCATTAGAGCCGACGACAGAAAGACCTGCAGACAACTTAGGATTTACAGGAACGCTTACCTCTTCCTCAAGAGAATCCCAAGCTCCACATTCTTTACATTTACCACCCCACTTGGAGTGAACGTAGCCACATTCTCTGCAGACGTATACTGTTTTAGGGTCATTTTTAGCCATAATTTCAAACTTCCTATAATTTTATATATTCGATAATTGAATTTGCAATAACACAAGACAGTGAATTTTGATAATTATTATCACTAAGCTTTTTAAGGTCGTCGGGATTTGACATAAATCCACATTCTATCAAAACGGCAGGACAATCAACTGCTTCGAGTAAATATATTGACGAATTTGACCTTTTTACCTCACGAGTGTTTGTAGGCTCAAGACAACTCTTATTGTAGCTCTGCACCATCAATGCAAGTGACTCACTATACCGATTTTTCGATGAATAAAACACCTGCAAGCCGTTATATTTACTTTCGGGAAACTTATTCAAATGTATACTGACAAGTATAGGAGACTGACACTCTTTAACAATTTTTGCTCTATTGAATAGGTCATCTCTCTTTTTATTCCTTGAACTGTCATCAGCAAGAATTACGTCCTCGCTTCTGGTCATCAATACATCAACGTCAAAAACGTTCAAAAAATCATAGAGCTTTTTGGCAATTTCAAGAGCAAGATCTTTTTCATAAACGTCTCCGACGTTAGCGCCGCCGTCCCTGCCACCGTGACCGGCATCTATAACTATGGTGAATTTTTCTTCTGATTGCGAAATAATCTGCTCACCTTTATTAAAATCAACCCTTGAAAAATAAAAGAATAAAAGTGATGACAAAACTATTAAAAGAGAAAGTGAGATTAACTTTATCAAGAAAGACGAATTATTGTTTATTTTCATATAGCATACCTCCGATACACTATATAAAAAAACAACAAAAAATATTAATAGTTATTTTTGATTTTTTCTTTTTCTTCGTTATACTTTATTCCAAAAAGTGTGCGAATGCGATAATTCTTACTTCCAAAAAGATAAGCAACCATCGCTACCACAAGCCCCGGAATAATAGATAAAAGATAAAAGATAGGCTGAATTTCAGGAATACTGCCAAAAATTGTTGTAAATAAGCCTGAATACATACATTGCGAAAAAAATACGTTCACGTAGAAAAGAACTCTGTATATAACGTCAACCGTTCTTTCGGCAAAATCAGAATTAGTAGTAAAAAAGGATAAAAGAGCGCATCCAAGAGTTGTAATATAAAACGGCAACGAGCCTGCTGTCATAATAAGTGCGCCGTCTGTTGCTTTGATTTCGCCCAAGCTCAAGCTGACAGCTCTTTTTGCACCTGCTTCCCACATAAAGCTATATACCAAAAAAAGATAAAAGGCAATTGACGCCACACTTCCCAGAGCTTGAAACTTTCCATCAAAAGCTATAGTAAAAACCACAAACAAAATCAATGAATAAATTCCGGAAACTATGTGATTGATAAAAAGCTTTAACACGTAAGACATACTATTTTTAATTATGCTCATAAATAACTCCTCATTAATATTGTACGATTATATTTTAGCTTAAAATATAATTTTTTTCAATACTATACACAAAACATTTACAAAAAAGTGGAGACAAAGTCTCCACTTTTTAATTAGTTGTTTTCTACAACCGAAAATTCGTTATGACACGCAGGGCATCTAACTTTTGAAGGGTCAATGCTGTTGTCAAGATAGACCTGTTCGTTGCACGTAGGACAAATCACCTCAAAAAAATCATAAGACTCGCCTCTGTTACAATCCTCGCAGTCATCGTCGCACTCGCATTCATCACAATTGCAATCACACTCGAACTCATCGTCACAGTCACAGCAATCACAATCGTCTACGTCAGCGTACACCTCGTCTTCAAGATAACCAAGGTCCTCATCAATCTCTTCGATATAAGCATTCAATGTTTCGGTCTCGTCCTGAAGATCGGCAACATCGTGCGCAATATCATCTACCAAATTAACAAGAAGCTCTATTATCTTTCCTTCGGGTGTTGTGGTGTCAAATTTTTGACCTTCGATAACTCCCTTGATATAAGCAACCTTTTCAGTCAATGACATAACAGCTACTCCTTTCATTATACTCTTTCGAGATATTCTCCCGTACGAGTATCAATCTTGATTACGTCTCCCTCATCAATGAAGAGAGGTACTTTGATTTCTGCACCTGTTTCAAGTGTCGCAGGCTTAGAAGCACCTGTTGCTGTATCACCCTTAAAGCCGGGCTCTGTCTGTGTAACCTGAAGCTCAACAAACATAGGTGGTTCAACAGCGAACACGTTGCCCTTGTATGATGCAACTCTTACCATATCGTTTTCTTTAACGAACTTAAAGTTAGGTGTAAGGATATCCTTGCTAATCGGAATCTGGTCATACGACTCCATATCCATAAAATAATAAAGGTCGCCATCTGAATAGAGATACTGCATATCCTTTCTCTCTACGTAAGCGGGTGTGTACTTATCGGAAGGGTTGAAAGTCTTTTCAACAACTGCTCCTGTAATTACGTTTCTGAGCTTTGTTCTAACGAACGCTGCGCCCTTTCCGGGTTTAACGTGCTGAAACTCGATAACCTGCATAACGTTTCCGTCCATTTCGAAGGTTACGCCATTTCTAAAATCTCCAGCTACTACTGCCATTTTTGTGTCCTCCATAAATTAAATATAATCATTTACACTATATTTTATACTATCTTTGAAAATTTTGCAATAGTTTTTTGGATTTTTCAATAAATTTCTATAAGTTTTTTATCACTTTTGGTCAAATTTAATGCATTTTTTTCTTGAACTACCACAATATCTTCAATTCTGACCCCAAATTTATTCTCAATATATATTCCGGGTTCAACGCTCAAAACTGAATTCTGAGGTATTGAATGAGAATAATTCGGAGAAAATGACGGTGACTCATGAACGTCAATACCAAGACCGTGACCGGTAGAATGACCAAAATTTTCGCCAAATCCGGCATCAGAAATTATACTACGTGCAGCAAAATCAACGACCTTGCCCAACACACCTGCCTTGACCTTATCAAGTGCCGATTTCTGTGCTGACAAAACTATATCATAAACCCGTTTCATTTCATCACTTGCCCTACCTACGACAACCGTCCTTGTCATATCAGAACAATAGCCGTCAAATCTTGCACCGAAATCCATAGTCAAAAATGAATTCTCGCTCAAAACGTCGTTGCTCGGCTCACCGTGAGGTAAGGATGATTTTTTACCCGAAACACATATCGTCCTAAAGGCACTTTCCTGTGCGCCACACCCTCTCATAAACGAGTCAAGCTCGATGGCAACCTCATTTTCTGTCAAGCCTTTATGAATAAAGCCAAGAATATGCTCAAAGGCTGCATCGGTAATTTCCTGAGCCTTGATAATCTTATCAATTTCCCATTGAGTCTTGACTTCTCTCATCTTTGAAATCAAGTCACCAAAATACGAAAATTCAAAACCTTCAAAAAGAGTTTTAATTCTCTTGTCCATATTTACGGTAACGTAATCGTCCTCAATGGTCAAAGACTTGATACCCTCTCTTTCACAGAGGTTCTTAGCTTCTGTCAACAAGCCTTTTTCAGCAAGGACAACGTTAAAATCCTTAGCTGTAGCTTTGGCTATTTCATAATATCTGAAATCAACAATCAAATACGAATTATTCTTGGTAATAAGAATTGCACCGTCACTTGAATGTAACTGTGACAAATACAGCCTGTTAGCCTCAGAAAGTACAAGCGATGCGCCTTCAAAGGTATCAAAATATTTTTTTCTAAAGTTTTCTGTTATCGACATTATAGTGCCTCCAGATACGCAAGCTTCAACGCCTTTGCATCAATGTCCTGTGTGCCTGCAGACTCACATATTACTGTAGGTGTTACGCCGAGCTGTGCAATAGTTGTAGCAAAGGTGTTAGGAGAAGGACCAAAGCTATCATCATTAAAAGTAATATGCTTATACTCGCCACCCTTAGAATAAGAAATACGTGAATAATGGCAATGCATATTTTCGGCAGCCTCAGCGCCAAGTCCACTTGACACCTTATCAAACACTCGCTTTATATCGTCAGAAGTCAAAATATCAGTCCCGAGCGACCTTGCGTATAAATGGCCAAAATCAACGACAGGCGCAAACCTCTTATCCATCTGACAAAGCTCTACAATTTCATCAAGCGTTCCAAGCTGATTAATCTTACCCATTGTCTCAAGTCCGATTTTAACGTTACCAAAGCCGAGCTTTTCACACTCTTCAAGTGCAACTCGCAGGGTATCCTTAGCAAGCTCAAGTGCATCTCTTCTGTCGATTTTTGATGCACTGCCTGCGTGAACTACTATAATGTTTGCACCAAGGCATTTAGCAGCATTAAGACTCTGTGTAATATACTTTACACTTCCAAGACGTTTTTCGGGTACAACTCCCGAAAGCGATATGTAGTAAGGGGCGTGCAAGGATGTTGCAATCCCCTCTTTTATTGCATTAAGTCCAATTACGGCAAAGGTTTCCTCACTTGCACTCACTCCGTTGCCACATTCATATTCATAAGCGTCAAGCTCCATTTTCGCAACCCACTCAGGCGCATACACGCTTGATTTATAGCCCGAATCTGAAAACAACTGCGAATTGCCTCCAGGACCGAATTTTGCTCTTTTCATTTTATACGACCATAGCCTTTCTTTTTAAGATAATTAACCATTGGTATTTCGAGCACTCTCTTAACCTTGATAAAAAAACCCTCTAAGGAATTAATTCTATCAACGAAAACTCCTCGTATTCCCGAATTTGATGCTGCCCATATATCTGTAAAAAGCTGATCACCGACTATAATTACATTTTCATTGGCAAGCCCCATTTTTTCAATTGCACTATTTATTTTCTTACTTGACGGCTTACGGGAGTCAAAGGAATACGATACACCCAACGGCTCACAAAATGCTTTTACTCTCGACTCGTGATTATTGGAAATTATGGCAATGCTTATCCCCTCTTCCTTTAACTTACTAAAAAGTGCGAGAGTATTCTCGCTTGGAGTCGGAGTAGCGTATGGCTCTAGAGTATTATCTATATCAAACAAAATCCCCTTTATATTATTTTCTTTATAAAAGCTCACAGGAAGTTCATGAATTGAATGAAAATAATAATCAGGCTTCAAAAATTCAAGCATAGGTCTAATCCTTTCAATCTACTCTTTTTGTATATTATACATTGAAAGCTGATTATTTTCAAGATTGAATTTTTGAAAATCGAAAAAAGATACAATTCTATTATTTTCGTCAAGATATATTCGTATTCTTGTCGCCTTATCATCAAAAAGAAATGCCTTATTTATTTCACTTTCAACAAGCTTAGAATAATTTTTTTTGACAGCCCTATAGCCAAGCCTCTTATAATCTGACTCGTCAACGATTTTTTCAAGCACATCCCTATCGACGTCAAGAGCTATCGCATTTTTCAAACATATTTCTCTGTTCTCACAGACAAGCTTGTCACATAACTCAAGCGCAGAAGCTCTTTGTGCACGCTTAAATTTAATGACCGTATCAATTCTTCCGTATAGCTCGTTCCCCAATATATTCCTCAACGCATCGTTTTTATTACTCTCGCCCAAAACAAAGCCGGAGCGTGCTTTTTCATTCTCAAATCCAATTGATGATGTCATTATAATAATACAAGAGGAGAAGGAAATGCTTCTTCCACGGTTGTCCCTTATCGTTCCCTCGTCAAGAATATTCAAAAACAATTTCAGAACCTCATTATGCGCCTTGTCTATTTCGTCAAGCAATATAACTCTCGATGGATTTTTTGAAAGCTCGTTAAAAAGCAGTCCCTTTTCTTCTGACCCTACGTATCCCGGTGGTGAACCGATTAGCTTCGCAACAGAATGACTTTCGCTGAATTCACCCATATCCAATTTCAAAAAGCCAAGAGAGTCAAACATATAATCGGAAATTTTTTCTGCCATTATCGTTTTGCCACACCCCGTTGCTCCCGTAAAAATCAAAGACAACGGAGCGTTATCGTTCTTTAGCTTTGAATTGTATCGAAATAGACACTCAACAATTTTCTCAATAGCTTCACTCTGTCCGACAACCGAGCTCAAAAGTCGCTTTGACAATAGCTGAAAATCAATAAGGTGTATTGTTCTTTTCTTTTCAAAAAAGCCTGTTACGTCATCACTTGTAAGCCTTCTTTTACCGAGCATTCTTATCATTGCCGAGCTTTCGTCAATCAAATCTATAGCCTTGTCAGGAAAAAACTTGTTGGGAATTTTTAATGCAAGCTCTACTGCCATCGACAAAGCCTCATCTTCAATCGTAATATTATGAAACCCCTCGTATCTCCTTTTTAATCCCTTTAGTATTTTTAGAGTGATATCTTTATCCGGCTCCTTAACCGACACTCTTTGAAATCGCCTGTCAAGAGCAGCATCCTTTTCAATACTCCTCATATACTCTTCCACTGTAGTTGCGCCAATTATTGAAATATCCCCTCGCGCAAGCTCGGGCTTAAGAATGTTTGCAGCATCAAGAGTGCCCTCGCCTGCGCCCGTATTTACTATGTTGTGTATTTCATCAATAAACAAAATAATATTTTTTGCCTTTTTCACTTCATCAAAAATGCCCTTAAGCCTTTCCTCAAAGTCACCCCTATACTTAGCACCTGCGATTAACGATGCTATTTCGAGAGATACCACCCTCTTTTCGAGTAATTCAAACGGAACCTCACCTTTAATTATTTTTAATGCAATTCCGTCAACAATCGCACTCTTTCCCACTCCTGCATTACCTATAAGACAAGGATTATTTTTGTTTTTTCTCAGTAAAATTCTGATAGCATCCTCAATTTCATTATCTCTCTCGATAACAGGGTCAAGCTTATCTTCAAGTGCTAAAAGCGTCAAATCACTCGAAAAGCTATTCAAAACAGGAGTCTGCTTTCTCATATTCGAAATTTTATCAAACGTCAAAAAATCACCCTTTACTATTATCTCGTTTTTTGTCTCGTTAGTTTTATAGCTGTTGATAATCTTCATCGCCAGGCAATCCTTTTTTTCAAACAAAGCATCAACAATGTCAACAACCTCCAAATACGACTCTCCTCTTAAATTCGCCTTTATACACCCATTTTTAAGAATAGACTTATAATCTTCACTCATACCACTTTCGCACCTTGTTGTCCTTTCACCTTTACCGTATATATAAATAACCTCGTTAATAATACTTGAATAGCTTATTTGCTGAGCGCAAGAAATTCTACTCATCACCTCTTCACTTGACCTTTTTCTGCCAAGCAACGATAAAAGCAAATGCTCTGAGCCAATAAAAGAATGTCCTAAATTAGACGCAATAATCTTTGAGAAATTTATTACCTCGTTTGATTCCTTTGATAATTTAATCATTATTTCACCCAACCTTCGCACAATTTTCACCAAAAAAATAATTAGTTATTCCCTACCACTTGAAAAAAGATAAAAAAAGTATTATAATATACTAAAATTTTATATGGAGAGATTAAAAATTGAGAGCAAGAAAAAGAAAAAACACTCCTGAAAGAATTCAGGCGTGCTCGGAATATTTTATAGAAAGACCGGCAGAATATAAAGACACATGGAAAGACGTCTTTGGCAACGATAATCCCATCAGGCTTGAAATAGGCTGTGGAAAGGGTGATTTCGTTAAAGGAATGGCCGAAAAGAATCCCGATATCAACTTTATAGCAATCGAAAAAGCTACTGATATTATCGTTTTAGCGCTCGAAAAGGTCAACCAGGCAGGACTCAAAAACGTTCGTTTTATCAACTGCGATGCCGAGCTTTTACCGGAGCTTTTCCCTGCCGAGATGTTTGACGTGATATACATAAACTTCTGTGACCCGTGGCCAAAAAAGCGACACGCAAAGAGAAGACTTACAAGCCCTGTATTTCTTGAACTATTCAAAAAGGTGCTGACAAGTGATGGCTCTATACATTTCAAGACGGACAATCGCGACCTGTTTGATTACTCATTAGAGACCTTTCCCGAGTGTAACTATAGACTTGAAAACGTAACCTTTGATTTACATACCGACGAGCTTGAATATGACAACGTAAAAACCGAGTATGAAAGAAACTTTATTGCAAAGGGTTATAAAATCAATAGACTCGAAGCCTTTGTAAAATAGGAGGAAGAAACATTAAAAGCTTTGTAATATCAAAAAACGACGCAGGACAAAGACTTGACAAGTATATGACAAAATCAATGCCTACCCTGCCCATGTCCTTAATGTATAAATACATAAGAGAAAAGAGAATAAAGATTAACGGCAAAAAAGCCATTCAAAGCACAAAGCTTTGCGAAGGTGACGTTATCGAATTCTATATCAGAGATGAATTTTTTGAAAAGGAAAACGATATGTCCTTTACAAAAATCAATCCAAAGCTCAATATAGTATACGAAGACGACAATATCATTCTGGTTGACAAGAAGCCGGGGATTATTGTCCACTCAGACGACAAGGAAACAAGTGGCACGCTCATTGATATGCTCAAAGCGTATCTGTACAAAAAAAGCGAATACAACCCCGATGACGAAAGGAGCTTTGTACCCTCGCTCTGTAACAGAATTGACAGAAACACAGGAGGAATGGTGATTTGCGCAAAAAACGCTGAAGCTCTGCGCTGTGTTAACGAGCTGATTAAGAACAACGAGGTTACAAAGAAATATCTTGCACTGGTTCACGGTACTTTTGAAAATAAGAAGGGTCACATAAAAAACTACCTCCTAAAAGACAGTGCGACGAATATGGTATCGGTTTTTGAAAAGCCTGTACCAAACGCTTTGACAGCCGAAAGCTATTACACGGTTCTGAAGCAGGATAAATCAAGAAACCTTTCACTTGTTGAGGTAGAGCTTGTCACGGGAAGAACTCACCAAATCAGAGCACAATTTGCTCATATAGGGCACCCTCTTCTCGGAGACGGAAAATATGGAATTAACCGAGACGACAAAAAATTCGGATATAAATTCCAAGCTCTTTATTCATACAAGCTTGTTTTCCGACCAAAAGAAGATAATAACCTCTTATTTTACCTAAAAGACAAAGAGTTTGAGGTTGGCGAAGTGTTCTTCAAAAACGAGATATAAAGGGGCTGTAAAAAACTAATTTAGTTTTTTTACAGCCCCTTTGGGAACTTTTTTAACCTTTTTACGTCTAACTATCAGAAATGTGAAAGGAGAATTTCAAATGAAAAAAATCTGTTCTCTGATGCTTATATTATTACTTGCCACTTTACTTTTTTCTTGCACAAAAATTCCCAATAAAGTAATGTATCTCGAAGGAAAAGTTACGGAAATTACCGACAGTGGTGTCATTGTTAAAATCACAGACAGTGGAACAAGCAATATTTCCAAAGGTGCTTCGGCTTTTTTTGGCGCAAAAGAGCCTGAATTCTTTTCTGTTTCCGACGAGGTTATGCTTACCTTTTCGGGCAGCGTAACAGAAACCGACCCACTTCGTTTTGAAGGGCCTTATCAGCTTGAAATTATCAGAAAAGCACCAAATATTTCAGAGAAACATTTACATAACTTTTATCAAAGTAAAATAAGAGAATACAAAAACGCCTCAACAATGAGCGATGATGAATTTGAAGCTTGTAATATTGATATAAACAAGCTGATGATGAATTTCTATCGCAATTCTGATGAATTCGAATTTTCGTGGTCAACCTTCGACATAGATAAAAACGGAACTGATGAGCTTATAATTTTAGCAAACGGTGAAATAATAGATATCTATACCGTAAAAGACGAAGCAATTATCAGACTTTTACCATACGATTACGGAGAAAGGACTCATTTGTGGGTTTTATCCGACGGCAAATTAATGGTTGAAGGCGCACACAGCGCATTTATGTCAAGCTGTAGCTTTTATAAAATAGAGAACGGCAATGACATAACAAAAGAAAGAGCCGTTTATTATTCCTCCGATGACAACACCGATGGGCTTGGTGACAATTATGAAAAATTGGATATCGAAGAATACGTAACGCTCATTGATGAAAGTAAGGAAAAATCAATCACCCACAATTTAAGAACAACTGTTTTTTTAGTAAAGTCAAAAAACACTATTGAAGATAAAAATTTCGCAAATGAAATAGAAAACGTTCAATACATACGCACCGACGGCTACAATAATTTTTTTACTCAAAATTATCTTGTAAGAATTACGTCAAAAGATGAGTTAGATAACTACAACAATTACTTCTCGGGAATATACAATCTTGCTCCTGCAAACACAATATATGCAGACACGACTATCGGCTTCGCTGATGCTATAAAGAGCTACAGCTCGACCTTCTTTGACAGTCACGACTTATATATGGCAGTAATTCAGGAAGGCAGTGGCTCTATAAGACACAAGGTCGAAGGTTTCGAAAACGGATATATAAAAATAGATACTATTACACCACAAGTCTGTACAGCTGATATGGCAAATTGGCATATTATTTTAGAGGTTGAAAAAGGTGCTCAAATACTTGGAATTAACGAAAAGCAAGTTCCGATTTACACTCCTGAAGAAGCAAATCAAAAAGTAGTTAATACTCTTAAAATAACTGCTTTTAATTGGCTGAAAGAGACCTTCAACGTAACAGATGCAACCATCTTGGAAATTAGCAAAGAAAAATGGGGTGACGTAAAAGAGCTTGATTTTGAAAACCCTTACGGATATAATCCAGGGTATGACGAAAGCCCCGTCTGGACATTTGACTTTAGCAGCGACATTCAAGGCGAATTCAGGCTATTTCTTTCCGAGTCAATAGTCTTCGGATATAAAAAAGCAGAAACAAAAGATGATACTATAGAAAAGCAAATATCAACTGCAATTTATAATCATTATAAATCCGAAAAACCAGATGGACTTATTGCTGTAGAAAGCCATTTTACCCTTTTAGTTAATACGGAAAACAATCACACAACAACTGTATACTTGTTAACGTTATACGAAAAGTATAATTTTGACACTCAAATAGTAAGTTCTCTATGTTCCCCGATTGCTATAACCTTTAATGTTGATGAATCCGGGAATTATAATGTTTCTGATTTCTGGGAATGTGAACCCGGTGAAAGCTATGAAACGAGTCTTAAAAATAAATTCCCACAAAAAGCAATAGATGAGCTAAATAAAATTGAAAAACCAACCGAAAAACTACAAGAAGAAAATATCATTAAATTAAACGAAATAATAGAGAAAATAAAAGACGGACATCAGTCCGTCTTTTGTGTTTTATATAAGTGAATTAATCTTCTTTTCTACTTCCTTCGCCTCGGCATCGTCTATAAAGCCGACTTCCATATAGAATTCAAGGCTCTCATATCCACCAAGCTCCTTCACAAAGCCTCTTGCCTTTGAATCGTAGTAGCCAAGGTGCTCGGACGTTGCAGGCAAAATCATACCCATCGAGTCCTCGTCAGCAGTTCTTGAAATCCAACGAACTCCTATGGGAAGCTTATCAACGGGGTGATTTACGTAACATGCACCGTCGCCCTCGATATACTGCATAGTATAACCCCTGCCATTCTCGTCAGGATTGTACTTGAGAGCAAAGCAAATTTCGGGAATATAAATCTCGTCACCATTTCCAACGTTATCCATAATTGCAGGGTTTTCTTCAAGCTTATCCATATAAGCGCGAAGCTTTTCCTGAGTTTCCTTAGGCAAGCTATCAGGAACAATCTTATGTACCTTTACGTGCTCCTTGTCTCTTGGAACGTTATAAACAAGCTTTGCACCGTTGAAGGGACGGAAATTGATGTGACAAAGATACATATACTCCATAGGAGTAGCCTTCTTGTTTTCAATCTTCACGTTGATTTTAACCGTGTTGGCATTTGAATAAAGGCGTGTTTCGGGAGAAAAATGATACTTCTTTACAAAAGCAATATCATAATCAAGCGTTCCACCAACAGCGATATACTTGCCATTTTCGTCATCTGAAATCTCGATATAAGCATTGTTATATGCAATATTTGGAATTTCACCATGCTGTGGGTGGTCGGCATCGGGCGCACCAAACGAGCTAACGCCACAATGATACAAAAAACCACCGTATGTCATAAGGTAAGGAACGTTTGGCACAGGCTCTTTAACAGAGGTTTTCATTTTGAGGTCACGACCACCGAAATGAAAATCCCAAATCTGCTGACCCATAAACGGAAGAATTACAAAGTAACCCTTTTCATTTTCGATTCTGAGAGCTTCTATTCCCGTTGAAAAACGGTAACCAATTGCCTTGAAAGCTCCGTCTTCAGCGATTACAAACTCTTTGTCCGTAAAGAAATTCTTTCTCAAATTAATTCTCATAATATCTCTCCTTGCTTTTAGATTTTATTAATAACGGGTAAGTGATGCCCGAACGTTTTCGATTTCTGAATTCAAAACGTAATCTATCTGTCTGAGCTTCCACCTGATGTGCTCCTCATCGCCGATATATTCCATACTCGGCTCCCAACCAAGTCGGGAATCCTGCTGAACAATCGGAATAGTAGCCTCGGCATTTGCTCTTTCGTCCTTGAGCAAAGTCACCATTTCATCAAGAATAGCAGCATACCTTTCCTTGTCACACTCAACGTGCATTGCACATTTTAGAAGATACCATTTCTTAGAATTGATACCGGAAACAACTGTATGCTCAATAAAATTGCCAAGGTTAATAAGTGAAAGCAGCGCCTCGTTTTTGCCTTCAACAGCTTCAAGCAAATCAAGTCCTTCTCTTATCAAAGCTCTCATTTTTTCAAGAGAGCGCATTTCTGAAGGCACTCTGAGATTCGAAATAGAAGCTCTACCATCGTTTGAGGCATAGTAAACAGGCGAACAGATTTTATTGCCAAACATACTGTACGGTGCGCTTTGAAGATTGATTGCTTTATACAAGCAAAACGGATAGGAAGGACCGACTCTGAACGCTCCATATTGGTCTGAATTCGTTGGAGTAAAATATGTTATGGCTTCGCTCCATTTTTCAAGAGCCGAAAGCACAATATCACTTGAAGCCGATCCAAATTCGCTTTTTACGATAGTTTCAAGAATGTCCTCCATAGGCTCGTCGGTACCGTAAAAGCACCATTTGGAAAGCTTTGAAATAAAGGACGGATAAAAGCCGTAGTGGTGACATTCCATCAAGCCGCAGAGCCCCCATTTATCGTGAGCGTCCTTCATCTTCTTATATCTCTTAATCCATTGATACGGGAACGGTTCGTAAGGAATTACTCCAAAATCCCAGGTAAGACCACCCGTATTCGTCATCGAATAAAGCTTGATATTTCGTTTCTTCGCCGCTTTTGCTTCACTCTCAAAATAATGGCCGTAGCCTTCAAAGGAAAGTGTATAATCGGCACAATAAGAGGTATTCCCCTCTGTTTTGAATTTTTCAAACATCTCAAAGGTAGCTTGTAATGTAATGCCCTCGGGAAGCGCATCAATCAGCTTGCACCTCTCCTCCTCTGAGCGATAACCCCAGTTATAAGTCCAGAATACTATATCAGCATCGGGCTTATAGCGAGTTATAATCTTTTTAATAAGAGTAAGCCACTGTGGAAAATCCATACACGGATACCAACCGGGGCTCGTCTTTCCCGTAGGTATGCCGTCAACTAAATTATCACGATATGTTTTACCGGTAACGTGAGGGTCTTTGCTCGGAAATTCTACGGATTCACCTACAAGCGTGACGCCTTTAAGACCGGGGCACATACGAAAGAGCTTTCCGTAATTACCTTCATAATATGCTTCTGCATCGGGCTCGTCGGGGTGCTTTTCACTTTTAAGATAGCTGTACGCATATACGTCTAAGCCATATCGTGCAGCCCTTGCGATAAGCTCGTTAAAATCAAGATAACCCAACGGTGTCTTATCAACGTCGTTTACAAAAACGAGAATAGAGTCTCTTCCCTCGTGCGCAATTGCCGACAAATGCTCGTTCGGATAATAGTCAAGCTTATATCCCGAATGAACCATCTGAGGTGAATAAAGAGGACGCCTTAAAACAGTACCTTTTTTCAAAAAAGGCGCCTTGCGAAACGTCATACAATCCTCGAGGTAATAAAGACCTTGTGAAATACCTCTGTTGTCATATCCACACACAGATATAAACTTATCGTTAACGTCTATTCTGAAGCCTCTATATCCATTAGCATTGCCTAAATCAAGGGTTGTATCTGCAGACAAAATAAGGAGCAGACCCTCGTCAATAGAATTACTGTCAGTATAGGTAATCGTGGCTTTTATCCCCATAGACGTAAAAAGATAATCTGTAAAGTCCTTTGCTGCCGTCAAAGCCACTTCATCTGCATTTTTGTGCAGATAAATTTTGAAATTATCACTAATCTCAAGCTCTTGAGCGTCAGGCAAAAGAGTATTATCTCTCAAATCCTGCCTATGTACCTCCAACATCCTTTTTCTGAAATCAAAATTCTTTTCGACTTTCATAAGGGTTGCTCCTTACTCTGAATATTTAATTTTAATTACTGAATATTCTTGTCAAGATATTCAAGTGAAATTTCTACCATCTTCTGTCCAAGCTCTGCATTTGCTTCTGCTGAGCTCTTTGTGAACCAATGGTCGATATCGCCGAGTCTTTCAAGCTTTACAGCCTCAGGATAGAGAGCCATAAGAATTGAACACTCGTACTTACCTGCGTGGTCGTAGCCTGTTGCTCTCTGAGCCTCGGGTGCCATTGCAGGAATAACCTTTATCCAGCTGAACGGGTCGTCGCCACCACCAAGATTAGCATAGTAATCAGAGTAGCTTTCGCTTCCCCACCAGCCTTCACCCATAGTAGCTTCGAGATATCTCATAGTAGCTCTCTTTGCCGCCTTCATATAAGAAAGAGTCATAGGCATAAGGTTGCCTTCCTCAAACTGATGATGAATAACTACGTAAATATTACGAAGTCCTGCATAGAGCATACTTGTAAAGATATTGAAAAGGTACTCTTCAAATACAACCTCATCAACGTGTACTGTGCCTGTGGTTTTACCACCTACTGCCCAGCTTGAAGGGCTATAGCTGATAGAAGGAGCGATAATAATATCTCTCTTTTCAGCAAGCTTTTCAACAAGACCCTGAGCGATAAGTGTATCACAGCCATAAGAACACTGAGGACCGTGATATTCAACAGTACCACCGACAATTACAACGGGAGTTCTATTTTCTTTTGCATTTTCAATCTCTCTTGGAAAAATTTTATCCAAATGCATTATATTCACCTCTTAATTATTCTGAATACGCCATAGTGGTGTAATAAGCAAGATTTGTCTGACGGTTATCAAGTCTGCCGTACTGAACAACAACGTTAGTATTGGAAACAAGCTTCATCGCATACTGAGTTTCAAGAGGAACCTTGTAGCCACACATATCTTCAAGATTGTTCATTCTAAAGCATCTTACTCTATCCTTGCCAACGTGCCATTCGATTTCATCAATGCTCTCTCTGTCAGCAAAATAGATATGTACCTTAATAACTGCGTCAACGTCGCTGTCGTTAACAACGATTACAGACTCGTGACCCTTGAGTACGCCCTCACCTTCGGGTGGAAGTTCGCAATCAGGAATGAGCCAGAGCTTCTTACCGATTGAATTAGAAGTCAAGTTCGATAAGTCCCTTCTCGAGAATGTTAGTCATAGACTTGCAGCCATCCTTTGTGATAACTACACCCTTCTCCCATCTTGTACCGAAGGTGGGACCCGAAATGAAGGTGTCTACCTGGAATGTCATATTTTCTTCAATAATCCAGTCTGATGAAGTTTCCATCCAAGGAGCTTCAACCTCAATCATACCTGTACCGTGGCAAGGACCGTATGTATATGCATCCTTGTAGCCTGCATCGATAAACTTCTGATAGAATTCCTGAGGAACCTTATTAGCAGGAATACCAGCCTTGAGGTTCTCAACTGTCCAGTTGTGCATATCGTAGCAGAAATCAATGTATCTTCTTCTTTCAGGGTCAAGCTTACCCATAATTACAGGGAGACCTGTTGCAGGTGAGTAACCGTCAATCTTAGCCGAAAGGTTAAGCTGAACAACGTCACCCTTTTCGATTGTTCTGTAGCTGGGACGAGAAATAGCATGACGAGTTGAAGCCTCGCTGAATACGTACATAGGAAGACCTTCGTATTCTGCACCGTTTTCGTAGATAACTCTCTGAGCTACACCAACCATAGCAAGCTCTGTAACACCGGGACGAAGAGCCTTGATAACTTCCTCTGTAGCAAGGTCAACAATTCTGAAGCCTTCCTGGATACAAGCAAGCTCATTAACACTCTTGATTTTTCTGAGCTCAACCATAATATCGTTGCAGTAAGAAATCTCTGCCTTGGGGAAGTTCTCCTTCAAACCGTCAAGAATAGGAAGTGTGCACTCAACGTAGCTACCAAGACCAATCTTGATGTTTTCGCCTGTAACACCGATAGCCTTGAAAGCGTCACGGAAAGTATCAGGAACAAGCTCAGGGTATGAAGGGTCAGCTGACTCACGGAAATCCTTGAGAACGAAAATCTTCTCAATCTTAGATGTGTTGGCAGCAACGTCCTTTGCGAAAATAGGTGACTCAGGACCAACAAGAAGACAAGCATCTCCGTTAGCCGCGATAGCTACACCTGCACGCTCAAAAAGAGGCCAGAAGCCACTGAAATATCTTGCGTTAGCGTAGTCAGACTCTGTGCTGACAACAAGCATAACGTCAAGTCCTCTGTCGCGTACCATTTTTGCCGCCTTGGCAATTCTTTCTTTGAACTCATAATCAGGCATACAAATTCTTGACATAATAAAATCTCCTTTTTATTTTTTGTTTAAACGCCACAAAAAGCGTTTTTACTTTTACAATTTAATTATACATAATATAAGTATATTTGTATTTAGAATATTTTAAATTATTTTTGCATAATATTAAATGATTTTAATATTGCATAAATGAAAACTTTGTGCTATACTATTTAGGAAGGAGTAATATTATGGAATATAAGCTGAAAAGATTTAAGAGAGTTTTAGAAGTAAACAGAATAGCAAATATTCATTACTTTGAATTCACCCGTGAGTTTCACACCATGAAGGATATGCACGAGTTTAGAGAGCTCATTTACGTTGACAGTGGATATATTGAAGTAAAGGCCGAGGAATACGAGGGAATCATAAACGAAGGCGAGGTTATCATACACAAAGAAAACGAGACGCACTCAATTTCCTGCCCTCTCGACGATGCGCCAAACGTCATTATAATCGGATTTGAGTGTCACAACTCAATTCTTGACCAATTTTCAAAATCACCTTCTGTACTCACCCCTGAGCTTCAAAGGATTTTAACAGATATTATCAAAGAAGGTAGAAACGTTTTTCTGCCCCCCTACGACGTGCCAAATCTCAGGGATATGAAAAAACGTAACGACTACCCGTTCGGTGCAGACCAGCTGATTCAGAATAAGCTCGAAGCATTTTTCATCGAATTAATCCGTAGTAAAGAGTCTTCAAAGAGTGTTACAAGTTTTTCGGGTGGAGATGCCAAGATGCAAGAGGTGTTGAGATATATTCAAGAAAATTTCAGAGAAAAAATAAGCCTTGACGAGCTCTGCTTTCTCTATGGAACCAACAAGACCTCACTTTGCAACGGGTTTAAGGAAGCCTATGGAGCAACCATTATAAACTACATAAACACCCTGAAAATCAAAGAGGCAAAAAAACTACTCCGTGAAGGCAAATACAACCTCACTCAGATTTCATCAGCCGTCGGCTTTTCCTCAATACATTATTTTTCGAGAATTTTCAAGCAATATGAAAACCAATCTCCCTC
>JAZNRH010000097.1:0-10569 GCA_045590615.1 Eubacteriales bacterium
AAGGATTGCCTTCCTAAGCCCGCTTGGCCTCCGACTTATATACGAAGGAGGATATTTTTTTTACACATAGCTAAAGCTTTTTGGAACCACCAGCATTGCTGGTGTTATTCTTGTTACACAATTAAAGGAAACAATTGCTCCTGAGGGGCAATTGTTTCCTTTTTTGTAATTATTTGTTAGTTTTTGTGATTGCTTAAACGAGAGGAGCAATATATTTAACCAAAGTCAAACAGCTTCGTTATCTGCCCACAGTTCACATTGAACCATAACAGTCTGAATATCGTCACTTTCTTGCTGTAAGCTTTCAATTCTTCTACCTTAGCAAGAGCTCTTCCAACGGCTACCGCCTCACTCTGTGTTAACACATCGGTAGAGAAATAATCCTTGTACACTCTTGGGTTCTTGCCTTGTACAGTTTTGTTAACAGTTTCTATGATAATGTTTTTGAATACCCTAAGGTCAACATCCTTGTAACTTGAATCAGATAGCCTGCATTTTCTTCGTTGCACACAGTTTCACCTCTTTTCTTTTTGTGGCTATTTAATTATTTGTTAGTAATTTTGAGTAAAACAAAAAGCTTCCTTGAGATTTTGTCTCAAAGGAAGCCTTTTTTCTTTAATTATATCTTTCCGTATAACGGAGAATCAAGGTTGCAACCTGCGCACGTGTGCTTGTTTCTTTGGGTGCAAGCGTTGTGTCGGTAGTACCCTTTACTATAACCGTACCAACCGCCCACTTCATTGCGTCAACCGCATAATCGGATGTGTTATTGAAATCAACAAACGCGCTTACGTCGCCCTGTACGTCAACGTTCTCACCCTTGTACTTTGAATAACGGTAAAGTACGGTAATAATATCCTGTCTTGTTATGCTGTCGTTAGTACCGAAGGTAACGGCATCATATCCGTTTACAATTCCCTTTTCAGTCGCCCATGCAACGGCATCGGTGTACCACGCACCTGCCTCGACGTCCTTGAACGGAATTGCATAGTCGCTCTTGGGAGTACCCTCAAGACGGTGAAGTACCGTTACGAGCATTGCTCTTGTCATACCGCTGTCGGGTGAAAATGTATCTTCGCTTGTACCGTTGAAGAGTTTCATCTGTACGATTTTATCAACCGCATCGTAGTACCAAGCGTTTTTTGCAACGTCCTTAAACGAAATAACCTTTGCAAAATACACTCTTACGACTGTATGATAGTCCACAGAAGGGATAGTAACGTATCCGTCGGAGAAGGGATGCTTTGCACCATTTACGGTAACGTAATCAACACGGTATCCGTCCTTTGCCTTGAACTTTACCGTTACAGAGGTTGAACGGATAGCGAACTGCTCGGCATAACCACTGACAATTGTACCACCCTCACCTGCATATGCATATACGTTCATATAAAGAGCGGCAACAATGGCAGATGAATTGCTGTACATACCGTAAATCTTTGCCTCACAGAAAAGAGAGTACTCTGTGCTGAGCTCCTTCGAAAGCTCAAGCAGCTGCTTTTCGGTAAGGTTACCCGTAAGCTGTGCTTCAATTTTTTTCATTGCGGCAACAAAGGCATCGTATGCATCCTTGCTTACCGTATAGGAATCCTTATTGAGTGTATAGGGGTCAACGTTGATATAAGCCTTTGATATTTCTGCCTTATATGATGCGATATCAGCCTTTATGCTCTCGACGTCGGCAATTTCGTTGCCGTTACCGAGTGTAAGCTCGAGAGCTGAATCCCACGAAGAAATATATCTTTCGTTAGCTTCCTTATCGGTTACGATGAGGTCGGAAAGAGTTATCTTTGCCGTACCATTTTTCTTTACCTTGAAGGTAAAGGTTCCGATATCGAATTTGCTTTTAACCGACACGCCCTTGAGGTCGAAGTTTTCAACACTGCAAAGGAAAACGAATGAAATTTTATTATTCACCTTGTTATCCATAAATTTGGTTGTTGAAAAATCGGATGCAAATTCGGCATTTGTAAGCTCAAGAAGATACGAGTCGTAGTTAAGACATCCGTTGAAGCCGTAAATACGCTGTGTCTCTCCTCCTGCAATATCCTCGGCGGAAACCGTGACGGTCACGGTTTCGCCGATTGATAAGGTATTATTTGAGTTTGACGTAACAGTAAAAACGTAATTCACGGGGGCTGTGTCAGCCGCACTGCATTGAACCGCCGTGAGCATCAAAAGTGCAAACGCCAATACCGTCAGAATTGTAATTTTTTTCATACTGTCTCCTTATTTACCGATAGAGGTACGAAGAATCATCTGTGCATCTATGATGTTGATTACACCGTCTTCGTTAACGTCGCCTCGAATGTACGAATCTGAATTGAGCTTGTCGGCATTTGAAATTCCGATAAACTTTTCAATCGACAAATCGCGGTCAACGTAATCTACAACTCCGTTTCCGTCGTAGTCACCCTTAATAAGCTTGTTTGTATTTCCTGTGGTATCAATGCTTATACCTGCAAGTATTTCGTCTGTATCATAGCTTCTGTCAAGTGAAGCAACGTATGTATCCTTACCGTCAAGATAAAATACTATTGTGCTGTCCCCTACCGTTGACGTTACGGAAGCTGTTCCGTTAAGGTCAAGAACTACCGTAAGCTTTGAATATTCTGCGTAGTCAATTCTGCTGTAATCAACCGAAACGCTTGTATCAACGTCACCGTCGATATTAACCTTGCGCTCTGCAACCTCGATTATAACGGTATCCGAAAGAGTCTTTGTCTGAAGCTTTCCGTCAACCTCAAAGGAAGCAACGTTGTAAAGTACGCTTATCGCTGTTTCACCGGGTACGAGAGCTGTTATTCTTCCGTCGTTGAAATCGATAATGTTCTTTTCGTAAAGTACACTCCAAAGAACCGAGGTATTATCGAGAGCAACGTTCTTGTTCTCGGACACACCGTATACTCCAAGATTTACCGTTGTTCCCACAGGGATTGTTATCTTCTTCACGTCATCCGGGTTATCAAAATCGATATCGCAGGTAAGCGAAAGAGCAGAGAAGCTTGTGAGTGAAGGATCAACGTAGTGTACGGGAATAGCAGTCTTGTTACCCGCTTTATCGGTAGCGCAAAGTACACCGGTCTGCTGTGTTGAATCAATCTTACGTTCAACCGTGAACGTACCGTCAACGTTTCTTGTTATACCGTCGGTTGTTCCGTCAAGTGTAAGAACGGCATCCGAATCGGTCATACCCTCAAACTTTATCTTACCGTTTTCATCAACGACAACGTTCTGCTGGCTTACAGCAATAAGCTCACCCTTGTTTTCGTTGCTCATCGACTCTGACAATGACTGAGCAATCTTGAGGTTGGGAGGAGTTGTATCCACTCTGAAAGCGAAGCACGCTTCATCGTGAATTGAACTGTCGGTTGTGTCATATGCGGGAGTTACCGCAAAGAACTCGATAAAGTGGTCACCCTCAAGGAGAGGAAGGCTTACCGTATGAACCTTCTTGCACTCTGTTGAATATGACTTCTGAAGAGTATCTGCAATAAGGTAGAAGTACACGTCTCTGTCAAAGGTATATGTCGCCTCAAAGGTATCAACGCCGATAACAGAAGCCTCGGGGTCGATGTTTGTTTCAACAGAAAGGAGTACGGGTGTCTGCTTTTCGGGCATTACAAACGCCTCGGAATAGAGAGTATCGTTTGAATAGTATCTGTTGTCATCCTCCGTACGGAGAGTATCGATACATACATAGTAGGTCTGACCCGGGATAAGTCCCTGATCCTCACCGTAATAGTAAACCTCGTTTTCGTATGCACCAAGAGTCTCGTTGTAAATCTTATCCTCAACGGTTACTTCAAACATACCGTTGTTGAAAAGCTCGTAGTTTTCGTCAAGGATACGAATGATATAGGTATCGTAATCAACCTCGTCAGGTCTCTCAAGCTCAATTCTGAGGTCTCCGTCACCGCCGTAGGTAACCTTTATTGCATCTACATTGTCGGGAAGAAGGTCGTTCTTAAAGCTGAAGGCTGTCTCACTCATTGCTGTTGACATACCTCCAACGTCCTGTGAGAGCATACAGAGAACGTAATAATCACCGTTTGTAAGAGTATCGGGAATTGTTACTGTTGCGCTGCCGCTTTCCATTTTGTCAAGAGTAATTCTGTCAACAGGGATAAGTGATGACGAGGGGTCTGCAACGCTCTGGCGGATGCCGTCAAGTGCGTTGGGATTATCCGTGATATACACGTCGATAGCACCGGGAACGCTACTTGTGCAGTCAAGAGTGTATTCTACGTTGAGTGAGTAGGGGGCGTCTGCATTATAGGAGTAATCTACCGAAGCAAGGTCGGGAAGATTATCAACGGCATTTACCTCAAAATTTGAAATACTAACACCGTCTGTTGCGATAGAAAGCTGCCACTCACCCTTTTCAAGAAGGTTCTTATCTGTGATAGTTATGTAGAGATACTTCTGCGAGTTTTCGCCACGGTCATTGATAAGATAGTTACCGCCGCCCATACCATCGCTCTCGATCATTTCAATCTGCTTACCTGAGGGAGTAAGGAGTATGATGTCCTGAGCAGAAGGAAGGATAAAGCCTTCAATGGGAATCTCGAAAAGAACAGCCTGCTCACTTGTGGGGTCGAAATACTTCTTGATAACCACACCGCCTGCTCTTCCTGTGTCTACCTTTGTTGAGGTAAGACGTCTGAGGTTTGTTCCGTACAGTGCCGTACACATTACGTACTTACCGTTTTCATCATAGTATGAAGCGTCATAGCTTGTAACTGCACCGCCACGGCTTCCGAGGTCAATACCCTGTCCGATATGGAAATCACCGCCCCAATAATATATGAAGCCGAATTTGATACCGATTATCTTGATATTAGCTCCGATGAAATCGGAAGAGCCTGCCGCTTCTACGCCACCGAGCTCATATCCGCCTATAATGGGAATAGAATCGGGAACGCAAAGTGACGAGAAGATATATACGTAGAAATAGTCCTTCTGAATCTTGACGGTTATACCACCCTTCATAAGTCCGTCAAGAAGGGTTGCGTTACCGTAAATGTTGATGTTTACAGATGGCTTCCATCTGATGTTGACTCCGGCTTCAACTTTGAGTATCTTGCCATCGTCATCATTGTTGAGAGTAAGTTCACCTGTGATATTTACAAATTCGCTGCTGAATTCACCCTCAAAGCTACCACAGAGAAGCTCTGCGAAGAGAAGGTCCAAACGAACGTGAATGGTAAGAGGAGAAATTTCCTCGCCCTCTTCCTTATCCTTGAGAGTATCGGAAAGGTTTGAAACACCGCCTCCGAGACCTGTTACGAATGTACCCGGAACTCCGAAGAACGGAATTCTCATAAAGTCACCGCCGAGATATACCTTGATAACGTCGGGGTAGTATCTTTCAACCTGTTTTCTTGAAATCTGCTTAAATGCAAGCTCCACGCTACATTCAAATGCATCCTTAAGCTCCAAGCCGAAATCGATACCGAATGACTTTTCAATGGTATTTACAGAAACTGTTGCTTCAATACCCACCTTGTTCTTGAAGGGACCGCCGAGAACGTCTGCGGGAAGGTTTACTTCAAGAGAACAGTCGATACCGACGAAGCCTGTTTCAAACTCGCCCGTTTCCTCGTTGTATGCCTTTTGTCCAAATATAATGTCGGAAATTTCACCCGAGATAGAACCGTCGTCGGGCTCGTCCTCTATCGTACCAAGGCTATTTACGTATTTGCCAAGCTTGGTGTCAGAGGTTGCAAGCTCAAGTGACGGAGGCTTATCTCCGGAGGGCTTTGTAAATCCTGCGGGACTCTTGCTTGTAGTAGTTGTCGCATTATCCTTGTTGGTGTTATTGTCTTTATCCTTGTCTTTATCCTTGTTATCGTCCTTGTTTGTATCTTTATCCTTGTCCTTATCGTTGTTGTCCTTATTGGTATCTTTGTTATCCTTCTTTTGTTCCTTAGCCTTGATCGGGATAGTTACCTTACCGCCAAAGCTGATACCGTAAAGACCGTCGCTTTCGGTCATCTGACCGTATTTAAGCTCGATAAGAAGACCTCCGATATACTGAAGAATAGAACCACCGATACCGAGAGAGAGAACGAACTCCTCGCCTTCTTCGGGATCGCTGAGTGTACTCATAACGCCAGCCTTACCTTCAAGACTCCAGCCGTGATGCCATACGGTAATAGAGTTAATTACCTTTATGGTACCCTTACCTGAAATGACCGCGGTATTGTCCTTCTGTGAGCTTGCCCAATCGCCGTCAATTTCCATTGTAAGAGGCTCTGTACCTGTGTATATGAGAAGGTTGTTGATTGTTACGTCGCCGTCGGCTGTATTAGCCTGGTAGAATATACGCTCGCCTTCCTGCATTCTGCGGATATTACCTCTTACAACAGCCATTACTTCACATTCGTCATCGTAGGTAACGTCCTTATACTTCAAGCCGTTCATCGGAATGTTTCCGTCCTTGAAATTGTTAAGATGCTCCTCGTTTATGAATGAGAAGAAATCGTATGCGGGATATCCGCCGTTATCAAAGCGGACCATGGCAACAAGACCGTAGCTCTGTGAACGGTAATACTCGTCATCCGATACCGTAATCTTTTTGGAAGCTATTATCTTGTCGGTAAATTCTGCCTTGAGCTGATCGTCGGTAAATCTGAATTCAAGGCTATACTCACCAAGCTCAAGCTCCTCTGTTGTAGAGAAGGTCATAGTCTGGTATGATTCGTTTGTAAAGGCTATATCACTCTTGTTGATATGCACGTTGTGGTTTCCTTTTACAAGGAACATTTCCCAACCTGACGTTGCCCTGAGTGATTTAAGACTTGTCATATCCCCCGAAACCGTCAGGTTCTTTTCACCGTCAAAATAAACGATTTCAGGAGAAATTGCAGTCATCTTAACGTCGGGAAGCACGGAGTCAACACCGGGAACAAGAATATTCTTTGTGGAAGAATAGTTGCCCTGTACCCACTCGGTCTCCGTCTGACACTCTGTCGATGACACGTTTACGATTACGCTCTTTGAGGTAATATTTGCCTCGGGAGCAACGACAAGTGTTTCGGTGATTACCTTATACTCACCCTTGTGCATAGCGTAGGTTAAAATCTGTTCGCCTATTACCTGACCGTAGTCATACGTCGCGGTATTCTTGCCCGAGCTCTTGAAGGTCACGCCCTCATCAAGAGTAATATCGACACGCATAGCGGCGATATCAAGTGCGCCGTCAACGGTGTTATCGAGAGTGATCTTAAGCTCTATTTCACCGTTATTCTCGTAAGCCTCCTTGGTATTGTCAAGCTTAACCGAAGGAACGTTTACGCTTATACCGAAATGGTCTTCTCCCAAATCCTTGGTAAAGTTACCGATACCGTAAAGCATTTCCATTGTTCTGGATGATTTTGCGGGAATAGTCTTTTCCGACCAATAGATTGCTGTTGCTGTGTCGGGAACTCTGTGAGTGTTTGAATAATTTGAAAAGTCACAGTTAACGTCTGCAACGTAGTCGTATCTTGTGTTTGCAAGATTTGCCCAATGACCTACAATTACCTTGTCGGGAGTAGTATCCTGCTCACCGCTCCAACCCTTGAGCATAGCATAAGCCATTTTCTTGGTGTTTGCAATTGAATCAACGTATGTAAGCTGTGCGGGCATATTGCCGTCTGCATCCGAATACTCCGTTTCAACGATAGTGGGAGAAAAGAGTGCTTCGGTGAGAACATAGGGTGCGTCAACCTTGCTGTCGAGCGCATTGTCCAGGAGAAGTCTAATACCAACGTTACCCTCTGTCTCGTTCATATTTACAACGGTATATCCGATACCGATGTTACCTGCGAGGTCGCTGTCCTCTACCTCGGAGATGATTGCCGTCTGGGTGATAAGGTATCCCTTAACACCCCACGAAACAGTCATTACTCTTCCACCGTTTGTGATAACGGGAGTGTATATATCAGTTTCGATTCCAAACCAACTGTAATCCTGACCGAAGATATAGTCCTTACCGTCAATTCTTACGGTTGTATAGGACGTACCGTTGCTTCGGGATGCATCCTCGCTGTAAAGCAGCGGGATGCGATTATCGTAACTCTTCTGGGGATGACCCTCTTTGGTCTCCACAGAAAATGCGCCTGTATTCGAATTGTAAACAAAACGAACGTAATCGTTTGCTATCTTGTATATTCCACCGTTATCGGAAGCCTCTATGCCTTTATCTGTCTTTACGGCAGCAAAGACACTCGCAGGCACAGCCGAAGCTATCATAAGAACAGCGAGAAATACAGCTATAATTCTCTTTACGATATTCATTTTTTACTCCTTTCATTCAGCAGAATCAATATATACCGTAATCGTGAAGTAATCTCGTTTATCGGTCTGAACAAATACTGTATACCAACCGCTTTCAAGGTTTTCAACCGAATATTTGCCGTTATATGCACTAATGGGTGTTCCGTGAGTTTTCATCTGTCCCATGGTATAAATACCCTTGGCATATCTTGCCCACAATGAGCCACCGAAGTTCTTGAGAGATATCTCGAATTTATCACCCTTAACGGAAATCGAATTTGCGCTGTTGGGCATCTTACCGTTTATAAGAGCAATGGTATCATAGAAGCCGATAAGTCTTACCGTACGGCGAATCTGTGTCTTATTACCTGCCGCATCGTATACCGTATAGGTAATCGTGTAAGACTTAGAACGGTCAAATACGTTTGCATTTATATCGTCGGGATTGAAGTCACCGAAGTCGATTTCAACGTAATCGGTAAGGTCAACTCTCACGCCGTCGAATACGTCGTATGCGATATAGTCGTAGAACTTGGACTTGTCGTATGCAAATTCGGGATCACGTCCGTTTGTCATACCCTCAATGAAGATAAGCTCGGATGCACCTGATATCTCAAGTGTGGGAGCTACCTTATCAATAACGGCAATTTCAACACCGTATGATGAAACCGTTCCGTTAACTGCTGCAAGGTTGAAGGTAAAGAGACCGTTTTCTGCATAAATGAGGCTGTTGTACTTGGACTTGATGTCCTTGAGACCAAGTATTGAAGTATCTCTGTCTGTAACAAGAGTAACGGTTACGTCCTTGTTTGTAAGCTTATTAATATCTGCACCTACAACGTAACCCGCTTCGGTACCGCTTGTATCCTTACCGATTTCAAGGGTCTTTTCATAGGTATTAAGTACCCACTCACCGTTTTCGTCCTCTTCAAGGTACTCGTATGACCATGATACAGACTGAATAACAGGCTTTCTGTCGTCAATGTCGCTCACCGTAAGTTTGATTGTCTGTGCGTTTCCTGCTACGTCAAATACGGTGAAGGTGTAATCGCCGTTAGTCTTAACCTTAAACGTGCTGTCGGTGGTATAGGTAATACCGTCGTATACAACAAACAAATCCTCAAGGCTACGCTTGATATCAAGGGGCATTCCGTCCTCGTCAAGCTGCTGAACGAACGATATGTCAACGCTCAATTCGTCCTCTGCAAGAGTAGCAACCGCTTCAAGCGTAGGAGGCTTATCGTAAATTGAAGTAACTGAAATTACACTTGCGGCTTCATTGCCGTAATCATCTACGAAAAATACGCTGATATAACCGTTCTTCTTGAATCTGAATTCCTTTGAACCCGGAGTGTAAACAATGTCGTATTCACCAAGTGCGTCGGAGAGGGATATTCCCGTAACCGTAACGTTTGACTTGGAGAATTCTTCAATCTTTACGAGAACCGAACCTGTTGTAAGACTTCCCTCGGGAGTACTGTAAGAAAGTCTTGTGATAACGGGTGCTACAATATCGATATTGGAAACAGTAACCTGCTCCGAGAATGAGTTACCCGCTTCGTCGAAGGCTGTTACGAGATAGTTTCCTGAAAGAGGAAGGTAAACGCTGTATTCGTTTCCGATAACCTCATCGTTCCATTCAAGCACGTCTCCGTCGGAGTTTCTGATTTCAACGTAAATTATTTCATTTACTGAATCCTTATCCGAAACAGTAACGAATGCCTTTACAGGCTTATTTGTCTTATCGTAGCTTGCAAAAACCCATTCAATCTTACCGCCGTCGTTATCGTAGTTATGCCACGAAACGTCACGGCTTACGGTATTACCCGCTGCATCTCTGATTTCAAAAATGAAGCTCTGATTATCTGCTGTAAGTACCTTTTCAAGGAGTCCGCCGTTATTGGCTATGCTAAGCTTCTTGTCGCTGTTTGTGAAATTAACGACAGCCTTGACTGCACGATAATACTTGCCTTCAACTACAGGCTTCCATACACCTTTATAGTTTTCATAGAAATATGAAACCGTATAGTGTACGCCCTCTTCTATGGGGGTCTTATCGATATTTGTTACGGAATATTCCGATTCATACGAAATTCCTGCGTTGTTTGTTACAAAGTAGCTTACGGTTCCGTTTTCATCAAACGAAATGGAATCGAAGGTCATGGACGAGAAGGTCTCTGTCTCACCGTTTACCGTTCTTTCAACTGTTGCGATACCTGTTTCGGAGTCAGAGAATACTACGTCTACTATAACGTTCGAATTGGTAGGCTTATCGTTTTTAACGCTCGGTGTGAAGGTAATAGCGGG
>JAZNRH010000098.1:0-15945 GCA_045590615.1 Eubacteriales bacterium
GCCCTTCGCGCCAAATGCTAAAAACTGTCCACCGGACAGTTTTATTTACGCATTTCTCCCTCTTAGGGTTCAAGTCCCTGGCAACTTATATACAACAAAAAAACAGAGCACTTTCGTGCTCTGCTTTTTTTGTTGGTGCGAGAGACGGGACTTGAACCCGTACGGATAACCACACGCCCCTCAAACGTGCGCGTCTGCCAATTTCGCCACTCTCGCAAGTGTTTTCAATTGAGAACGTAATATATTATATCATTTTTTTCTGAAAAGTCAATACCTTTTTATAGAAAAAAACAGTATTTTGCATATTTTATTCAATATAATTAAAACTATAAATATAAGTTATTAATTTTAGGAGTTTTGATGAATAGATATAAGAACTTAATTGAATATGATAAAACGATCTACATTTCTTCTTCAGCGTCTGTTGTTGGTCCAAGAGAAATGAACGGACCGTTATGCAGTTTTTTCGATATAGGAAGACTTGACGATCGCTTTGGGTGTAAAACCTATGAGCAGGCTGAAAGTGAAATGATTAGAATGTCATCGGAATGTTGCTTGAAAAAGGCCAACCTTTCTCTTTTAGACATAGACTTGATAATCGGTGGAGACCTGCAAAATCAATGCGTAGGTCATAGCTTTGCAATGAGCAATACTAAAACTCAATATATGGGTATTTACGGTGCTTGCTCAAGCTTGGCAGAAGAATTACTCGTTGCTTCACTATTAATTTATAGTGGAAAGCTAAATACTATTCTTTGTTCTTCTTCATCACATTTCAGCACTTCAGAAAGACAGTTCAGGTTTCCTCTCGAATACGGTTTACAAAGAACGCCTACGAGTCAAACGACGGTTACCGGTGCAGGAAGCTTTGTGCTTTCATCTAAAATTAAAAGCAACGTTAAAATAACAAGCGCTCTGTTTGGGATTATAAACGACAACGGTATCAAGGACGCAAATAATATGGGTGCAGCAATGGCAGGAGCAGCTCTTGATACTCTTCAAAGGTATTTTAAGCAAAGCGAGCTTAAGGAAAAGAATTTTGATTTGATTATTACGGGCGACCTTGGAAAAGAAGGCTCATCTATTTTACGCGAAAACGCACATTTATACTCCATTAATTTGGGAGAAAATTACAAGGATTGTGGTGAATTGATCTACGCACAAGACGATAAAAGTGTATTTTCAGGAGGGTCTGGATGTGGATGCTCATCGGTTGTCTTAGCATCTTATATAATGAACTTACTTGAAAACAACGAGGTAAAAGACGTTCTTTTTATAGGTACAGGTGCCCTTCTCAGCTCAGGTTCAGTGCTGCAAAAATTATCAATTCCGGGTATAGCACATTTAGTAAGAATTACGAGGACTGATATATGAAATATTTAATATCATTTTTAGTGGGTGGCACGATATGCCTCATTGCCCAAATTCTTGTAGATAAAAGCAGAATAACGCCAGCAAGAATTCTTGTCGGATACGTAACGCTGGGCGTTATTCTGACTGCTATAGGAATATACAAGCCGTTTGTCGAATTTGCTTCGTGTGGGGCAACCACTCCACTTGTAGGCTTTGGTTATATGTTGGCAGATGGTGTAAAAAAGGCAGTAAACGAAAACGGTTTAATTGGTGCTTTTACGGGTGGCATCTCTATGACGGCATGTGGTATTACTGCAGCTATATTTTTTAGCTATCTGTTTGCTATTATTTTCAAAGGAAAATCTAAATAAGTATTGAATTTTTGTCCTACATGTTGTAAAATAATAAAAAACGGTTAAGAGGACAAAAAATGAGTAAAGTTGTTTGGAAACCCGGAACAATGTTATCTCCCGTTCCGGTAGCATTGGTATCCTGTGGTGACGAAAAAAAGCCCAATGCAGTTACAGTTGCTTGGACGGGAATTATCAATACTAATCCGGCTATGGTATATATTTCCCTTCGCCCTGAAAGGCATTCACATAAGCTTATAAGTCAATCCAAAGAATTCGTTATTAATCTTGTAACCAAAGAGCTTGTAAGAAAGGCTGATTTATGTGGTGTATATACAGGAGCCAAAATTGATAAATTCAAGAAGTTTTCTCTTACTGCTCAAAGCGCTTCACAAGTTAGCGCCCCATTAATCAAAGAATCCCCTGTAAATATTGAGTGTAAGGTTGAACAGATAATTCCTCTTGGTACGCATGATATGTTTATAGCAAGGATTGTCGCAGTTAACGTTGACGAAGAGCTTATCGACAACAACGGAAAGCTTGAGCTCAAAAAAGCTAAGCTCGTTGCGTACTCACATGGTGATTATCTCGAACTCGGTAAAAAAGTCGGTTCGTTTGGATACTCAGTAAAAAAGAAGAAAAGCTATAAAAAATAAAGGTAGTAAACCTATTTTACTACCCTTATTTTTTTATTTTATAAACAATTTTTCAAGCAAATTATGTCCGTTAGGAATATAATAACCAGATTTCAGTGCATTATCCTCGCTAAAAGAATCAATTCCTTGTGAAATAGGATTTGTGCTATCATAAATAGCAAAAGGTACGTTTTCGTGTGAATGTGTTCTGATTGCACATGGAGTTGGATGGTCGGGCATAACAAGAACTCTGAACGCCTCCCCTGTTGATTTGAGATATTCCATTACAGGCGCTAAAATTTTTGAGTCTATATCTTCGATAGATTTAACCTTGTTTTCTACATCTGCAGTATGTCCACACTCATCAGGAGCTTCAACGTGGATATAAACAAAATCGTCTCCATCACTAAATGCAGATATAGCAGCCTCTGCCTTTCCTGAGTAGTTCGTCTTATAATTTCCGGTAGCACCGTCAACGTCAATTGATTTCATACCTGCACAAAGCCCAATTCCTTTAATAAGGTCAACGGCAGAAATAACAGTTCCCTTCAAACCAAATTTATCATAAAAGCTTGAAAGCTGTGGTTTCTTTCCGGGGCTCCAAAGCCAAATTGAATTCGCTACGTTTTTACCCTGCTTTCTTCTCTCAATGTTGATTGGGTGATCGTTAAGAATTTTTGTGCTCGCTACGAACAATTCTTTATACTTATCGCCAACTTCTCCGGATGGCAAGTATTCTTTTATAGTTTTTCCGATAATATCGTGTGGACGTGAAAAATCATATATTCTTTCATTCTTGTCGTATCCGGGAGGATTATCGTAAATCAAGCAATGTCTGTAGCTTACGCCAGGATAAAAATGACGCACGTCATTTCCAAGCTCCTTTTCGATTGCTTTTATCAGCTCTGTTGACTCTGCAGTAGTAATCTCTCCTGCACTATGGTCGAGCATTACCCTTTCTTCATATACATCTCCCTCGGACAAGGTTACAACGTTACATCTGAACGCATATTGCGACGCAGACATTTCAAGTCCCATACTTGCTGCTTCCAGTGGAGAGCGTCCCTTTGAATAAATCTTGGGGTCGTAACCAAGAATTGCAAGATTAGCCGTATCGCTTTCCGGAACCATATCGTCGGGAACGGTTTTTGCAACGCCGTTAAAGCCGTTTTTAGCGATAAAATCCATACAAGGCTTTTGAGCTGCTTCCATTGGAGTTTTATTGCCAAGAGCTTCAATTTTATAATCTGCCATACCATCGGCGAGAACTACTAAGTATTTCATATTTTCACTCCTTACTGATGTACTTTGACGTAATCAACAATATTAATTATTTTGTATGTATTATCCTTTTCGTACAATATATAAAGCTGAGGTTTCACAGTATCACTATCAACGCCAAGTCTGAACGTACCGTTGTTTTTTCTAATTTTATAGCGCACGTCGACGTAGATTGGCTCAATCCCCTCTTCTTCAACCCATTTATATTCTTCTTCAAGCTGAGGCTTTATGGGAAGCTTTTCTATAGATATATCATATATTTGCTGCATTGTAAATTCTTGAGCTTTTTCTCGGTAATTAAATACGTGCTCGTCAAAATATAAATTATACGCTTCTGCGTCACCGTTTCTTATATCTGTAAAGTATTGATAAAAGAAAAGAGCAAGCTTTCCACCGTACTTCTCAAGGTCTGATTCTAAAAGAGTATATTCGGCATCACCTTCGATATATTTCAAGGCATATAAATTCATAAGCTCAACAAACTTTTCATCGTTATATATGTTTTCACTGAAATCTGCCGGATAATAAATAATTGTATTTTGAAGAATTGTCTGCTGAGATTGGTCATCCTTTACTTCTTTATCTTGAGCTTGATCGGAACTCATAAAATAAAACAAAGCAGATATTGCTATAATAACAACTAATAAACATAAAATTACTTTAGCTTTATTCGACATTGTAATCCTCCAGGTAAAAATGTAATTTATTATCAGCCTTTTTTCCATTGAGGTTGAAATATTCACTTATAGTTACAAAACGATATCCCTTTTCAAGCAACGTATCAACAATAATTTCAGCAGCATCGCAAGAAGCTTTGTAAATATCATGTAGTAGGATAATTGATCCAGGTCTGACGTATTTAATAGCTTCATCGGCTATTTCTTGTGCAGAATCAAGTTTCCAATCAGCAGGGTCGACATTCCAATTAACGAAAAAATAATCGGTGTCAGAAAGCTTTTTCATATCGACAGCACCATAAGGTGGGCGAACAAGATACGGTCTTTTGCCGATGATTGAATAAACCAGATTCGCACATTTATCAATATCTGAAATAATATCATCGGATTTCATTAAAGAAAAATTATCGTGTTTATATGAATGAATTCCTATATCGTGACCGGACTTATATATCTTATTAACGATATACTTGTATTCTTCAATGTTATAACCAAGCATAAAGAAGGTTGCCTTAACCCCTTTATCATTCAACATATTTACAAGCTTGGTAGTCGTATACGGATTGGGGCCGTCATCAAAAGTAAGAGCAACATATTTTTCGTTTTTATCAATTACCGGATAATAATCGTTCGGATGAAAAACTGTAAAAACATCTTCTTCGTTAAGATAAAGACTGCTTATAAAGTATTCGGTATTATCCGAGGTAAAGTAAAATCCGTCATCCGAAACAAAAAACGTTTCGATAACTGCATCGGGGTCGTTACATACCTCATATAAAATTCTGGGCAAAGCTATGTCAGAAAAATAATCACTTATAGACGATTTAGTAAGTGTTTCAAGATTATATGAAAAAGATACATTCTTATAGTTATACAAATCAGAAGAATCTGAAATGTAAAAACTAAAAGTTCTTGCATTAAAGGCGTCGAAAGTATCAAAGTCAATCAGTCTCGGACTAAACGGAAGGTCAAGAACAGAAAGATAATCAGCAAGCATCGATCTTAATTGTTCGTTTAATTCATCATTAGGGAGGGTTGGACAAACAACTGCCGTGCCGTTTATATCGATTATTTCAGCATCTATACCCGTACCTGAGTAAGACAAGCCTGAATATAAAGCTTGATTTCCTTCAATGGTTACGTCGGTTGAAAGAGTTTCAGGTGGGTCAAAAGATACAGGCGTTGCAACTTTATTTGAAAATGAGCAGGAGGACAAGACTAAAGCGATTATAAAAAGTGTAATAAATATTCTTTTCATAGTTTCCCCTCCCCATTAGTTATAGTAATAATATAGCACAAATCGTCTGAAAAATCAATATTTCCAGACGATTTGTAACGTTATATTCTATTATTTTTTTCTTTTTTTCTTCTGTGGAATAAAGAGAGCCAAAAAAGATGAAAAGAATTGATAAATTAACGAATATAAAAATGAGCTAAGGTTAACCATACGACCGTTCACAAGAGATGAAACCACAAACAAAATCAATGCACACAGAAAAAACTGCAAGAGCATAAACAGCAAGAGTCGATTTGATTTCTTTGTAATTACAAGTCTTGCCGAAATGAAGAAAAATAGGCATTGTAAAAGTATCGCAATCCACGGATACAAAACTTCATAACGATTAAGTTTCCCCATTATAAGCGCGAAGGCAAGAGAAAGGAGAACGGTTGAAAAAGCACCGATAAGTATTGCTCTTAAGCATATAAGCGCTGTATTTGAATAAGTATTATTTTTTGTCATTGAACACCCTCCAAGCTTTTTATAAAGGATATTCTTAAAAAACAACTTTTATTCCATTTTTTGAGCAATCGAAAAGTCTGAATCGCTTGTATCTCCATTCAAGAAAGTTGACAAGATGTCTAACTGCTTTGTATGATTTTCAAACCACTCAACGGTATAAATTCTGAAAATTTTCCACTTTCCAAAATTCTCAAGTCCATTGAGTATCAAATCGCTATTCAAAAAGCTGTTGCCGTGAATATAAACATTTTCATCAAAAACAATTCCTAAAACGTAATCATTTTTGTCCTTGCTTCTGACTGCGATATCTATGATGCAGTCATTGATGCCAAGATTCAAATCAACCTTATATCCAAGAGACTCAATATGATTGGCAACTTGCCTGATAATAGAATTTTCGGCTGTGGTAACAACGTTCAAATCCTGAATAAACAGGTTGTTTTTGTCAATTAATCTTTGAATGATTTTCTTAAAAACGCAGTAATTCTTTTCGGTGGTCTTAAAGCCTGCAAGAATGTCTTCGTTGAGAGATGTAACAAGCAAAAGCTTTTCTCTTGACGAAGATAAAATATTAATAAACTTTTTAATACTTGTTTTGTCGGCAAGCTCCGGCATGGTTTTGGTAAGTGACTCTGCATACTTTTGTTTTTCCTCTAACGAATATACAGTTGAGAAAATAATTATGTCACGCTTATCATATTCGGCATCGGAAAACACTCTTATAAAGAAGCTATCATGACCTGATAAGCCACCGAGTCTCTTTTGATACAACAGTTCAATTAAATCCCTTTGTTCCTCGGTCATTGTGTAAACACCAACAGAAAGATTAGGATACTCGCTCTGATATTTCAAAATTTCATCAACTACGGTACTTGCTTCAATAACGTTAACTCTTGTTTTTCTCCTATCATAGCTACCGTTTTGACGAATAACCCTTAAACCGTTTTTCTTACGCTGAGTAGTAATGAATTGAGAAACACTATTGTTATAAAACATTTCGTTTACAACACGAGAAGGATATCCTGTATTATAAATCCAATCAAGCGAAACGAGTTCAGCGCCACTCTCCAGAAGAGCTCCAACAAAATCAGATTTATAATTATCAGAATCACACGATGAAATAACGACAGCTCTGTTAACAATTGGCAAAAGCAGAAATAATTCATTTTGAATTTTGTCAGAAGTAGTGTCGATTATAACAGTATCAAATTCCGGAAGCTCTCTGAATTTTGAAAGGAACACAACGCTTGAAGCTACAAAACACGGCTTTGCTTGCTGAAGATTATCGATAGCCTCTTTATTCACAAAGGCATTAATCTCTTCGGAAAAATCAGCGTTTAAGTTATCGAACACTCGGTCAACGTCAGAGCCAAAGCTGTCTTCAAGTTTAGTTACAAAGTGATTTATTGTATCAACCTTCAATAGCTTTCTGTATTCGGATAAGACAGCATAAAGGCGTACAGCAGTTTCATTCTGTTTATCAAATGAGAAAGTACTCACAGGTTCTTCGCAAGAAAGCAAATACTCGGTAACGCTTTTGAAAAAGCCTTTCAAAAATGAATTCTTTATATCGCTTGATGTGAGCTGTTCACTCTCGTATAACTTGACAACGCTTTCAAGACCAAGCTCTATAGCCTTCTCCTTTTCAACGTTCCAATTACACCAATACTTCAACAAGTCAATATTATCAAGCATTCTCGAAAGAAACTGAGGAAGAAAGTAATACCAAATCTTACCGTTTAATGCTTTTGCAGTTGAAAAATCAATATCAATTATTTGTAACAAATCCATTTCAGACTTAGTATATTTTTTATACAGAGCATTGAATTTAATATATGCTTCTTCAATTTCATCAAAGAATTTTGCAAAATTCTTAAAATGCGCAGACTGTTGCAATAATATCGTATTGAGCTTTTTCTCAGAGTCATAAAGATCTGAAAGAAGCGATAAATATCTTTGTGATACTTCTGCTGCTTTTTCTATATTCAGGAAAACGTCTCTATCGTCAAGCAAAATACTTTCTTTAACGTCAATGCCAAGAGTCTGTGAAATCAACATTGAACTTTCATCAATCAAAGCATATGCACTCTTATACCGAGCGATTTTTGAAATTGCCTCTACTACGTTATCGTTGGTGATAAACTTGGGATTTAGGGTGTATGCTTTTAACTTATTTCTTACGCTTCCCAAAGCAGAAGACCTTGAGAAAGCAAATTTTGAATTTGCATTTCTCCACTCTGCAAGCATTACCTCGCAATCAATTGTACACACGTCGTCTGTAAAATTCGTGTTTATATAATCCTTTAATTCAAAAAAGTCATCACACTTGAGAACAAAGGCTTCGATTCTCGAAAAGTCGGTGTCAATAGAACTCCTGCTAAAAATTCCGTGATAAATACGTTCTCCTTCTTCGAAAACGCACTTTAATAACTCAAGAAGAGTCCCGGTCTGATTTTCCTTAAGAAGAGAAACCTCTACCCCAAGAAATTCTGCAATTTGATTCTGAGCTTCAATAAACTCGTTGGTAACCGAAATATGCGAGCTAAGGGCAATAATCGCCTTTGATTTTAGCTCATATGAAAAGTCTTTTTCACGAATAAAGGAGAGTGGATTTGAAAACGGCTCTTTGCAATCTGCTCCTGCCTTTGAAATAGAAGAAACTGCGTCAAACCAAACCACTACATCATCACGGGAAAGCTTTGAAATATCGCTATTAGTGAAATTAACAGAATAAGGGAAAGAACGATATCTTTCGTATTGAGATGCAGCCTCATAAAGAGAAAAGCCTATTTCATTTACCTTGTGCAAGCTATTAAAATAGGAATCTTGCTCAGAGATAAGGGAAAAAAGAAGCTGCTCTTTTTCACGAAGCTGTTCACTGACGTCTTCACTCTTTGTGTCCTTGATATAATCAAAGGAGTTGTGCTGTGCTTCTTTTGTGAAATACATTATCTGATTTGAAAAAACTCCGTCTTTAGCTAAGGTTGTAAAATTGCATAAATTTCCTTCTGAGCTTGTCAAATACAATACTCTCTTTCCGGATTTCAACTCCGAAAAAGCAATCGCTGCTGCAACTCTCGTTCTGCCACTTCCGTTTGGAGCTTGTATAATGGTGCAATTATTATTCAAGGCCGTATTAACAGCCTTGACCTGCGATTTGTCAAGAGAATAAGGAAGCTGATAATCATATACCTGCTCGCACTTTTCGCAACTATCGTTGACGTTTGTTTTATCATATAACGACTGCAATATAATGCCTTTTTTGAAATACTCTTCAGTTGCAATGGAAGAAAGCGAATGAGAGTAAATATCAAGAGTTGAGACACACACTACATCATATAATGTAAAATCTTTATTCCCGGCAAATCCTGATACAATTATCTCACTTAATCTTTCATAATTCTCAAGTGAGCTACTCTCGTTCAAATCAAGTTTAAGTCCAAGACGGGAAAGCTCATCGATTAACTCGGAATTGAATATAAAATCACGCCTCAAAAGTTTGATTGATATACTATTATCCTGTGAAACTTCAAAAGAAATGGGCGCGAAAACAAGAGGAGAATATACTATTCTTCCCCTATATGTGAATTTAACGGTATTCAAAGCTAAACAAACACTCTTACTTGAGGTTTCTTGTTGGTTATTGATTAGAGTGGTGCGTTTATGAAGAGAATCTTTATTATAAAGCACGTTAACCGAATTTGATACATCCTCTGAATCAAGGTTATCGTTAAGTAGTACAAGCTTGTCTAAAAAAGCTAAATCGTTTTCAATTGAATTAGAAAAAGGAAACGAATTAAGAAGAACTTTTCCGTTAAGTATGAGCTTACTTATTACGTTTTTGGAATTGCCAATTAAAAGAATGCCGTTTGAAGTATCCAATTCCAAAAGGGTCGAACGACTCGATTTTGAAGACAAGGAATTTTTAACAAATTCTGCAAGGTCAGACGATGACTTCAAAAAATAAAAATTGTCTTTTTGAGGTTTATTTTCAGAAGCAATTTCAAAAATCAAGCTTCCGTTTTTCCTTATACGATTAGGCAATGGTGTGTAGTTATTCAAGCGTGCAACAGCAATGTCAATAACTATGGGACAGTCGCATTTTTCAAGGTATTTTTGAGCAGTAATCAGACTGTTTTCGAAAAGAACCTGCGTTCCGTAAATCATTGAAGTTGTGTCAACCACACACAGATTTTCGTTTTCACCGTCAACTAAATTCTGCAAAGCTCTTGAATCATCAGAAATGATTGTGTCAAACGATTTTTTTGTATAAAAAAATCCAACAAAAACCTTTTCTTGTGCAAAAACCAAAAATGAGTTTAATCCGAGTAACTCGGATACAGAAGCAGTGAGTAAAGACAGCTCGAGGCTATTGGCGCTTTTTGTAGAAATTACAGTTTCGGCAAGCTTTACCTTAAATGGCTTTGTTTCGGAAAAAGGTGTCAACGTATTAAGGGTAATCTTCAAATCGCAAATAGCAGAATATATCGCCTTCACGATAGCCTTTATGGTAGTCGGGTCATTATAATTCCACATATCGCTGTTAATAGGAACGTTAGTAGTTTCCTTCAGCTTTTGAAGCGTCAAGCCTGCAACAGATTTTACGTCTTCCTGATTTGGAGTAACAAATGAAGAAATTAGCTCTGTATAAACAGAAACAGGAGGCAAATAATCATACGGCAATATAGTGATGCTTTTTGAAAATTCGGCAATTACTTCCCCCATATTCTTGACACGAACAGCTAACGTGGACGACGAGGGCTCTGATGAATACATAATTTTGGTCAAATCAATTTCCAAATCCTGTTTTCCGAGAGCTACGTATCTACCCGACGAAAGCATCGACACCTTCGTAACAAAAGTGTTGAAAAAAGAGGGCGATGAGGAAATTTCCACTTCCAGATTTTTGATGGTAAAATCTGAGTCGTTCTTTATGATGATTTCATCAATTAACGGTATTTTATTGTTATATATCGCAAGATTGTATACGTCTAACGAACTAAATTCAAGTGATATAGTATTAAGCATTTATAATCTCCGTGATTTTATAAAATATCAAAAAGCTCCTCGACTTCCTCAAATTCAGGAAGAGAGGTATATTCCCCTTCCTTCGAAGCAGAAATCAAAGCAACGGAATTAGCGAATTTTGTCGCTTTGTTTATATCGTCAAAAAGCAAATATGCAGCTGCCAGCGCAGAAGAAAAAATCTTATCAACACCGGACATATCCAAATTATCCGAATTAAACGGTGGGAGAATTTGAGAATATACTCCGTCAAAAACAAAGCTTCCTCTCTCCCCTAATTTAATAACAACGTATTTACATTTAAGTATATTTGCGATTTTAATACAAGCATGAAGACAAGAGTTGGCATCAATCGGGTCAATTCCACTGAGCTTATAAGCAACCTCTCGAGTCGGACAGAAAACTTCTATGTTTCCAAGACTCAGATAATCAAATTCCTTTACATCCTCACCACAAGTTAAAATAACTTTCACGTCAGCATTGTTTGAAAATTTAACGGCATCAAGTACTAAATCCTCACGTAAATCAAGACTGATTAACAATGCGTCAGGATAGGAAGTAAAAGCCGTTTCGATGTCGTCGAAGGAAATCGAGCTGTTAGCACCCTGAAAAACAATAGTTCGCTTTTTGTGATTATCTTCTTCGGTAATAGAATTAACACCGGTAGGTTTTCTTTTGTCGGTAACAATAAATCTCGTATCCACTTTGTTGGAAATAAGATTCTTTCTGATTTTTTCACCGTATTCATCATCACCGAGGCGAGTACATAAAACAGTATCCATGCCAAAAATTGACGCAGCTACAGATGAAACGACTCCAAAACCACCCGACATTACATTGAATTCCAGTGGAGAAAAAACCGTCTCTGACCTTTCAGGTGCGCGTCTGATTTTAGATATAAAATTCATATACGAATTTCCAATAACAAGTAATCGTTTTTTTAACATACTCTCACCCCTATAGAAGATATACTTAATTTATTATAAATCATTTGATGAATTATGTCAAATGATTTTAATATAATTTTGAAAAAAATATGCAGTCCTTTATTTCAAGGACTGCACATTTTAATCGTAGTCATATTTTTTCTTTTTGTAGTTACGGTAAATTGTCAACACAATAACAAAAATCAGAATTGCTATAAAGCAAATATAATACAGAGTATAATCATATCCATCAACCTTTAACGAATCCCAATAATCCGTCATAAGCTGTGTAACCTCTTTGGGAAGGTCGGTGAATATATCAGACTTAATATTGCTTCTGTCGGGATAAATATATTCATTTTGATACAGAGAATACTCAGGATTATTCATTACGCCGATATGAGGTGAAGCGTAATAAATATACTCTGCATTCTGAAGAGCGATTTCGGGGTCGAGCATAAAATTGATATACATCTCTGCAGCCTTTTTGTTATTAGCAGAGGTAGGAATACACATAGCATCAACGAAGTAATTAACGCCTTCTTCCGGGTATACGAATTCCAAATCGTCGTTATTATCCTTCATTGAAAGAAAATCGCCAACGTAATAAGGCGCAAGAATTGCCTCGTTATTCTCCATCTTGTTGAATATTTCGTCCATAACGTATGATTGAACGAAGGGCTTTTCTTCAAGTAGCTTTTCGTATGCCATTTTCCAATCATCAGGATTAACGGAATTAATATCCAAGCCAAGCAAAAACTGCGAAATAGCAAAAGCATCGCGAGGATTATTGAACATAAGAATACTACCTGAATACCTGCCGTCCCACATCGCCTGCCAGCTTGTAGGATATTCATATCCCATACGGTCAATCATCTTCTTGTTGTAAATAAGACCAACCATACCAACCGTATATGGCACAGAATATTCATTCATAGGGTCATAGGGCAAATTTCTATATTGTTCGTCGATATACTTATAATTCGGAATGTTGGAATAGTCAATTTTCTGTAACATTCCTTCGTTTATAAGTCTTTGAACCATATAATCCGACGGAATAACAATATCATAATTTGCGCCTCCACTTTTAAGCTTGGCGTACATATCCTCGTTACTTGCATAATTAGTATAATTTACCTTTATGCCCGTAATTCTCGTAAATTCTGCATTAAGGTCAAGAGAATCCTCTGAGCCGTCAGAAATATATTCGCCCCAATTATACACGTTGATGTATTCACCGGTAAGTGGATGAACGTAATCTTCGTCATATTCAAGGAAATCCTTTGCAAGTGCAGAAATCGGTTGAATTACTGTGAGAAGCACAACTAAAACTGAAAGAATTTTTTTCATTTCTTAATTACGCTCCTCTCTTTTTCAGTATCCTTATCCTTAAGCGTATTTATAAGAATAAGCAATACAAGAATTGCAACAAACATCAATGATGATAAAGCATACATATCAGGAGTTACCCTTCTCTTTGTCATCGAATAAATCTTGAGAGGCAAGGTCTGGAATGACGGACCACTCACAAAATAACTGATAACGAAATCATCAAGAGAAAGAGTGAAAGCCATTATCATTCCTGTTACAATTCCAGGAATAATTGAGGGTAAAACAACCTTAAAAAAGGCTTGAAGGGGCGTACATCCAAGGTCCTGCGCAGCCTCGGGCAAATGGGCATCAAGCTGCTTGAGCTTTGGAAGTACCGACAAAATAACGTAAGGGAGATTAAAGGTTACGTGCGCAATCAACAAAGTCGTAAATCCAAGAATGCCCGATATACCCAATACACTTCCGACAAATACGAACAAAAGCATCAAGGAAACACCCGTAACTATATCTGCATTCATCATAGGAATATTCGTTAAAGTCATAATAATCGAACGAATAGGACCGTTTTTCATATAGCTTATTCCGACAGCAGCAGCTGTGCCTAAAACCGTTGAAATAAGTGCAGACAAAACAGCTAACAGTAAAGTGTTATACAAAGCCTTGAGTGTCTCGGCATCGCTGAAAAGCTCTTTATACCAACGCAGAGAAAAGCCCTGAAATACCGACGTACTGTTGGATTCATTAAACGAATAAAGAACCATCAACAAAATGGGGGCATACATAAATATAATTATGAGAGCTGTATAAAGCCTTGAAAGTGTCTTCATACTACTATTCCCCCTTCCTCGTCATCATCTGTGAAGGTGTTCATAAAGGACATACAAACAAGGAGCAATATCATCAACACAAGCGAAATAGACGCGCCCAGATTATAGTTATAAGCCGTCTGAAACTGTCGCTCGATAGTATCACCTATCATATCGTACTTTCCACCACCAAGCTTTTGGGAAATGTAGAAGGTGCTGACTGAAGGCACGAAAACCATGGTAATTCCAGAAGCAATTCCGGGTAAGCTCAACGGAAAAATCACCTTCGACAAAACTTTGAACTTGTTACAACCAAGGTCCTGTGCAGCCTCTATAATACTTTTATCCATTTTTGAAATTACAGAGTAGATAGGCAAAACCATATATGGCATAAAATTATATACCATACCGAGAATTACGGCGCCCGACGTATTAATCATATGCACGGGCTCAAAGCCAAGCTTCTGAATAACGAAATTTATTACACCGTTATCGCTTAGAATGTTCATCCACGAGTAAGTTCTGATAAGGAAGTTCATCCACATAGGAACCATAATAAGAACTATCATTGTAGACTGATACCTTGCTCCCTTTTGAGAAATAATATAAGCCATAGGAAAAGCAATGATAAGACTTATAATCGTAGTTACAATACCGTAAAGAATCGAACGAATAAAAATTCCGGCATAGTTGTCAAGGGCAATTATATTGTTCATTGTGAAATTACCATCGGCATCTGTGAAGGAATAATAGAACACCATCAATAAAGGAACTAAAATGAATATCAGCATCCATACGATGTACGGTGAAGCACATAATTTTGAATATAAGCTTCTTCTTTTCATTCTTCATCCTCCTGCGGCACAGTAGCAGAAAGCTCAGACTCAACGTTTCTGATGATTTCAATAGCCTCGGGGTCAATTAAAAGACCAACCTTGTCCCCGATTTTTATAGAAGAGTCAACAGTGTGAACAACCCATTTCTTTTCGCCACAGTTGATAACTGCTTCACTGAAAACAGAGCGCTTATTAATTGCTTCCACAACACCGACAATCAACTCGTCCGAAGGTGCAGTAATTGAAATATTATCAGCATCTACTGCTACCTTTACACTCTCATTGTAAAGTAAGCAATTATCGGTACATCCGTAAGTCTTACCCATAATGGAAACGACGTTGTTATCATACATAGTAGCATCAATTACGTTGACCGACTTGCGCATAATATGTATGTCCTCAGGAGTAATTTGAAGTCCGACTATAGTGCCCTCCTGAGCCGCCTTCGTTGAATGAATTTTCCATTTCATATCATAGGAATCAACTATCATTTCATAGTGAACACCTTTGAAGGTAACCGACTCAACGAAGCCTGTAAGAAACTCATCTGATGCTGAAACAATCTTGATATCCTCAGGACGAATAACAACGTCAACGTCTTCGTTCGTTGTGAAGCCTTTGTCAACACAATCATAAATTCTGTCTGCAAAAGCAACCTTATAATCCTCAAGCATAATTCCGTCGAGAATATTACTTTCACCGATAAACTTTGCAACAAACGTATTCTTTGGCTCGTTGTAGATATCCTCAGGAGTACCGATTTGCTGAATTGTACCGTTATTCATTACAACGATGGTATCAGACATAGTAAGCGCTTCTTCCTGATCGTGAGTAACGTAAACGAATGAAATATCAAGCTGCTGTTGCATACGCTTTAATTCGATTTGCATTTCTTTTCTGAGCTGTAAATCAAGAGCTCCAAGTGGCTCATCAAGAAGAAGCACACGTGGCCTGTTTACGAGCGCTCTTGCAATAGCAATTCT
>JAZNRH010000099.1:0-64590 GCA_045590615.1 Eubacteriales bacterium
GTAGAGTGCTTGGTTTGGGACCAAGATGCCGCAGGTTCGAGTCCTGTCATCTCGACCAAAAGAAGATAGTTAATGCGTAGCATTGGCTATCTTCTTTTTTTGTGGTAAGGACTCGAACCTCATGGAGGGACAAGGCGTTAATAAAATAGCCCTGTGGGCTGTTTTTAGCCTTGTGTCCGAGGGCTATGCCCGAGGAAAAAGCAAAGCGCCCAGCTTTGCGTCGAGTCCTGTCATCTCGACCAAAAATCCTCATTCGTAAGAATGGGGATTTTTACTTTTTCACTCTTCACTTTTCACTCTTCACTATTCACTGCGATTTTTGATAGAGGATTTTTGGAAGTAATAAGTAATAGTGAATAGTTAAGAAGTTCGGTGTCTGCTTCGCAGACAAATTTATAAAATTTCGCAAAATGCCGATTTCGGCATTGTCTTTTTTTGCGCTAGCTTATACGTTTTCACATTATCCTGTCGATTTTTACTGATTCAAAATTTTTAAGCAAACAAATAACATCTCTCCTTTCTTATTTGTTTTAATCATATTATATTTTGAAATATTGCTTTTCAGGAATTGAGAGTGTTATACACAGCAATCAGTGGATATGTACTGTTTTTGACTGCGAAGAACCTATTATTTATGCGGGTTTACGCTTGATTACTATAACGCTACTCCAACCAAAAGAAGATAGTTAATGCGTAGCATTGGCTATCTTCTTTTTTGTGGTAAACAAAGGGACTGTGGAAATCACTTTTTTGGTTTCCATAGTCCCTTGTTTTATATATAAAATTCTTCCATTGTATCAAGGCAAAGGCAGGCAAGCTTGCCTGAAGCAAAGGTTGCACCACAATCGATGCAAATATTGTTGTGGCTATGATATATTTCTGCCTTCCCCGTAATTGCAAGCGTTGGGGTATGCCCGGAGACAATGAAAATCTTGTCGTTTTCGAAATACTTTGTGTCGTAATCAGCACGAAGGAAAGCAAGCTCCTCTATGTCGTAATCGTCCAAATCCTTATCAAGAGAAAAATTACCAAGTCCACTATGGACTAAAATAAACAACTTGTCCTTTATCTGAACAATTTCGTAATAAGCAAATTCGGACAAGTAATCGACAAGAGCTTCCCTGTCCTCTTTATCAAGCCTTTTGAAGCCTGCCATTGTGGGCTCGCCACCGTTTTGCTGCCAGCTCATAACTTCGCTGATAATCTCGGCATTAATCTGTTGGTCGAAGTTTTCTTCGGTTATTTCGACAATTAGTTTTTTCAACAAATCCAAAGCCATAAAATCATGATTGCCCATAATAGGATAAACGTTGGCTCTTGTGGACATATCCTTCAATAGCTCAACAGACTTTTCGCCTCGGTCTACAACATCGCCCAAAACAAAAAGCTCGTCGTCATCACCAAAGCCGATTTTTTCAAGCATAGCCTTATACTTATCATATTCTCCGTGTATATCGCTCATTACATAGATCATAATTCTGTTCCTTCGATAGCTATTTTCAAGGGGAAAGAAAAGGGTGATTAAGACGCATAGCGTCAAAATCGCCCTTTTCGGAAATTAGTTCATTGTGAATAAAGCCTTAGGTCTTATTCTTCGGGAGACATAATTACGTATGCACCCTCGTAGTTAGTAAATACCAACCAACCTGCATCTACTACTGCAGTCTCTTCTTTACGAAGCTTGCCTATTCTCTCATTATAGCTTCTGAGCTCTAATTCCATACCGTCATATTCCTGACTGATAAGAACGTGAAGCTCTGCTTCTGCGAAAGGAAGCTCGTTAACCGACTCGATGAAGAATTCAGCAACGAGAGCCTCGCCTGCGAACTCCTTAAGAGTTTCATAGCTTGTATCGTGTCTGCTCTCACCGTCAAATGATACGAGAAGGTCATAATAGTGAACAAGACTGTCAGTTTCAATGTTCGAAGCTGTAACTACGAACTTGTAGTTGTTAGCCTTGAATACAATTGTTGAATCAGGTGATGTCAACTTGAGGTTATCAAGTGCGAGTGTTGCAATCCAGGTATTAACTGAAAGATCAACCTCGTAATCAGCCTTAACTTCTGTGAAGTCAGAAGCAAGGTGGATTTTTTCAACCTCATTTTCAAGTGTTGTAAATGGCTCATCATTGTAGCCAACCTCAACCTCACAATAGTTGGAAGCAAGGCAGGCGTCTGTAGCCTTAACTCTTATTCTGTACTCACCGGGCTTAACTCTGATGCTTGTTGAGCCTGCCGGAATTGTAATCCACTCAGCAGGAGTTTCTGCTTCACCATGGAAGCTGTCCTCGCCCTCAAACTTCTGCATAAACTCGTATACGAGATACTGGCTGAGACCTGCGATTTCACCATAGCCTGTTGCGCTTGGCGCATCCTTTGCTCTGAGCTGAGGTGTTGCAGGGTCTGTCTTTACTAAGTAGCTATCGGGTGTAAAGGTGAGGTTACAAAGTGTTGCAAGGAATGGATTAGCACCACCAAGATTCTTTACTTCGAGGATATCTTCGGGACCGTCAATAGCCCAAGGATTGATTGCAAAGCCTACAATGTATCCGTCTGTTGGCCAGCCTTCGATATCTGTATTGGGATTGATTGTATACGTTGTACTGCTATTGGTCGAAACCTTATCGCTGTTTTTCCATTCATACTTCTGAACTGAACCGTCTGCTACAGCTACATAGAAGTCTACCTTTGCTCTTGCAAGAAGTGTTGTAGAACCACCCATTCTGTCTCTTGATGAGAAGCTGAAGGTGATTAATTCACTTGTAGGAAGGATTTCATTGTCCTCGTATGCATACTTGTAAGTATATCCTTCTGTGTACTTTGAGTGACCACCGTTTACAATACTTACAATATTCTCTCTGTGAGCCTGCTCGTCACCTGTACCGAGTGCATTGTAGAATGGCTCTTGTACGCTCTGGTCTAAGAAACCACCCGTCTGACCGAGAACGTGTACTCCTGCCCAGCTACCTGTGTTTGCAGTAAGGCCTGTCCAGGTACCCTGAATCCAATTGTAAGTTGAATTATCCTTTACGTAGTAGCCACTTGGATCTCTGTTACCAAGAACCTTGTCTTCGTTTGTTCCCTTAACGAGAATCAAAACGGGTTCTGAATCGGCATACTCAGACGTATTGCTCGACTTAACCTGAACGGAGTACAGTGCCTTATCAAAGACTCTGCTTGCAGCATCAGCTGTCCATGTCTCAGCAGTTCCTGCACCGAAAATGTTAATCTTCTTGATAACGTAGGTTTCACCAACCTTGAATCCTTCAATACCACGCTCGTCGTTTGCTTCATCAAGATAGAATGCAAGATACGTTGGCTGTGCCATCTTAGGTGTGTTTACTGAGTAAGCCATCAAGGTGAAGTTAGCCTTAAGATCACCTGTAGTTGCAACGTCATCTGAAACTACACCGTAGGGATAAACCTTGATACCTACAAGATATCCATTTGTGTCAATAAAGTCAGCTGCTGTAACTGTGTGTGTAGCTGTGCTTACGTCAACCAAAACCTCACGCTCTTCAATTGCGCCAGCCTCTGTAACAACTACTGCAACAACCTTAGTTTTAAGTGTAGTTGCATTGATTGTGCCTGTGCTGAGTCCGGTCTTAAGCTGAAGTGACTTAAGGATTGAAAGAGGAATGATGTTCTTGTCTGCAAAATTGAAGCTGAATGCTACGTCTGTAATATCTGCTATCGCATCTGTAGTAGCAGCCTTGTAGTTTGAAGAATGCTCAATTCCATAATTTGATGTCCAACCACTTGTTACAAGATTAGAGTTATCTCTGATTGAGAATTCAGCTGTTGCACCCTTAACGTATACTACCTTGGAGTTTGAAGCTGTCTCACCATTGTTGATTCTTACTTCGTAAAGACCACAATCAACAAGATCAAAGGTTGTTGCGCCTTCGGTAATCTGTGTATAATCGCCGGCAAATCCGTTAGCATACTTGCGATACTCATAATTTGTATTATTATCAAGATTTACGAGATTAGTTCCGTCTACCTGTACGTTCTTGAGAGCTGTAGGAATTACAACTGTCTCGAAGGTGTTGGAAACTGCCCAATCGGTATAAACTGCGCCACCTGCACGAAGCACGTATACGCCTGCGTTTTCGTCCGAAATTCTGAAGCTGCTGCCAGCTACCTTGATCCAAGCATTGTCTTCTGCGCTCTCGGGCTTGTACTCATAAACGTAAAGAGGAGAATAATTCTCGATTGTAATTGTAAAGCCGGATGCTTCTGTCTTAACAGATACTACGGGCTTAACTGCATCAACCTTTGTTACAGTAATATCAGCAGTCGTTACAGTCTTGAATATGTCGCCACTCGCTCTTACCGTGTAGCTTGTAGCGTCGGTAACAATAAAGCTTCCGTCTGTAATCTCGCTCCAGCTTTCACCGTCTGTGCTGTATTCATACGTAGCAAGAGCATTATTTTGATTGCTATAATTTGTGATATTAATCTGGTATTCTGTTGGGCTTACAATAACCTGCTCCAACGTGGGAACGGGTGTTGTGAGCTTGGTTACAACAATCGAAGCACGAGCTACGTTTGAATATGCAAGACCATCTGCATATACGTTAAGGCTTACCGAGTTGTTGTTGCCAAAATCATCTGCAGTAACCTTGATTGTACCTGCGAGTGACTTGTCGTAGGTGTACTTTGTTCCACCGAAATCATACTCGTATGCATAGCTTGTATCAAAGTTCTCGATTGTAACAACGATTGCATTCTTTTCGTATGCAGTAATTGCAAGTGTAGGCTGTACTGCAGGACTTGTCGCAGCTACGATTGTACTCTCAGCTGTGCCTGTAAGGAGCTTTTCACTTGAAACCTGAACAGTGTAAGTACCGGGCTCTGCAACGGTAATCACACCTGTTGTGCCCTCATATACTGTCCATTCACCTTCACCAAGCTTGTACTTGTAGGTGTATTCACTGTTATAATCCTTGATAGTGATATCGTAGATAGCCTGTGCAGTAGGAGCTGCGTTAGGAGCTATTTCAAGCTCGGGAGCTTCTGCAGGAAGCTTAATCTTATAGTTTACAGGGTTTACTGAAAGTATATATCTGATGTTTGCAACTGTTTTTACACTTACAAAGTTATCAACAGTATTCTCACAGTTGGGGTAGATTTCAAAGCCTACCATATAGCCTTCTACATCCTTGAATATCTCGGTAAAGTCAAATGCAAAGGCAAACTCTGTGCTATATTTTCCGTTAATATCAATAGTTGAAGTAGCTTCCTTTGTAGTAATATTACCACTATTATCAGCGATATATGCTACAAACTTAACCGTTTGCTTCTTCATCTCTACGTATCCGTTATCCTGCTTTACCTTAACTGTGAAGGAAAGAGCATCCTTTACGTCGATGATTTCTACAGGAGCAAAAGCGTACTTTGCTACGATAGCATTCTGCTTATCAACGAGCGCCTGAATAGCTGCAGCCTTTGCAGTTTCGTCTGCTGCATTATTTATGTTACTAAGTGTTGCGGCAGGAATCTGCTCACCACTTGTACAAATCATTCCGTATGGTGCATTGGAACCATAAGCATAATGCATATAATAGCCACCCGTATAGGTTTCTGTCTTAAAGGTTTTTGTTTTTATTTCTGCGTATACAGCGTCACTTCCATTATTGTCACTAGCAATCTTACCGATTGCAGTTCTTTCAGCGCTGTCGCCATATACAAGAATAGGTGCTGTAGGAGCCGAGAAAGCGTTCTTATCCTTGTTAGTTTCACGAACAAGGTAGAGACCACCAAGCGCTGTAGAAGAAGTTATATTCTTATACGTGCCTGTTGTGAGTCCTGTGCCTTCTGCATTAAGAACAAGCTCTGCTACCTGATAGTACTTATTGTCAAAGTCAACACCGTTAAGTTCAAAGCCACCGGTAATACCTGTAGGTGCTGCAAGAGCATTATTGCTGTAGCTTAAAGTTACGATAGTATACTGCTTTGTAGAAGTATCACGAACGTAAAGCTTGCTTGCGTCTGCATCAAACTTAGTATCTGCTGTGAACAATACAGGGTATGCTGTAAGCTTGCCTGTTGCTTCGTTATATGGAGCAGCCTCGTATGTGTGACCTTCCTCTAAGCCTGCGATTGTATTAGCAAGTGTGAGGTAAAGCTCGGGCTGTGTCCACTGCGTATAAGGCGTACCGTTGTCGTTATCAACGTCGGGGATTGGTTGTACAGAAACGGGACATACTGCCGAAACACCCGTACCATTTTCTGCAGTAACAATAACGTTAGCATTACCACCACCAACAACCGTTACAAGACCTGTCTGGTCAACGGTTACAACAGTTTCATCGTCAGATGACCAAACGATTCTGCTGTCTGTGGGAGTTTCGTTTTCGTTTTCAGCCTTAATTGTTGCTACAAGCTGATAAGGAGCACTGTCAACACCCAAACCAAGCTCTGCAGGTGTAATTGTGATTGTGTGAACCTTAACGGGCTCAGAATATATACCCGAAAGGTCAAATCCAAGTCCACCGTCTAACGTAAGGGTTGAAGCTACTCTGGTATTATTAGTCGCAAGCTCAACTGCTTCACCCCAAGGCATTACACCAATACCTACAAGATATCCGTCGTCGTTCTTCATTCCTTCGGGAATGGTGATGTTGAGCTTACCTGTATTATGGCTGACCGTTGCAGTATAAACTGTATTTTCGGTATCGCCTACACCCTTGGTGTAGAACTTAACTGTAACGTTCTTTGCGTCGCTGCCATATACTGCGCTGTTGTCAAGAGTGATACCAAGGCTTTCTACTGTGTTTGCAGGGACAATCTGATCTGCTGCAAAGCCGTATTTTACCTCAGCGAAAGGAACATAAGCGTCACCTCTGCCTGAGAAACCAAAGCTAAGTGTTGTACCGTTGCTTGACAATGCTGCCGCGCCTGTTGTCAGCTGCCACTGGTTTCCGTCATCTGAACTTTTGTTTCTGTTCCATTTACCTAATTCAAAGGTATCTACCTGGTTAGAAACTACACTGTCAGTGCCAATATTAATCTTACCGTTATTAGTATTCTTAACAAATACGTAAACAAAGTTCTCTGAATTTTCAACCTCGGTAATCTTATAGATACCGGAAGTCTTTGAAAACATATCTGTTTGACCGTCTACAGACTCTGCTGTGCCTGTAAGTGCGCCTGCAATTATATCATATTGCTGTGCTGTATAGGTTTTTGTAGGGTCAAGGACAAGCTTACCGTCATCCTGAATACCCAAAGCAACAGCAGCAAACGACGAAACTGCAAGTACTGCACAAAGCACGAGTGCCATAATCGCTACTGAAATAAAGCGATTTGCAATTCTTGTTTTCATAATGTTTCCTCCGTAAAGATTTTAATAAATCTTCATATTACTGTTTATTATCGTCCCGAGTAGGCTCTGAGAAGAGCCTGCTCGGATAAGTTATTACATGAATTAAGGATTTGTATATTCTACGCCAGCCTTGGTGTAGGTATCAATCTCTTCGTTGTACTCGAACCAATCAATCAAGATGTAAGCAAGCTTTGTCTTGTTGTTGTCCTCGTAGGTACCAACCTTGGCAACGAATGAAGTTGTTCCTTCTGCGTTTTCGTTGTCAATGTCGTACTGCTTGATAGTATTGTATACGTCAACGAGTTCTTCGAAAGTAATAACTCTTGTTTCTGCTGTTTCGGCATCTGTTATTGCTATAATCTTAACAGTATCGTCAATCTTCAAGCCTTCTGCATGCCAGTAGGTGAAGATTATGCTCATATCATCAAGAATTTCGGTAACTGTATCATTCTTGAGTGACTGTACTGCAGGATTGTTTTCTACGCTTACATAATCCTTTTGGGTTTCATCCCAAGCGTAAATACCACCCATGAAAATATCTGTTGCCTCATTGAAGCCCATTGCCTTGTTAACGCCTGTAACGTCCTCGTAGGTGTAAAGCTTCTTGAAGTTATATGAAGGACATACCTCTTCTCCGTGAGCTACCTGCTCCATATCGGTTACTGCGAAGAGATGCTCACGAGCATCCATCTTGTAATCGGAATCGGTAGTAGTCATACCGGAGAAGTCATCGTCAATTACTACAGATGAAAGCTTGTAAAGGGTTGTTTCCTTATCATAGGTGAGGTAAATCTCACTATCGAGCTTAACTCTTGCAAAATCCGTGGGGATTTCGTCGCCCTTGTAATAGTCGATATATTCGTGCTCACCTGTTGCGTTCTTTGTATAAGGATAGTAAATAACTGTATTTTCGTCAAATACTATCTTAGCCTGCTTGGTTACGTACTCAACGGGGTCTGTTCCGGGAACAGCCTCTTCGATTGTAACAAGTCCCGTCTTTTCATCGATTACCATATACAAGTCCTTGCCTTGTTCTGCTACAAGAACTCTTTCAATCTCTACGCCCTCATCATTGGTAATGGTTGAAGCTGTGGTTGAAAGTGTATAGTAGCCCTTGGAGTCGATTGTATAGGTTACGAGCTTATTGGGATACATAACTCTTGCAATGCCGTCACCGTCGATATCCTTGATGTAAGGTCTGTATTCAGAACCATCGTCGGATACCGTCTCGCCTGAGAAGCCGTTGATAGCATTTGTAGCATTGAGGTTTACGAGCTGAGTTCTGCCGTTGATTACGAGATATGCAGGATAGAATACTTCGAATTCCTTTGTTGCTTCGTTAATCTGTGGCTTTGTAGCCTCGGTAACGTAGAGAAGGATTGCCTTGTTAAGTCCACCGTCACCCTGCTGTACGCGCTCTACAGAAATAGGCTCAGCGTAAAGGATTGCTCCGTCAACTACCCAATACTTAGCGTAATTGTAGTTACCTGTATCAACGTTAACACCAAGAAGAGGATTCATACTCTCGTTGAAGGATACGAAAAAGTTAGTGTTACCATCGTTGCCGTCGCCATAGAAATATCTGTGTGTGTTCCAGAGTTTATAATATGGATAACCCGGACCACCGACACTCTTACCTGTATTAAGAGTCATTGTCTGTGAACGAGAGCCCCTGCTCTTAACAGACGTTGCATAACCGATTTCGATAGTTGGCTCAAGCATAACTGTGAAGGTGTCACCAAATGCGTAACCTACGACAATATCGCCTTCCTCAATTTCAGAAAGCATTGATACGTTATCCTTAGGGAACACCATATCCATTGCAGGAATATCTGCAACACCCTCTACCTGTACGTAGTCCATTCTGTTCTTGTACAAATACTCGAACTCAATTGACTTAGCTGTTATCTTCTTAACCTTGTAAGCGTCTGCATATTCCAAAATGAGATAGTCATAATAACCGTCTCCGTCCTTATCAATGCCTGCGCTGTATCTCTGGAAACCTGAAACAGCCGTAAGGTTAGTCATATCAAGAATGGTAAACTGAATACATTCATTCCATCTGCTGCCTGATGTATTATTATAAGAGAAAGCTCTTACAAGAGAATCTGATACAGAACCGTTAAGATTATAGCAACCGTAGGTTGCAACTGCAACGTCATCGTAATACGTAAGTCTCTTAAGGTTGAGCATTTCATCATTTTTATACTTCACACCGTCAAGTGTAATTTCATACAAAGCGTAATAGCCCTGCTGAAGGTTTCCTGCATCAAATGCCTTTCTCTTACTGTCAGGATAATTCTTTGCATCAACCAGAGCACCCGAGATACCCTCTTTTACGTTACCCTTAAGAGTAGCTGTGATATACTCGTCGCTTGTACCTATAGTAATAAGGTTGATATTACGTGTAAGAAGCTCGTCAGACTTACCAACGTATTCTTCAAGACCGTATTCTGTAAGAGAAAGTGTCTTGTATTCAACGTTGTCGCCGTCAACAATTCTTACTACAATAGCATCAGGGTCATCTGTCTTTTCCTGGTCGATAATTGCATCAGCTCTTGTAAGCTCTGCTACGGGCTTGGCAGGGAACTCTACGAAGCCGTAGTTCTCGGTAGCAACTACCTGAGCAGGATACTCTTTGTACTTCCATACAGAGTCCTTAAGGGTGTTGATACCTGTGCTTGATGATGAAACTGAACCAAGAATACCCAAAAGTGTATCTGTGGGCTTAGCTGCGTTCTCGGTATACATAGGCTTGTCAAACGCATTGTAAACAAGCTGTACCACCTGAGCTCTTGTAAGAGGAGTTTCGCCGGCAACATCCTCAAGCTCTTCGTTGAGCTCAAGGTCAATAAGAGCCTTAGTTCTTACGTCTGTTGGCCACATTGCAGGTGAGAAATCCTTATAGCCGAGCATTACACAGACCATCTTAAGAGCTTCGTCGTATGTAATGTTTCCGTCAGGACGGAAGGTACCGTCCTCGTATCCACCAACGATACCGTTTTCTGCACACCAAGAAATATATCCTGCTGCCCAGTTGTTCTTTTTAACGTCAGGGAATGTTGTCGCGCCCTCAACTGTGTCGTTGAATGTATGAGCAGTAACAAAGATAATCTTTGCCATCTCACATCTTCTTACAAGACCGTCAGGTTGGAAGGTGCCATCCTCATATCCACCAAGGATACCGAGGTTTGTCATTGTTTCAATAGCGGCTGCGTGAGGATTGCTACTCTCAACATCGGGGAATGAAGCTGAAACCGATGTGAATGCACAAATCATCATTGCCACAGCGAAAATGACCGCCAAATAGCGTATACTTGTTTTCATTGCCGAAAACCTCCTAAATCTTTAGCTGTGTTTTATATTACTCTACACTGTTTTCAAAAATGTCCGTTAAGAAGTTGCCACTGTTCGACTGTGGACGATAACCGTTATCAGGGTCGATAATATATCTATCAAAGATGATTGTGGATGCAACAACCTCGCCGTCGTCATTAAGATGTGTACCAATAATAGCCTTTACAACATCAGTTGTACCTTCCGTCTCGTTGTTATCTGCAACTACCTCAAGAGATGAAGCTATATCGGCAATCGTATATTTTCCGATACCTGTCACGCTGTTTCTTGAAAGTGCCCAAATTGAAGTGTCTGCTTCTACCTTGAACGCTTCACCCTCTGTGGTAATAATAACTCCGTTAATGATATCCTCGATTGTGTAAACGTCGATACACTTGATACCACGTTCCTCAACCGTCTTCTTGTTTATCATGAAATACTTCTCTTCAACATCGTCCCAAGCGTAAAGTCTGAATGACTTAGCCTGTACAGCGCCCTCTGCTACTGTGCGAGACTTTTCGACTGTCTCGGAAATATTGCTTCCGTTGTAAATAGGTCTCATAAAGTATGAGTAGTAAAGGTCTGTTCCGTTTTCAGCAAGAGAAACGTTAGAATTGCCGTATGAATAGAAGAAGAGACGGCTGTCTTTTCTGTAATCCGAATCTGCATCAGTTCCAATCTTAATTGTCTCGTCGTCGATTACTGCTGCCTTGATTTCCCAGATGTTAGTATCAGGGTCTGCTACGCAATAAATCTTACTCAGAGCCTTCATTGACCGAATGTTTGAAGGAAGAACGTCTATTGTATAGGTCTTGAGATACTTATGTAAGCCTGTAGACTCAAGAGTGTAGCTCGAGTAAAGCATAATAGTATCAGCCATTACAACTCTGTTAGAATAAACAGTATCGCCAACAGACGCTACGTAAAGACCTGAATCCTTGTTATATCTGAGAGTTGCATCCTCAGGAATTACACGGTAATCCTCAGGTACTACGTCAAGAGTTGTCGTGAAGGTATAGAAACCGTCGTCGTCAACCTTATAGGTTACAAGCTCCTGATAGTTTACTGCATACTTACCGTTGAGCTTAAAGCCGTATTCAGCATAAATCTCTTCATACTCGTCCTTAAGGTTGCGTCCGTCGATTGAATTCTCGGCAGCAACGTTAACGGTCTTTTCAACACCGTCGATTGTAACGAGAGCTGTATAGGGAGTTTCAAACTCTGCAGTCTCTGCATTGTAAACTGTTTCGCCCTTTTCCTTGAAGTAAGAAAGAACTGCGAACTGGAGAACTGTATCGTCTGCAGTGTTCTCGCTGTAGAAAACCTTTCCATTATATATATAATAATCAAAGGCTTCTGTCTCTCCGTCTTCATTGAGAGTCATTACGGACTCTTCTACTCTGCGAAGGATACCCTGTCCCTCAAATACCTCGCTGTTGATTTCAACTACGCCAACACCGTCGAGTGTAACCTTCTTGGAGTTATACTTAGTTGCCTTTGCTGAAACAACGTCAACAACCGTATCAACAACGAAATCGTCGTATACGTAATATCCAACTACAATATCATCCTCTTCAAGAGCTGTTTCTGTTATGAGGTCCTCAGCAAAAACATTAAATGCTGAAGATGTAGCCATATCTTCAAAGGAGGTCTTGTTTTCATTGGTTGTGCTAACCTTGTACGCCTTGGGGAATACCAAATAGAGCGCGTCATAAAGACCGTCGTTGTCCATATCGTATGCAATTGTCTTATAAATCTTATCTTCGATATCAACAAAAATGCTGTTATCAGCAACAGGAGTTTCAACTACTTCGTTGCCTGATAAGGTATAACGAACGAGGTTTTCGTCAGCCTTCTTGTCGCCTATGTAAAGAACGTCCTTCTTGTCGTCGTACTTGAGAGCAACGTCCTTTTCGCCCTTAACGGTTACTGAGGTTGCGTAAATGTACTTCGCCTCAAGGTCGCTTGTATCGGAAATTTTGCTGTTGTCATAGATGAACGAAATCTCTGCGCTTACAAGTTCGGTCATCTTATCTGCATATTCTTCAATGCCAAGCTCTTCGAGAGTGAAGTCAACGTCAATTCCTGCAACAGAAACATCCTTATCTTCCTCTACCTCTCCTATATCACCTGCAGCATCTACTCTGAACGAAGCCTTTGAGAAGCCCCATACGTCTACAGCAAGAACCTTGCTGGCAGTCGCAGGGATTGAAAGATTTTCGCTGATAATAACATCAACGTCCTTCTTCTCATTCATTGGCACGAAGAGAGCATTATATGCAATCTGTGCAATCTGTGCTCTTGTAACCTTAGCAGAGCCGTCAACACCTGTGATGTTTTCGCCAAGCTCAAGGTCACGAAGCGCCTTTGTTCTTACGTCAATCGGCCATTCGTTAGAATTCCAATCCGTATAACCGAGTGCACCACAAACCATCTTGAGAGCCTGGTCGTAGGTCACGTGGTCGTCAGGACCAAAGTTGCCGTTGCCATAACCACCGATTATACCCTTGGTAGCACACCAAGAAATATATCCGGACGCCCAGTTGCTTGCAGGAACATCCTTAAAGGAAACTGTGCCTTCACCTGCTTCCTTTAACGTGGTGTTAAGTACGAAAATTATTTTCGCCATTTCGTCACGCTCAACCAAGCTGTCAGGCTTGAGCGAGCCGTCTTCATAACCACCGAACACACCGAGGTCAACAAGAAGCTGAAGAGCCTCTTCATTAGCATTTTTCTCAGCGTTTGCAGTAGCCGTAAGAGCAGCACCTACTATCATAACAATAGCAAGAAGCATGCCTAAAAAGCGTACGCTTGTTTTCATAATGAAAACCTCCTAAAATATTTTGCCCATTATTTAATTTTTGGCACATATATTTTATCACATCAAGTGAAAAAACACAAGCTTTTTTTTAAGTTTGTAACACAACTGTAACACATTCACGATTTTTGTGAAAACTTTTTATGCACAATCAACAAAAAAATTGGAAGTATTTTGTAATAGCTTACATTAAAAAATTTTTTAAGCGCAAATTTTGTATTTTTCTAAAAATATGAGGCTGCAAAAACTCGGTTTTTACAGCCTCGTGTGAAAAGTTATTCTATGGTTATACTCTCAATTTTCTGGTCGATTAAGGGTCTGTCTCGCATATCGGTTCTTACACCTGCAATTTCATCAACAGCCTCAATGCCTTCGGTAACTCTTCCGAACGCAGCATACTGTCCGTCAAGATATGGAGCATCTGCGTGCATAATAAAGAATTGACTTCCTGCAGAATTAGGGTCCATAGCGCGAGCCATTGAAATTACGCCTCTCTCGTGCTTGATAGGATTATCAACACCGTTTGAAGCAAACTCGCCCTTTATAGTGTGTCCGGGACCACCCATTCCCGTTCCCTGAGGACAACCTCCCTGTATCATAAAGCCTGCTATTACACGGTGAAAAATAAGTCCGTCGTAAAAGCCCTCGTTTACAAGGTTTACAAAGTTTTCTACGGTAATCGGCGCAAGGTCGGGATAAAGCTCAAGCTTTATCTCGTTGCCACTTGCCATTTTAATAGTTGCTTTAATTGTATTTGCCATAATATCAGCCCTGCCTTGCCTCGAGATATTCAACAAGGTCTCCCACGCTGAGAAGAGTGTGAATATCCTGTTCTTCAATTTCTACACCGAACTTATCCTCGCAAAGCACAACGAGGTCGGCAAGCTCTAAAGAATTGAGCTTAAGGTCGTTTACGAATTCTGCATCAAGTGTAATGAGCTCTGAAGGAACGTCAAGCTCCTCCTCGAGTGTTGATTTGATTTCTTCAAACATAATCGTTCTCCTTTAGATTCTCTTAATCTTTTTTGTCGAGGTTTTGTCAAACTCGGTTTTTCTTATTTCAATACCCCTGATTTGCTTAAAAATCGGGAGCTTTTTATTAAGCTCTTGCACCTGAGCCTTTATTGCATCTCTGATTTCTTCGATTTCCTCAATGCCATTTTCTTTGGCTTTGTCAAAATCAGGGAAAATCTGAGCAGTTATAACGGTTTCGCCGGAAGCGTTTTCCTTGCCGACCACTATACATTCGGCAATATAATCAAGCTTATAGATATGTTCCTCAAGCTCCTCCGGAAAAACGTTCTTTCCGTTATCGAGAATTATTATATTCTTCTTTCTGCCCGTGATATATATAAAGCCATCCTCGTCCACGTAGCCAATATCTCCCGTAGAAAACCAGCCCTCCTCGTCAATTGCCTGTTCAGTAAGCTCGGGTGCTTTATAATAGCCCTTCATTACGTTGGGGCCTCTTACTATAATTTCACCCTCTGCATCCTCAGGAGTAAGCTTATCAATTTTGACCTCTACACCCGGTACTGCCAGACCTACCGAGGCGTACTTCTTCCATTCAAACGGACATACCGAAACGAGTGGTGAGCACTCGGTTATACCATAGCCCTGAACGAGATTTATGCCAAGCTCCTCAAAGCCCTTTACATAATCGGGAGAAAGAGCTGCGCCACCACATACAACCTTCTTGAGTCTGCCACCAAAGGCTGCGTTCACCTGAGAGAACAGCGCTGTTCTGAGGTCAATATTCAAACGTCTCAAAGCATTACTTATTGCTATTCCTCGCTTGAGCTTGGTAGTCTGATTATTCTTTGTCGCAGTGTCCCATATTCTCTTATAAATCGTGGTTACGAAAAGGGGAACAAGCACCATTCCCGTAGGCTTGAATATCTGGAAATTCTTGAGCAAATATTTCATACCGTCGTTTATACAAACAGTTGCGCCAATAAGAATAGGTGTGAGTATTCCACAGGTCATTTCGTAGGTGTGGTGCGTCGGAAGCACCGACATAATAACGTCATTTTCATCAAAGCTAAGCATAGTTGCAGAAGCGTTGATTGCCGAAACGATATTGTTTTGTGAAAGAACGACTCCCTTCGAAGTACCCGTAGTACCCGAGGTAAATATAATTACTGCGTCATCTTCAGGATTGATTTCATAATCAAGAAATTCCGTGCAGTCCTGTCTTAAAAGTCTCTTTCCCTTCTCTACAAGCTCTGCCGTACAAAGAAAGCTTTCTGCTTTTTTCTTTTCTTCGTCAAAATCGCCCACTCTTATAAAATAAGAAATCGAGCTTTTCTCGGAAAGCTGTTCAAAATACTTCTGAAATCTGTCCGAATATACTACAGCTGAAACCTCGGCAAGCTCAAGGAAGTTACCGATTTCTTCCTCTGTAAGCTCCTTGTCAAGAGGAACTATTACCGAGCCTCCGTTAACAGCTGCAAGATACGTGGCAATCCACTCCTTAGAGGTTTCACCGATTACTGCTATATGCTTACCCTTTAATCCAAGTGAATAAAAGGCTGTTCCAAGTCTGTCAATATATTTATCAAAATCAAGAAAGCTAACGTCAACAAGCTCATCCTTGTTGACACCTTTATATCTTAAATAAGTTTTATCTTGGTGTATTTCAGCTGCAGATTTCACAAGCTCTTTGAGATTGGAGAATTCTCTGCGCTGAAAATTCGGATATGCTTTTTTCATAACTTCTCCTTTCTGTACTTCATCTATTATATTGTCTATTCATCGTTTTGTCAAGATTTATGGAAAAATTTTGTTTTTCACTTTACAACTGCAAAACATTATGTTAATATTTATAAGAAACGAAAGGCAGGTCTTTATGAATACAACATTACACATAAATATAGTTTTACACGAGCCCGAAATTCCACAAAATACGGGCAATATAGCACGAACCTGCGCCGTTACGGGCGCAAGTCTTCACCTCATTGAGCCACTCGGTTTTGAACTCGACTCAGCCAAGCTCAAACGTGCGGGACTCGATTATTGGGACAAGCTTGACGTACACACATATTCGTCAATTGAGGAGTTTTTTGAAAAAACCGAGGGCAGCTATTTCTTTTTTACAACGAAAACAGACAAATCCTTTGCCGACGCAAGCTACCACGGTAACGTATATCTGATTTTCGGCAAGGAAACAAAAGGGCTTCCAAAAGAATTAATCGACCGGCACCGTAACGAGGCAGTAAGAATCCCTATGAAAAACGATTTAAGATGTCTCAATCTCTCAAATTCTGCTGCCGTAGCCGTATACGAGGTGTTGCGTCAAAATGAATATCCCGATATGCTTTGACCGTCCGAGCTCTCTGCATAAAAGAGGAGTACCAGCATAAACAACGATACGTTAAACGCTGACACGCTGACCAGGTACAATGATATAACACCCAACGCAAAGAGCGTTACGCGCGAAATCCTGCTTGCAAGTTTTTCTGCGTCGTAAAGCTCTTTTTTTCTCAACAGCAACGCCTTCAAAGCAGCACCACCGTCAAGACTTGAAATCGGAAGAAGATTAAATATTCCATAAAACGTATTTGACAAAAGCAAAAAGAATACGTCAGACGAAAAGCCCCTTTGTATTATTGCAAAAAATACAATTGAAAATACAATATTGACAAGACAACCCGAAACAGCTACTATTGCCTCCTTGCCGTAGCTAATCAGTTTTTTGTCGAGAACAAGGGTGCCACCAAACAGGCTCAGAACAATCATTTTAAGCCTTATCCCAAAAAGCTTTAGCGTAAAAATGTGCCCGAGCTCGTGAACCAATGCCGAAAAAAGCATAAACAAAATGAGCTTTGGGTCATTCGTGAGAAACAGCGCTAACAAGGTGACAAGAAAGGATAGCTCCACCTTGATTTTCAAACTAAACTTCCCCTCTCGTTCATGGCAAAAACCTCTGTCAGCCTCTCACTTTCAAGCATTTTTGAAATCAGCCTCGCCTCAGCTCTGTCAAGACCTACGTTTTCTCCCCTGCCGAGCAATATAACTATCAAAAGGCAAATAAGCGCAACTATCAGCTTCTTAGACAAAAAAATCCCTCGCATACAATTTATTAGAAATTATATGCGAGGTTTATTTTTTTATGCTTTAGTTACCCTTGTGCTTAGGTGTAAGAACGTACCAGAATGAACCTGAAAGGAAGATCGAAGAATAAAGTCCTGCTACTATACCGATGATAATCGGAAGAGCAAATTCCTTGATTGAGTGTACACCGAGAATATAAATCATACCAATTGTAAAGAGTGTTGTAATATTGGTGTTGATTGAACGCATAAGGGTCTGACGGGTACTCGTGTTGATAACAACGCCAAAATCGGTTTTACCCATCCTTCTGCGATTTTCACGAATTCTGTCAAATAGAATAATCGTTGCGTTAATCGAATAACCGAGAATGGTAAGAATTACAGCGATGATGTTCGAGCTTACAGGAATACCAAGAATTGAATATGAAGCAATTACGATTACAATGTCGTGAATGAGACAGAATATAGCGGCGATTGCTGAACGGAACTCAAAACGAATTGTAATGTAAACGAGCATAAGGATTACGGCGATAATCGTCGAAACGAATGCCGAACGCTTGATTTCATTTGAAATCGAAGCTCCTATTCTTGACTCTGAAAGAACTTCAACGGGCTCTGTGCCACCGTAAACGATTTCAACGGGCTCTCCCTCGATTTCTTCGGGAGCAGCTTCGGTTACGGGAGTCTCTTCTGCTTCGGGCTCTGACTCTTCACTTGCAGGAGCTACCTCTGATTCTTCGCTTGCAGGAGCTACTTCTGACTCTTCACTTGCAGGAGCTGCTTCTGACTCTTCGGCTTCGGTAGTTGCTTCATCGGGAGTAGCCTCTGACTCTTCCTCGATTTCGGAAGGGGTTGCAGTCTCTTCTACAGTCTCGTCCTCGCTCTCCTCGGTCTCTTCTGCAATCGGAGCGCCATAGGCAATGTTGAGAACCTCGTAAACCTCGTTAACTACCTCGGGAGCAACGTCTGCAGCCTTGATAATAACGCAGCTTGAATCATCACCCGACTTCTGAATCGAGGTAACTGTTATACCCTCAACCGAATCAACGAGCTCTCGAACATTATCAAGCTCTGCCTTGTCCATTGTCTTGTGAAGGTCGTACTGAAGTGAGATACCACCTGCAAAGTCTGTATCAAGGTTAAAGCCGTTAATAAACATAAATGCGATGCAAACAATCATCACAATCGCTGATATGGTAAACCAAATCTTGCGATTTCCTACTATTTCCATAGTGTCCTTATTAATAAATTTCATTTTGCCTTACCCCCTTCTTATATTCCGTAAAGCTTGGGGTTCTTAGCACCAAGCTGTGCTACCGTAAGCATCAAGAAGCGTGTAACGACAAGTGCTGTGAACATCGAAACAACGATACCGATGAACAAAGTAATCGCAAAGCCCTGAACCGTACCCGTACCGAAATACCAAAGCACAACAGAAGCGATAATCGTTGTAACGTTACTGTCAACAATTGAAGTAAACGCACCCTTGAAGCCTGCCTTAACAGCCGAAAGAGTACCTTTACCAACACGAAGCTCAGCCTTGATACGCTCATTAATGATAACGTTAGCATCCACTGCCATACCGATTGACAGTACGATACCTGCTACACCGGGAAGCGAAAGGTTTACCTTTGCAACGACAAGCACGATTGCCTCGATTACGATGTAAGCAAAAAGTGCTATAACCGAGATAAGACCGGGAAGTCTGTAAACGATAATGAGGAAAAGCGCAACAAGGAGAATACCTATAGCGCCTGCAACAATTGCAGTTTCAAGAGCTTTTTCACCAAGAGTAGGTCCGACGGTCTCGGCACGTACCTCATTAAGTGAGAAGGGAAGCTGTCCCGAAGCGATAACGCTTGCAAGATAGGTTGCACCGTCCTGGTCGAAGTTACCTGTAATGATAACGTCCTCCATGGTGAGCTGTTCTGAAACGTAGGGCATTGAGATAATCTCATCGTCAAGAACAATCATAATAAAATTACTTCCATTTGTGATGTTCTCCTGACTTGAAGCCTTGAGAGTTGCCTCTGAAAACTTAGCAACTGCATCGGCCTTGAGCGTAATCTGTACGAAATACTCGGGGGCAAGAGATGCCTCACTTGTATTTCCATACTGCATAACTGCAGTCTTGATATCACTGCCCGTGAGAACAACAGTTCCGTCGGAAGCAACGAATGAAAGCTGACCGATGTTACCCAGAAGGTCTCTTGCTTTATCAAGGTTCTTTTCTTCGGGAATTTCAATCTGAATTCTTCCGTCGTCCTTGAGCTGAGTGAGAGTAGCCTCTGTGTAGCCTGCATTTGAAAGACGTCTTGTAAGTATTGAAATAACTGTATCAAGATCTGTATCGGTAACTTCCTTGCCTTCCTCTACGTCGGGCTGGTAAACAAGTAAAGTACCTCCAGCAAGATCAAGTCCTTTTCTTATAGCGCCTTCTTCAAAAACGCCGGGAAGAAAATTACCCAATCCACAAATTGCAACATATGCCAAAATCGCAATAACAAGAAATGCGCATATGAGCTTGGTTAAATTCTTTGCCATTTTTATATTCCTTTCGTTCATTAAAAAATAATCTTTTAGTATTATACTACAATTAGCACAAAATGTCAATCTTTCTTTTTATCAAATTTTAGTTGATTATTTGTGGAAGATGTGATATACTTATTTCTTAGGAAGGAATGAAAAGTTATGAATAACAATTACATAAAAGCGAGCTCGGATTACGCCTTTAATTACACCGAGCATTTAGTAAGCAAAAAGCCCGACAAGAACACCTTTCTTGCGAGAATTGGTATTATATTTATGACTATAGTGCTTTTCTGCGCTGTCATATACTTCACCTTCGGACCGATTAAAATACCTCAGGTTGCCGTAGTTGCAACTGTTCTCATAATATACCTTGCAATCGTGCTCTGGAGCTTTACTAAAATCGAATACGAATATCTCATCGTATCGGGTACGATGTCGATGGACAAAATTATTTCGGCAAGAAAAAGAAAGCAGTTGATTGAATTCAATATTCCCTCTGCCGAGAAAATCCTGCCCTACAAGGATGCAAAGCTTGACGGTATCAGCGTTATTTACGGCGTATCCTCTCCAAAGGACGAGGATGCGTACTGCGCTATTTTCAGCACCGACAAGGGTGAAAAAAAGGCTCTCGTTTTCAACGCAACCGAAAAGGCGCTCAAAGCGCTTTACTACTACAACAAAAATTGTGTTATAAAATAAGCCCTGACCGAATAGTCTTTTCTTAAAGGAGTGTTCTTTATGAAAAGAGTTATTCTGCTGTTTTTCGCGTTTTTATTAGTATCCTGTGCAAAGGAGCAAGACTACACCGTTATAGGTCGCAGTTACCTCGTCACAATCGACGACGTAGAAGGAAGGCTGAGTATAAGCGAGGACTACGTACGCTTTGAGCCAACCGTCCCCGAGGGGCTGTGCATAACCCTTGATGACAAAGGTGGTAATATTTCGTACAAAGAGCTTGTATTTGAGGGTGAAGCCCCAAAAATGACAATTGTCGCACCGTTGTACGAAGCACTTGAAAAAGACGAAATAAACTTAATATTTGACAACGAAACACTCTGTGAAATTCAGGGCGAAGGATTTAGGATTACAATACACAAGGAGCTTTCTGATTAATGGAATATCTAAGATGCTACGCAAAAATTTCAATAAAAAATCTATTACATAATTTCGATTGTATAAAAGAGCTTTTGAATGATGGATGTGAAATAATCCCCATCATAAAAGCCAATGCGTATTCCCACGGAGCAATTGAGATTGCACACGCCCTGTCATCAAGGGTAAGCACCTTCGCGGTGGCAGAGCTCAACGAGGCGCTTGCGCTGAGAGATGAGGGAATTAACAACTCAATTCTCGTGCTCGGATACACCGACCCGTCGTTTGCTCCCCTGCTTGCCGAGAAAAATATTATTCAGACCGTAACGGGCTTTGAATATGCAAGAAAGCTATCCGAAAATACCGACCTGACTCCCCTGTACGTTCATATAAAGCTGGACACAGGTATGCGCAGATTTGGACTCGATGCAGACAACCCCGATACTATAGAGGAAATTGAAAAAATTTCAAAGCTGAATAACATAGCAATCAAGGGGATATTCAGCCACTTTGCAGAAAGTGACGATATGAGCTCGGATTTCACAAGTATTCAATTCAAAAAATTCACCGACACCGTCGCAACGTTAAAAACGCGTGGTGTCGAAACGGGCATCTCGCACATAGCCAATTCGGCTGCTATTCTTGCAAGACCCAAGACACATTTGTCTGCAGTGAGACCCGGTATAGCTTTATACGGAGCGTATCCGTCAGAGGATATAAAAAACGCATATCTTTCAAAGCACCCTGACAAACCCTTGAAGGAGGTAATGACCCTTTGTGCAAGAGTCGGACAGCTCCACGAGGTGAAAAAAGGAGACGGAATCGGATATTCCAGAACACACACGTTTGAGAAGGACTCACGTATAGCAGTCGTTTCGGCAGGCTATGCCGACGGTATTCCAAGAGCACTGTCCAATAAAGGAAGAGTGAAAATCAATGGCGAATTCTTTAATATAGTCGGCAACGTATGTATGGATTTGCTCATGGTAGACATCACCGACGCCAAGGTTAATATTGCTCAGGGTGACGAGGTCACCTTCTGGGGCAGCGAAGGAATTACGATTGACGAATACGCAGCCCTTTCAAACAGGATCAATTACGAATTGTACACGGGAATGTCACCCCGAGTAGCAAGGAAATACGTAGAATAATTTTGCATTGCAAAAAACGGTGTAGCCTTGAAGGCTACACCGTTTTTTATTTAAGAATTTCTATATTGTGAGTTCTGATATAGGTTGAACCTGCGCTCGCTTGTTGAATACCGATTTTATTTACGAAGTCCTTATTGGATTCCATAAAGTCGGGCACTCCATTCCAGGGCTCAATACAGATATATGGTGCTCCACACTTCTGCCATACCATAAGATTGAAAAATCCGTCGAACTCTACTCTGACTGCCTTTGAGCCGTCCTTCTTTTGAAGAATTACAGAACGAGATACGATTTCGGGGAAGACGAGAGCGTCTACCGAGAAATACTCCTCTTTGAGAGGAAGTCTGTCGGAATTGTCAACGATAAGCGTTCTTCTTGAATCGAGGTAATTACCTGTCAAGCCATAAGCGTAAAGAGTTTCTTTTTGTGGGAAAACAAGCTCGTATTCCTCTATTCCCTCGGGGGTAGCGTAGCCCTCGTGAGAGCCGATTGAGAAGTACATTGTGTCCTTACCCGTATTGGTTACCTCATATCTTACCTGAAGCTGTTTGCCAACAAGAGTATAAACAACGCGAAGCTCGAAGGTGAAGGGATACTGCTTGAGTGTTTCTTCGTTGCTTCTGAGAAGGAAGGTAACCGAATTTTCACTTTGCTTTTCAACCTCGAATTCCATCGTCTTGGCAAAGCCATGCTTCTTTACGGTGTATGTCTTTGAATCATAGATAAACTCATCGTCCATAAGTCCACCACAAATGGGGAACATAAGAGGAGAGGTTTGCGCCCACCATGCAGGGTCTGCCTGCCACATATATTCCTTACCGTCGCAAACAAGATTTCTGAGCTCTGCGCCCTTTGTATTAAAGCTTGCGCTTATATAATCATTTTTTATGGTAATCATATTTTTCTCCATATTAATCGTCAATTTCCTTGTTAGTACCCTTTTCGTAGATTGCAATTACTTCATCTGAAGGCTTTTTATCAGCTGCAGAAACAACCATGGTTACAATCCAGCTTATAATAAATGCGGGAACGATTTCATAAACGCCCGTAGCAGAGAAGCTGAAGAGCCATACGATATCAACGATTGCACCTACTATAATACCTGCCAATGCACCCTTATACGTAAGTCTCTTCCAGAAGAGCGAAAGAATTACAACAGGACCAAAGGCTGCACCGAAGAGTGCCCACGCATTAGATACCATATTCATAACAGCCTGAGCTCCCGAGCCCTTACTGCTTGCAATAAAGTAAGCAACAACAGATACGATAACAACTACGAGTCTGCCTACCCAAAGAACCTCCTTCTCGGATGCGTTCTTTCTGATAATGGGCTTGTAGATATCGCTTGTAAAGGACGATGAAGCAACGAGAAGCTGTGAGTCAGCTGTTGACATTGATGCTGCGATAATAGCTGCAAGGAGAATGCCTGCGATAAATGCAGGGAAAAGCCTTCTTGCAAGTGTAACGAAAACAAGCTCCTGAGCGCCATTAGCCAAAAGCTCTGCACCAACCACCATTCTTCCAAGGTATGCAATCATAATCGCTGCAAAGAGTGTAATAACAACCCAGATAATAGCAACGATTGCGCTCTTCTTAACCATACTTGGTTTCTCGATACCCATAAAACGAACGAGAATGTGAGGCATTCCAAAGTAGCCAAGACCCCAGCCGAGACCCGAAACGATTTCCTGCCAGCTTGCGCTGAAGAGGTTGGTTGTAAACGAATAGGTCGTGTCACCAACTACAATCGGGGTAAGAGCAGATGTGTCAAAGTCTTGTGTTACAACCATTACAATCGGAACTGTAACAAGTGCAAGGAACATCAAAATACCCTGGAAAAAGTCTGTCCAGCAAACAGCCTTATAGCCACCGAGGAAGGTGTAAATAAGAATAATAACTGCAAAGATAAGCATTGCATTTTCAGGACCAAGCTTGGGGAAAAGGTCACTGAACACCTTTGCGCCTGCCGAGAATGCCGATGCAACGTAAAGAGTAAAGCTTATGAGAAATACAACTGCACATATAATCTTAAGAGCAGGGTTAGCCGTTGCAAATCTGTTTGAAAGATACTGAGGAAGAGTAATTGAGTCGCCCGATGCCTTAGAAAACTTCCTAAGTCTCTTTGCCACGATAATCCAGTTGAGCGCTGTACCAATCGCAAGACCGATACCAATCCACGCCTGACCGAGACCAAAAGCAAGGATACTTCCGGGAAGTCCCATAAGAAGCCATGCACTCATATCGGACGCCTGAGCACTCATAGCTGTTACCCAAGGTCCCATTTGTCTGCCACCTAAAAAATAATCTTTTTCGTTAGCGCCCTTTGACTTGAGAAAAAATACAATTCCTATAGCCAATACGATAACGAAATATAAAACGAATGCTAAAATTTCCATTATGTATTTCCTCCGAAACAAAAATTTATATAATTATAACACACAATTTACAAAAAATCAACCAATTTTTGCATAAAAATACATTCCCCCAAGAAAAATTCTCGGGGGAATGTCGTTATTCTGTTCTTAGAGCAACCACGGGATCCTTCTTGGCTGCGCTTCTTGAAGGTATAATTCCTGAAAACAAAGTAAGTATTACACTTATTATAACCAGCGTGCAAGCAACCGGGATTGGCAAATACGCATTGAGAGTCGCAATTCCCGTAAGAGAGTGAATAACGGCGTTAATCGGTACGCATAACAGATAAGTCACCCCGACTCCAAGCAAGCCCGATGCCATACCTATAATGACGGTCTCGGCATTGAACATAAGAGAAACGTCTCTCTTTGATGCACCGATTGCACGAAGTATTCCTATTTCCTTTGTTCTCTCCTGCACCGAAATGAGCGTAATAACACCTATCATAATAGAGGAAACAATAAGTGAAATCGCAACGAAGGCAATAAGGACGTAGGTAATGGTGTTGATTATCGTTGTAATCGACGAAAGCATTATTCCGATATAGTCGATATACTTGATTCGGAAAAGCTCATCAACACTACTGTTGTATTCCTCGATTACCTCTTCGATTACGTCCTTGTTTTCAAAGCTTGAGGCATACAGATTTATGCTTGACGGAGAGTCCAGCGAAACATATCCGAGCGTCTTGAGATTTGCATCGTAGCTCGATTTTGAAAAATCCATAACGCCGTCGTAATAACGCACGAAGTCCTCGGTAGTGAAGCCCGAAACGAATTCATTTAACATCGTTACAAGCTGAGGCGTTGGAAGTGTAGAAAGCTGAGATTTCACCTTTAGGGCATAGTCTGACCTCACCCTCTCGGAAATAGAAGCCGTCATAAAGGCATCGAGGTCCTTGTCGTCCATCGAGCTAACGTACTCTCTCACCTCGTCCTCCGAGCTACCCATTTCCGAAACGATAGCTTCAACGATAGCGTTTTCTATATCCTGCCTGGTCATAACTCCAAGCATTCCCTCTACCTGCGCGCTGACGAAGGCTTCGTCGGGAATTGCCTGAATTCTGATATAAAGCTCTGCCTTCTCGGTGTCGTTGAGCTTTTCGATATAAGACTTGAACTCCTTCTCCTTGATTTCGGGAGTAATTGCTGCAGAATCACGGAAGGGCTTGCCGGTGAATATATCTTTGCCCTCATTTTCAAGCTGTGCCTTGACAGCAGATGAGCTGCTTGTGTTTTCAATTATATATTCGGTCAAAAGAGAGGTGTAAGCTATTGAACCCGTAAGGAGCATCGTTGAGCTGTCCTCGGCAGGACGGATTACACCTACTACCTTAAGAGGAATTGCGTTTGCATAGAGATATCTCAACCCTGCGTCCGACTGTCTCATATCGGTGTAAAGCCCCGTCGACTCGTCAAGAGTATAGCAGGACGAATTGAGAACGGCACGATATTCCTTGTCACAGATTTCCTTGTAGCTCCAGCTCCTGTCATTATAGTCAAGCTCGGTTTTTTCGGTTGCAGACCGCACTATTTTGCCTGCATCCTCCTCGGAGGTAAGACCGAGTGCATAAAGTGTCATATCGTCAAGCTCGTTGTTCTCGTCAAGCACGAGAACAACCTCGTTATAGCTGTTAGGCCAAGCTCCGTAAACCAGCTCGTACTGCTCTGTTATAAGCTCGCTGACAGGCGCTCCGTTTTTGCCCGAAAGCATTTCCTGCCAGAGCTTTACTCCGTCCATACCGGCAAAGCCACTCATTGCCGAGCCACTCGAGGCAAGCTGGTCTCTTGCGCTGAGCATAGTCGAAAAATCTACACCCATATGCTTCAAAATCAATTCCTGAAGCATCGTTTGAGTGTCGGAATATATGATTTTACCGTCGGGACTCTCGGTATAAACCAAAAGCTGAATATCATAGGTGTACTGCACTCCGTTGAGCGCCTCTGCAAGCCTTGAATCAGGCTGACTTTTTTCTTTTTCAATAAAGCTCTTGAACGCCTTCAGGTCATTTTTCTCTGCCTCAAGGTTGTTCATTGAGCTAACCATATTATAGATTGCAGGCTTTACGTAAACTGCATCGAGCTCGTGCTCGGCATCTCCCGACGAAGCTCCCATAAAGGTTTCTATCAGGGTAGACATATCCATTACCGAAGCCTCAACACTCAAGGGATATGAGGACAGAGCCTTTTCCTGAACCTCGTCAATATAGGTTGTAAAGCCCTGAGAAAGTGCGTAAATCAAGGCTATTCCAATAATACCGATTGAGCCAGCAAAGGCTGTCAGAATAGTTCTGCCACGCTTTGTTATAAGGTTTTTAAGAGAAAGTCCAAAAGAGGTTTTCAAAGACATCGACGGCTTTTTTACTCCCTTGAGGCTTTCAGAGCTCTTACTCTCCTCGTCGGACAAAATCGGATTTGAATCGTCTGTTATAACTCCATCGAGCATCTTGATTATTCTCGTTGAATAACGCTGAGCAAGCTCGGGATTATGAGTAACCATAATTACGAGGCGCTCGTGAGAAATTTCCTTTAGGATTTCCATTACCTGAACGCTGGTCGCAGTATCAAGAGCGCCCGTCGGCTCGTCGGCAAGAATTATATCGGGATTGTTCACAAGCGCTCTTGCAATAGCAACTCTCTGCATCTGACCACCCGACATCTCGGAGGGGCGCTTGTAAATCTGCTCCGAAAGTCCAACCTCATCAAGCGCCTTTTTGGCGCGCTCTCGTCTCTCTGACTTGCCGACTCCCGAAAGAGTAAGGGCAAGCTCAACGTTTTGCAAAACCGTCTGATGTGGAATGAGGTTGTAGCTTTGAAAAACAAAGCCGATAGAATGGTTTCTGTAGGTGTCCCAATCCCTGTCGCTGAAGCTCCCGGTCGATTCCCCGTTAATTATAAGGTCACCCTCGGTGTATTGGTCGAGTCCACCAATAATATTAAGCATAGTAGTTTTGCCACAGCCCGATGGTCCGAGGATTGAAACAAATTCGCTTTTTCTAAATTTCAAATTAATTCCACGAAGTGCCTCAACCTTCAGGTTGCCTGCAGGATATTCTTTTTTAATTCCCTTCAGTTCTAACATTATTATCACCTTTCATTCTATATATGACGACGTATGCAATCGCACACAGTGGAAGCGCAAGAAAGACGTCCCAAACCGAATGCTGCTTAAGAAACACGGTTGAAAGAGAAATCACAACGGTAGTCAACACGGCGTATACCCTCCAGCCCTTCGCCGAAAAGCACTTTGAATCAAGCATTCCGAACATTGCGGCAAACGAGCCGATAACGTGAATTGAGGGACATACGTTGGTGTTGGTATCAAAATTATAAAAGTGAGATATAAAGAGGGTAAATATATTGTCTCTTTCAAATTCAACAGGCCTGAGATTCTGACAAGTGGGAAATAAAAGATATATCACCATCGTAACCGAATAAGTAACAATTATAAAATACATCATTCTGCGAAAGGCTGGAATATCGAAGAAAAACAGATATGCAAGCGTTCCCACAAGAAAGACAAACCAATACATATAAGGAATTACGAAAAATTCGCAAAACGGAATTAAATCGTCAAGTGGCGAATGCATCGGTATGTAAAAATCCACCTCATATATTCTCTCTACGAACAAGAACATTATTCCATAAATTACCCAAAAAATCAATAACTTTATGTGACTAAACTGTGGCGAATTTATTTTTGAGAACCGAAATTCCTTGTAATTTGTCATTTTTACATCCTTTTCAATGCTTCATATATTAGTCCCTGAGGGTTTAACGGAGCAATTGCAGCGAGATTTGCCGACATTTCCCCGAGTCTTTCGGGCGACGAAAGCAACGATACAATGCTATCGAAAAGCACTCCTATATCCTCGGCAGACACTGCGCAGTTTCTTGACACAAAATAATTTTTATTGTGCTCCTCACAGCCTGCAACTGTATTTATAAGTGCCATGGGAACAGCCATTGCCATAGACTCGCTCGTGCTTATTCCACCCGGCTTTGTAACGAACAGGTCTGCCGACGAAAGAAGGTCAGACACCTTATCGGTAAAGGAATAAATCCTGAAGCTCTTATGCTCGGAAAATTTATCCGAAAGACTTTTATAAAGCTTGTTATTGCTCCCACATACTATACTCACAATATGCTCTTCACCAAGCGTGTCTGCAAGCATTTCTGCAAGCTCCTCAATCGGACCACAGCCCATACTTCCACACATCACAAGAACGTGTGTTGTGGATTCGGGTATGCCAAGCTCACGCCTTGCGTTTGTATTCTTGGAAAAAAATTCGCGCCTTACAGGTATTCCACTTTCCACAACGCTCGTAATTCCATTGTCTGCAAACTCACCCTTCAAGCCACGGGGAACAAAATAAATATCCATTTTGGACTCGGAAACGCTCGGAGCGCAGGTATAGTCTGTTGCAACAAAGGCTGTTTTGAAGCTGTAGCTACACTGTCTTTTTGCTTCGGCAAGAATTAAGGAGGCAAGAGGGTGGGTGGAAATTACCACGTCGGCATCTGCGATTTCATGCGATAAGTCCTCTGCTCCCTTTTTTAAGCACCTTGAAACAATCGACCTTTCCTCAAACACCGACGGATTATTCTCGCAAAAACGGTAGCCCTTGTCAAACGCCTTGGGCAGATGTCTGTATATTGCTGAATGGCTTTTTGCAATCAGGCTGGAAAACCTTTGCGAAATAAATGAAAATGCATCGAGCACCCTTGAGGTCTCAGAATTCAGTAAAAGCTCCTCGTTTATGGCATCTGCCACCGAGTTGTGCCCCTGACCCGTATTACAGCTAAGAATTACAAATTTCATTTTACCGTCTCCCTTTGCATACGCTCTAACAGTCTTTCGAGGCGTGGCCTTTCGTAACGCTGGATTATGATGTACGGCAGATTTCCTAAAAAATACAAAATGCTCACCACAACTCCACCAAGCCCCTTCCATATAAACACTGCACCAAAGCCAAATAATAACAGCCCAACGTGTATAACCTCGGCTACGCAGGTTTCCATAAGCATATCCTCTACGACCTCTTTTTTAGGCCGTGACACCATTTCTCGCTTGGTTATCAGCCCGGGAAAAAGCTTACTCATATCAAGAAAGAACTTCTGCCACATTTTTACCGACATACGCTCGTATATTTCCCCGTTTTTTTCAAAGCTGAACTGACGGTAGGGATATTTGCCTTTTTTGAACATTCTCTTCGGCAACAGCCTACCCGTAACAAAAGCTATTATTCCTATTATGGCAAAATAAATAATACATTTAATTGCGCTCATAATAACCCTCTCAAAACATTATTTTGTAAATATTACTCTGAATTCTGCGCCACCACAGGTTCGGTTATTGACCTCTATTTCAGCTCCGATTTTTGCGCAGATCCGGGACACAAGGGCAAGACCGAGACCGTTACCCTCTTCTCTTCTTGACGAGTCGCCCTGATAAAAACGCTCGAAAATATGCTCGATATCCTCACTCTTTATTCCAACTCCACTGTCAGTCACCGTAAAAACGACCCTATCGGCTTCTTCGGTAAGATAGATTCCGACAAATCCGTTCTGAGTATTGAATTTTATAGCATTTGCTATCAGATTGGTCCATACGTGGAAAAGAAGTCCTCTGTTGCCGACCCACACGACACTCTCAAGTTCTATATCAAAATCAATATTTTTTTCGGTCCACTCCTTTTCAAGCGAAAAAATGGATTGACGGATTTCCTCATCGAGCCTGAACTGCTCGTCGTGATTGGAAATCGTTCCGTTTTCTACCTTCGAAAGAAGCAAAACGTTTCTCACAAGCTCCGAAAGCCTTGCCGTGCTCACCCTGATTTTTTCAACGTACTCATCTCTTTGCTCGTCGCTGAGTGTCTTATCCTGAAGAAGAGTAGCATAGCCTTCTATGGTAGCAAGAGGCGTCTTGAATTCGTGCGAGACATTTGAAACAAAATCATTTTGCAAAAGCTCGGTGCTTTTCAGCTCCTTAGTCATACGATTGAAGCTGGCGTAAAGCTGTTTGGTTTCCCTTACTGCCCCCTTTTTGTCAAAATGTATATCAAAATCTCCCTCTGCTACCCTCATCATTGCATGGCTCAGCTCGGTTATTGGATTGAGCAAATAATATGTGATGACGTATGTAACTATTCCACCGATTGAAACTGCAAGAATAAGCACCCAGATAAAAGATGGTAGCTTTACAACGGCTGTCGGAATAAGGGCGGCTATACCGTTTGATAAAAGGGTAACGAATAACAGCTCAATAAATATTACGAGCATAAAAAGAAGCCTTATAGAAAACCTTGTCTTTACCTCTATTTTATTCTTCTTTTCGCTTAATTTGAATACCTCTTTCATAGCTTTTCCACCTTATATCCCATTCCTCGCATTGTCACTATTTTGAAATCGGGGTTATCCCTGAATTTTTCTCTCAGCCTTCCTATGTGCACGTCTACCGTATGAGTATCGCTTTCGGTATCATAACCCCACACATCGTCCATCATCTGCTGACGGGTAAAAATCCTGCCCGAATAGGATGCCATTTTATAAAGAAGCATAAATTCCTTTTGAGGCAAAACAATTATCTTATCCCCACTTTTCACGCTGAGAGAATCGTATTCCATAACGGTTGAGCCAATTGTCAGACGTCTTTCATGAATTGAATTTGCCCTTCTGAGTAGTGCACCCACGCGCAAAACCATTTCGTTGATATTAATCGGCTTGACCATATAATCGTCACCACCCAGCATAAAGCCTCGTCTCATATCGTCGAACTGGTCTTTTGCCGTTATTATAAGTACAGGGAGCTCGCTATTTGTTTTTTTCAGCTCACGAACAAGCTCGTAACCGTCCATTACAGGCATCATTATATCCGAAATGACCAAATCAAAGCGTTCTTTGTCAATTTGCTCAAGAGCCTCCTGACCGTTTGATACTCCTTTTACAACGTATCCACTCTGTTCAAGTACTTTTTCGTAAAGATTTCTCAGCTCTCTGTCGTCCTCAGCCACAAGTATTTTGAACATTTTTACACCTCTTCATTCCATATTATGCTAATATTGTACACAGTTTACACCCAAAAAATCAACTCAGCATAAACAATTTGAAATAAAATATAATTTTTTACTTGACTTTTTTATTATCTGATGTTACACTCGTCTTAAAGTAATCTAACTTGGAGTGTAATATGAAAAAAATCAAACTTCTATTTCAAGGCGACAGCATAACAGACGCAGGACGCGACAGAGAGGACATACATAATCTCGGATACGGATACCCGAAGTATGCCGCAGAAATTCTCAAAAAGAATAACCCCGACATTGAATTTGAATTCGTTGATTTAGGTATCAGTGGAAACGAAGTAAGCCATGTGCTTGCAAGAATGGAAAAAGACATTATAGACATTCAGCCTGATATTGTTTCAATCCTTTTGGGAATAAACGACGTTTGGCACTATGCCGAAAAGAAAAATTGGATTGACAACACTGAATTTGAAAATGATTATCGCACAATACTCACGGCTATAAAGGAACGCACTAATGCTAAAATTATGATATTAGAGCCCTTCCTCGGTCCTGTTGAGGAGAAGGCCGGCTTCAGAGAGGACCTTCCCATCAAGACCGAAATCATAAGAAAGCTTGCACGTGAATTTGCCGACGAGTACGTTCCTCTTGACGGTCTCTTCGCATCTGAGTTTATCAATCACAACCATCTCGATTATATGAGAGACGGAGTTCACCCAACCAACATCAGCAACGCAGGTATTTCTACGGGATCAGAATTTTTAGCAGGTATCTATGCAGAGTATATGCAAAGAATAATTGACAGAATGTAAAAAACTGATGTTCGCTAACGCTCACGATTTAATAAGTAGACTTTGCTTGTAATAAAAATCAGCTTGTAGCAAAATGCTACAAGCTGATTTTTTATTTCTTGATTGCCTTTTCACAAGCCTCAAAGAGTCCGTTGATATAGGTTGCACCCAGTGCTCTGTCATAAAGTCCATAGCCCGGCTTGCCCGTTTCTCCCCATATCATTCTTCCGTGGTCGGGTCTTACGTATCCGTCAAAGCCTGTTTCTACAAGAGCCTTAGTAATCTCGTACATATCGAGACTTCCACAAGCAGAGAGGTGTCCGCTTTCTTCAAAGCTTCCGTCGTCCATAATTGCGATATTTCTCATATGCATAAATGCAATTCTGTCCATTGCAGAATACTTTCTGACCATTGCAACCGTATCGTTGGTCTTAGCGCAACCGAGTGAGCCTGTGCAAAGGCAAAGGCTATTTGCAGGGCTGTCAACTATTTTGAGCATTCTGTCAAGGTTAGCCTCGCAGGTGATTATACGGGGAATACCGAAGATTGAATATGGTGGGTCATCGGGGTGAATTGCCATTCTTACTCCACATTCCTCGGCAACGGGTATAATCTTCTTGAGGAATTTTTCAAGATTTCTCCAAAGCCCCTCCTCACCGATTTCGCCGTAAGCAGTTATAAGCTCACGAACCTCCTCCTGCGAATAGCTCGAGTCCCAACCCGGAAGATGAATATCGTCCTTGAGGGGATCAAGGTCCTTCATCTGTTCCCAATACATAACAAGACTCGTTGAGCCGTCGGGAGCTTTCTTGTCAAGCTGTGTTCTCGTCCAGTCAAAAACAGGCATAAAGTTATAAGTAATGCACTTTACTCCGTATTTTGCGCATCTTCTTATATTCTCGCAATATACGTCGATGAGATGGTCTGCATCTTCTCTGCCGAGCTTGATGTTCTCCGGAACGGGAACTGACTCTACGATATCGAAAATCAATCCGTTTGCTTCTACCGTCTCCTTCATTTTTTTGAGGCTCTCCTCGGGCCACACCTCACCGGGCGCAACGTCATAAATTGCGCTTACTACCGAACGCATACCCGGAATCTGACGGATATACTCAAGTGAAATGGGGTCGGATTCGCCATACCAGCGAAATGACATTTTCATAATTGTTTCCTCCTATTTTATAAAAAAGGCTGACTGCGAAAGTCAGCCTTTCGTTTTCGTTTTATGGTTTTCTTATTCTGTTAAGACGTCTGTTAAGTGTAAGAAGCTCGTCCTTGGTGAAGGCGACGTCAAGCATTGCCACCATCGAGGTTAATCTGAGCAAAGTGAACGAGCCAAGCATCTTGAACATATCTGCGCCCATACCCTCGGTTTTTACAGGAAGTGCTTCGTTGATTTTTGAAAAGAACTCTGCCATAACCCTTGCGCCATCGTGACTTGCCAAAATGACCTCAACCTTATCGTTAAGACTCAGACACCCCTCGGGCTCGGTAATATCAAACCAATTGAGCACAGCGCCCTTTTCTTTTAGAATATAATCCTCGTTTACGCTGTCAACCTTACGGATTTCTGCACAGTCGCGACAGCTTCCGGCAACAGCCTCAAGCTTTGTTACCCCGACGTTTTCAACCTCGAATTTGAAAAATCTATCCGAAGCCTTCTTCTTGCCAAGGCTCTTTCCGTTAGCAAAAAGCTCAACGGTATCAAGATTGGAATATACGGTTACAACCGTCGTGTCCTCTACCCTGTCAACGTAGCGCTTGCCTGCAATATGAACGAAGGGCACAGAAGATAAATGCGCCTTATAGGCATAGAACGAGTCTTTTTTGTACTTTCTGTCAAAGGTAACGAGTCCCTTGTGGTTTTGTCCGTTCTCTCCACCCTCGGCTCTTGCGTCAGCGCCAAAATCAAACATATTCCAGACGTAAGTCGCCCAGATATATTTTCTTGAAAAGAGCTGTTTTATAAGCTCCTCGTGGTAATACGCCTGATATTCCTCGGTATAATCGCCCTGAGTCGGCTTTGAGCTATGCCAATTCAAGCCCTCTGCCCCATATTCCGATATAGCAATCGGACGAAGAGGATACTCCTTGTGAAAATTATCAAACCATTCACCGTTCATCGAAGTGTTACCACCGTACCAGCCAAAATAATGATTGTAGGCAATAAGGTCGGGGATTCCAAGGTATGCATCCTTGATTGAACACATTGTCAGAACAGCCATGGTAGTATATCTCGTGCTGTCAAGCTTATGGGCAAGGTCGTTGAGTACTCTGTGATTTTCAAGTAGCTCTTCCTTATCGTAGCCACCCATAGTAATTTCGTTTGAAAGACCCCAAAAGCAAATTGAGGGGTGATTGTAATTCTGAATAATCAGCTCCTTGAGCTGTGAGACGGTGTTATCAAAGCCGGCAGACAAATGATTTGAAATATAAGGGATTTCTGCCCATACAACCATTCCGTATTCATCGCAAAGGTCATAGAAAAACTGGTCGTGCTGATAATGGGCAAGTCTTATAGTATTCGCTCCAAGCTCGCTGATCAGCTCCATATCCTCACGGTGCTCTTTTTGAGTAATGGCATTACCCATTCCCCATCTGTCCTGATGCCTCGAAACGCCTCTTAAAGCGTATTCGCTTCCGTTGAGTAAAAAACCCCTTTTGGCGCTGACCTCGAAGGTACGGCAGCCAAATCTTGTCTCAACTGCATCGTAGCTATCGGTACTGTCGAAAAGCGTAGCTCTGGCAGTGTAGAGATAAGGGTCATATACACCGTTCCAAAGGTGAGCCTTTTCAATGGGAAGGGTTGCCTTTTTCAATGCCGAATCGTTTGTCTGACTTGCAACGAGCTCGCCACTTGCATCATATATTTCAAAAAGAATGTTTTTGTCCTTGACGTCTTCAAGATAGACCTCGATTTCAACCTCTGCCATATCACCGAGCATTTTCGGGGTGACTGCAATTCCCTGAGAGCCGTGATAATCAAGGTCGAAATGGCATTTTGGCACAGAGATAATTCTCACGTCACGATATATTCCACCGTAAAAGGTGAAGTCTGCCATCTGTGGATAAACCGAATCGTTTGGCGAATTGTCAACCGATACGGCAACCGTATTATCCTCTTTGAGAAAGGGAGTCATATTGACTCTGAAGGTGGAATATCCACCCTCGTGGCATTTGAGCATTTCTCCGTTTATATATATCTTTGCAGTCGAATTTGCTCCGAGGATTTCCAGCCAAAGCTCCTCGCCCTCATAATCAGTTTTTGAAAAGCTCTTGAAATAAAAGCACTCGCCTCTGTAATAATCATTTCCACCGTCCTGACCGTCAACTGCGTTCCAGGTATGTGGAAGGTTGAGCTTTTCTCCTTTTGGAAGGTCGGTAAGGCTTTCGGGCTTTTCTTTAGTAAAAATCCAATTGTCGTTAAAGTTAAAAATTCTTCTCATTTTTCTCCTTTACGCAACGGAAAACCGTTACAATTATACTTTATTTTTTTCTGCAAGTCAAGTGTAGTTTGTCCTGAAATACAAAATTTAACCTGATTTGTATTTTTTATTGAATTCGGGGAATTTATAAAGGTGAAAAACAAAAAGAAAGGACAATGTTATGAACAACACAAAGCCATTTGGCATAAAAGATAAAATCGGCTACTTACTCGGTGATTTTGGAAACGATTTTACCTTCCTCATCTCCTCTTCATTCCTGCTGAAATTCTATACCGACGTTATGGGAATTGACGGATATATAGTAGGTATAGTTATGATGGTAGCTCGATTTGTCGATGCCTTTACCGACGTTATTATGGGTAGAATTTGCGACAAAAGCCGTATTACCCCCGTCGGAAAATTCAAGCCCTGGCTCAGACGTATGTGCGCCCCCGTCGCAATTTCTTCCTTCCTTATATATCAAAGCGCCTTTGCCTCCTATTCCACAACCTTCAAGGTTGTCTGGCTCTTCGTAACCTATATTCTTTGGGGCTCGATTTTCTACACATCTATTAATATTCCCTACGGCTCAATGGCTTCTGCCATATCAGCCGAGCCCTCCGACCGTCAATCGCTTTCCACCTTCAGAACAATGGGTGGTGCATTGGCAGGCTTGATTGTAGGTGCAGGTATTCCTCTTTTCGCGTATAACACCGTCGACGGAAAAAGCATTCTTGACGGTACGAAATTCACTTTGATTGCAGGTATTTTCTCTATTCTCGCCGTACTTTCTTATATTGGCTGCTACTACCTTACAACAGAGCGTGTCAAGGTAGATAACTCATCTGCAGAGTCAAATGAGCCCTTCTTTGCGATATTCAAAAAAGCCTTTACCAACAAGGCGCTCATCTCCATCATCGTTGCCTCGGTTGTAATGCTGGTGGCACAGCTGACCATGCAGTCAATGTCCAATTATATTTACCCGAATTACTACGGAAACGCACGACTGCAAACGGTATCAACAATTATGATGATGGTGGGTATGGTAGTGTCGGCAAGTGTAGCAAAGCCTCTGGCAAAAAGATTTGGCAAAGCCGAGGTAAGCGCAGTGGCAAATCTCTTGGCAGGTCTTATAACACTCTCGCTCTTCTTTATCCGACCACAAAACGTTTGGGGTTATATCTTTATTACCTTCTTTGCGTGGTTGGGGCTTGGAATATTCTCAATGGTTTCCTGGGCGCTCATAACCGACGTAATAGACTACTCCGAAATAAAAAACGGCAAGCGTGAGGACGGCTCGATTTACGCTCTGTATTCTTTTGCAAGAAAGCTCGGTCAGGCAGCTGCAGCAGGACTTGCCGGCTCACTCCTTACAGCTATAGGATACAGCGAAGCTACTGCCTTCGACCCTGATATTCTTGACGGAATTTTCAATATTGCAACTATAGTCCCGTCGATTGGATTTATACTGCTCGCCATCGTTTTGTGGTTCTGGTATCCACTGCACAAAAAGGTGGTTGATGAAAACGTGAGAATTCTCAAAGAAAAACACGACAAGTAAACGGATATGTAAAAAAAGCAGGTTTCGCCTTTCTCTGATTTATATGGAAAAAGAGGAAAATCCAACGGATTTCCCTCTTTTTCTATTTCTTTATATTGATTGTCAAATCTCGTCAATATTATATGGGGTAGTCTGATATACGAAATAATTGAGCCAATTTGAAAAGAGCAAATTTGCGTGTGCACGCCACTTAACAACAGGTGCAAGAGTATCGTCGTCGTGTGGAAAATAATTCTCGGGCACTTTAATCTCAAGGCCTGCATTTTTATCTCTGAGATATTCGTTCTTGAGAGTTTCTGCATCGTACTCCGAATGTCCCGTAACGAAAATCTGACGTCCACCCTCGGTCATACAGCAATGAAGCCCTGCCTTGTCGGACAAGGTAAGAATTTTGAGCTCGGGGTGACGGCGCACCTCTTCAACGTCTACGGTTGTATGCCTTGAATGAGGAACGTAAAACTCGTCATCGACGCCCCTGAAAAGTATGGCGTTCTTGTGTACTACCTTATGAGGAAATACACCAAAGAGCTTTTCCTTCAAGGGCTTCTTATCTATCCCGTAATGATAATAAAGTCCTGCCTGAGCGCCCCAGCATATATGGAGAGTGCTGGTTACGTGTGTTTTTGACCACTCCATAATCTCACAGAGCTCATTCCAATAATTCACTTCCTCAAAGGGCATCTGCTCAACAGGCGCACCCGTTATTATCATACCGTCATATTTCTTGTGCTTTATTTCATCGAACACCTTGTAAAAAGCTAAAAGGTGGTCGGACGGGGTATGCGTTGACTTATGAGTCGAGGTCTGCAAAAAATCAAGCTCTACCTGAAGAGGAGTATTGCCGAGCAGTCTTGCAAACTGCGTTTCGGTCACAATTTTTGTGGGCATAAGGTTGAGAAGTAAAATCTGCAACGGACGAATATCCTGCGTCAGAGCTCTCGTCTCGGTCATTACGAAAATGTTTTCGTCAATGAGCGTCTGAGTAGCAGGTAACGTATTAGGTATTCTGATTGGCATTATTATTCACCGACCTTTTCGAGTGCCTGAGCGATATCTGCAATAAGGTCATCTGCATTTTCAAGTCCGACGGAAAGTCTTACGAGGTCGGGAGATACTCCTGCAGCCTCAAGCTCAGCGTCGTTCATCTGACGGTGTGTAGCCGATGCAGGATGCAGACAACAGGTCTTGGCATCTGCAACGTGAGTTTCAATAGCTGCAAGGCGAAGGTTCTTCATAAAGAGCTCTGCCGCCTTTCTGCCACCCTTTACTCCAAAGCTTACTACGCCGCAAGAGCCAAGTGGGAGATATTTCTGAGCCAGAGCGTAATCCTTGTCCGACTTGAGTCCACTGTACTTGACCCATGAAATCTTGGGGTTAGCTTCGAGAAATTCTGCAATCTTCAATGCGTTGTAGCAATGGCGCTCCATTCTTACGTGGAGACTTTCTATTCCAAGGTTCAAGATGTAAGCGTTCTGTGGCGACTGAATTGAGCCGAAGTCACGCATAAGCTGAGCCGTAGCCTTAGTGATAAACGCGCCCTCAAGTCCAAATCTCTCGGTATAGGTCACTCCGTGATAGCTGTCGTCGGGTGTGCAAAGTCCGGGGAACTTATCGGGATACTTGGTCCAATCAAATTTACCACTGTCAACTATACAGCCACCTACTCCTGCACCGTGACCGTCAAGGTACTTGGTAGTCGAGTGAGTAACGATGTCTGCTCCGAACTCGAAGGGACGACAAAGGAATGGAGTTGCAAAGGTGTTGTCTATGATAAGTGGTACACCGTGAGAATGCGCAGCGTTTGCAAATCTTTCGATGTCAAGAACAACGAGGGCGGGATTTGCAATTGTTTCGCCAAAAACAGCCTTGGTATTAGGACGGAACGCCTTTTCAAGCTCCTCGTCGGTACAATAAGGAGAAACAAAGGTAAAATCAATTCCCATTCTCTTCATGGTAACCGAGAAAAGATTGAAGGTGCCACCGTAAATCGTAGATGCAGCGACGATGTGATCTCCACAAGAAGCGATATTGAATATCGAATAAAAGTTAGCTGCCTGACCCGATGAGGTGAGCATTGCAGCAGTACCACCCTCAAGGTCTGCGAGCTTCTTTGCTACGTAGTCATTGGTGGGATTCTGAAGTCTGGTGTAAAAATAACCACTTGCTTCGAGGTCGAAAAGCTTTCCCATATCCTCGCTGGTATCGTACTTGAAGGTCGTGCTCTGGATAATCGGGATTTGTCTGGGCTCTCCGTTTCCGGGAACGTAGCCCGACTGAATACATTTAGTTTCAATTTTATAATTTGACATATTTACCTCCAATTTAACAAAAAAGACAGAGAGCCAATCTCTGCCTTTTGCTCTTTATTACAATGAATTTTAACACAAAATAATTGCGTTGTCAAGATATTTATCTATATACGTAAAAGCCATTTCCAACAATCTGCTGTGACTCGGAATATATTATAAACACGTTGGGGTCAAATTTTTCTATTCTGTGTTGGAATTTGGGGATTTCGGAATTTTTCAGGGCACAAATAAGCACCTGTCTGTCCTCTCCCGTATAAGCGCCCTTCGCCTTGATAAGCGTAACTCCTCTTGGCGAATTTGACACGAGCAGTCTTGAAAGGTCGTCACCCTTTGAGGTTATTACAAAGGCGAGCTTTGATATATTCATCTTTGAAATAAGAAAATCTACTGCAAAGGTGGAAATTGCAAGGGCAATAATGCCAAACAGAGCAAGGTTTATTTCCTTGAATGCAATAAGCGAAATCAGAATTATTGTGCCGTCAACGAACAAGAGCAGTCTGCCTATTGCTATACTCGGATTGAAGTGCTGAATTATACGGGCAGCAATATCCGTACCCCCTGTAGATGCACCCGACAAAAAGGCGATACCTATTCCACAACCGTAAAAGACAGAGCCGAACACCGTTGCAAGAAAGGGCTCGGTGGTAATGGGAGGAAGGTAGGACAAAAGCTGTACGAAAAGCGAAAGAGAGCCTGCACCTATAAGAGTATTCAAAACGAATTTCTTTCCGAGTATAAAGAACGCTGCAAACAATAATACTATATTAAGAAGACCGTAGGTAAGACCCGGCTGAATACCCATAGAATGAAACAAAACCGTAGCAAGACCCGACACGCCACCACTTACGATTTTTGCAGGAATATAAAAAAGAGATACCCCCACAGACGTAATAAAAGAACCCAGCACTGTTAACAGCAATGACTTTATATAATTTTTTTTAATCATAAGACCACCATTTGCAAATACAATTAATGTTATCGCTTACATTGTACAACTTAATTGAGAAATATTCAAGTGCTAAAGAAAAATTATTTCTTTTTTTGCAAAGATTTTACATACCCTCACGGTTTCGAGCATTTTTTTACACACCGTAATATAAAATCAAAAGTGTTGAAAGGAGTGGTATTATGAAAAATCCAAACACAAATCCTGACGCCTACTATTTCCACCAGGGTACGAGCACAAAAGCGTATGAATACCTCGGAGTACACCCCGACGAAAAGGGCTTTTGCTTCAGAGTATGGGCGCCAAATGCCGATAGTGTTGCTCTGATAGGAGATTTTAACAATTGGCAGTGCGACAGCCTTTTTATGAAGAAAATCACCCCTAACGGCATCTGGGAAATCGTCTGCGACAATGCTAAAGAGGGCGACAGATACAAGTACCACATAAGAAAAGGCTCAAAGGAAGCCTATAAAGCCGACCCTTACGGCTTTTACGCAGAATTGCCACCTGCCACTGCGAGCATAATTTATAACCTTCCATCATATAATTGGCGGGATGATGGGTATATTAAATATAGAAAAAAGCGCTACACGAGAGAAAAGGTCATCTCCTCTCCACTCAATATATACGAGGTGCATTTATCCTCGTGGAAGAGACACGACGACTCATCGCCACTCAGCTACAGTGAGCTTGCCGATGAGCTGTCGGTTTATGCAAAGCAGATGGGCTACACTCACGTTGAGCTGATGCCGATTGCCGAGCACCCCTTCGACGGTTCCTGGGGGTATCAAATCTGTGGCTACTACGCCCCCACCTCTCGCTTTGGCACACCCCTTGATTTTATGAAATTCGTGGACAAGCTGCACGAGGCAGGACTCGGAGTGATCGTGGATTGGGTGCCTGCTCATTTTCCAAAGGACGCTCACGGGCTTTATGAATTTGATACGGGACTGCTTTACGAATATCAGGGGTGGGACAGAATTGAGCACCAGGCATGGGGCACACGGCGCTTTGACGTAGGGCGCGAGGAGGTACAAAGCTTTCTTGTGTCAAACGCTTATTATTGGATAGAAAAATACCATATAGACGGAATAAGAGTGGATGCCGTAGCCTCTATGCTATACCTCGACTACGACAAAAAGCCTGACGAATGGGTGGCGAACATCTACGGTGAAAACAAATGCCTTGAAGCCATCAGCTTTTTTCAAAAGCTCAACGGTATGCTATCGAAGGAGCATCCCGACGTTATGATAATTGCCGAGGAATCTACGGCTATGTCAAACGTAACGGGATTTGAAAACAACGGGCTGGGCTTTACTCTCAAATGGAATATGGGCTGGATGAACGACACCCTCTCCTACGCAGAGGTGGATCCGATTTTTAAGAAATACCATCACAACAAGCTCAACTTCTCGCTCTCCTACGCTTTCTCTGAAAACTATATACTGCCTATTTCTCACGATGAGGTCGTACACGGCAAAAAAACGCTATTGGACAGAATGGTAGGAAATTACGATGAAAAATTTGCCTCAACAAGAGCCTTTTTGGCATATATGATGACACACCCGGGAAAAAAGCTACTGTTTATGGGCTGTGAAATCGGGCAATTTGCCGAGTGGGATTACAAGGGAAGCGTAGAATGGTTTTTGACCGATTATGAAAGGCACGCTCAGCTTCAGCAATACGTGGCAGAGCTCAACCACCTATATCTTGCTTACCCTCAGCTTTGGGAGCTTGACGGTAGCTGGGAGGGCTTTGAATGGATTGACCCCGACAATGCCGAAGGAAGCGTTATTTCCTATCGCAGAAAGGACAAAAAAGGCAGAGAGCTTGCCGTAATTATAAATTTCACCCCCGTCGATTACCCGGAATTTTTATTGGGTGTACCCAAGGGGAATTGGAAGGAAATTTTCAACAGTGACGACCAACGCTACGGTGGTATGGGAAGAACTAACGACGGTGCACTAAAGCTGTGCGAGTGCTTGCTTGGCAGCTATTCTCAGGCGATAAAAATAAAGCTTCCACCGTTGTCGGCAATAATTTTCAAATGCACGAGAAAAAATAAATAAATTCTGGAGGAGAATATGTACAAAAAGAAAGAATGTGTTGTAATGCTTCTTGCAGGTGGACAGGGAAGCCGTCTGTACACCCTGACAAAAAAGACTGCCAAGCCGTCGGTATCCTATGGTGGCAAATATAAAATTATAGATTTTCCTCTCTCAAACTGCGTGAACTCCGGGCTTGATACGGTGGGAGTACTCACCCAATATCAGCCCTTGTACCTGAATGACTACATAGGTACGGGTCTTCCCTGGGATTTGGACAGAACCTTTGGTGGAGTAAAGATACTCCCTCCTTACCAAAGGCAAAACGGTTCTGATTGGTACAAGGGCACAGCAAACGCAATATGGCAAAATATGGAGTTTATCAACCGTTACAATGCAGAGCTCGTTCTGATTTTGTCGGGAGACCATATCTACAAAATGGACTATGCAAAAATGCTTGATTTTCATAAAAAGAGTGGCGCTGTCTGTACAATCTCGGTAATAGACGTGCCCATTGAAGAGGCGAGCAGATTTGGAATTATGTCACTCAATCCCGACGGCTCAATTTATAAATTCACCGAAAAGCCTCAAAACCCCGACAGCACCAAGGCATCGATGGGAATATACGTTTTCAACCGAGCTACCCTTGAGAGCTATCTTGCCTCGGACTCACTCGATGCAAACAGCGACAATGATTTCGGTAAAAATATAATCCCTAAAATGCTTGATGCAGGAGAAAAAATGTTTGCATATTCCTTTGACGGATATTGGAAGGACGTCGGTACAATTCCGTCACTTTGGGAAGCTAATATGGACCTGCTTGGAAATACTCCGGAGCTCACCCTCGACGACGAGGGGTGGAGAATATATTCTCGTCAGACTGCATCTGCGCCACAATACCTCGGTGAAAATGCCACGATTATAAATACCACTATGACTGCAGGCTGTGAGGTCTACGGAAGCGTAAAAAACAGCGTTCTCGGAAATAACGTAAGAGTGGAAGAAGGGGCTGTAATCGAAAACAGCGTAATTATGGACAACGTCACAATCGGCTCGGGTACAAGGGTGGAATACGCTATAATTGACTCGGGTGTCACAACGGGAGCTGACTGCGAAATAGGACTCGGAGGCACACCCGACTCGATTACGGTAATCGGTGCTGACACGGTGCTTAGTGATAAAAGCGTTATTAAATCGGGAGATATGATTTCTTAAGGAGGAGAAAAATGAACGTTGCAGGACTTATTTTTTCAAGCTTTCACGGTACGGGAATTCCCGAAATGACAAGATTTCGCACAATGGCAAGTATACCCTTTGGCTGTCGTTATCGGCTTGTGGACTTTGCTCTTTCAAATATGGTTAATTCCAACATTACAAATATCGGTATAATAACCCACTACAACTACCGTTCACTGCTCGAACATATAGGAACGGGAAAAGATTGGGATCTGGCAAGGCGCTCGGGTGGTATAAAGGTGATTCCCCCCTACGTCACAGCCTACGAAACACCTATTGCCAAACAGCTATATGAGGGCAGGCTCGAGGCAATAATCAACGCAAAAAGCTTTATCAACAGCTCGGGCGCCGACTACGTAGTGCTTTCCGACTGCGACGTAATCCTCAACGTTGATTTAACTAAGATAATAAGAGAGCATATAAACTCAGGCGCTTATATAACAATCGTAACAAAAAAAATAACTGCAAGAGATGCTGACTTTGACTCGGACGTAAAGGTGGTTTCAATCGGAGAAAACAATGCCGTCACCGATATTGCAAGCTACAAGCCTAAAAACTCAGAGGTCAATATAAGCACTAACGTTATGGTTATTTCAAAAACCGACCTTCAGGATATAATAGATGACTCGGTTGCTCACGGCTACAAGGACTTCACACGTGACGTTATTCGCCGACGTATGAAAAAGAAGCTCATCAGAGCATACGAATACGACGGCTGGTATGCCCGTATTTCCTCGCTTGAAAGCTATTTCGACGTGTCTATGAAGCTTCTTGACACGGTGGCAAGAGATGGGCTTTTTGGCAACAAGGACAGAAAAATCTATACCAGACTGAGAAACTCTGCTCCTGCAAGATATACTGCAGATGCAAAAGTCAAGCGCTCGTTGATTGCAGACGGTTGTGTAGTTGAGGGAGAGGTTGAAAATTCAATTCTGTTCAGAGGCGTTCACGTTGCCAAGGGAAGCGTTGTCAAAAACTGTATTCTCCTTCAAGACACCCACGTTGGATGCAACGCAAATATAAGCTGTGTCATTGCCGACAAAAACGTTGTTATCAAGCCCAACAGAATACTCTCAGGTCACAATACGATGCCCTTCTTCATATCGAAGGGTGCAACGGTTTGACAGAAAGGAAAAACATGAAAAAGATTTTATTTGCAGGCTCTGAGGCAATGCCATTTGTGTCTACGGGTGGTCTGGGCGACGTACTCGGCTCTCTGCCCACTGCGCTTGCACAAAACGAAAATCTGGACGTAAGGGTGATTTTGCCCTTATATTCAGCTATCGACGAGCGATACAAAAAAGAAATGCAAAGTGTAGCGCAAATCAGCGTCAGGCTTTCGTGGAGAAGGCGCTTATGTGAAATCTACAGCCTCGAAAAAAACGGGGTAACCTACTATTTTATTGACGACGAATACTATTTTGCAAGAAGGGGCATCTACGGAGAATTCGATGACGGAGAGCGTTTTGCCTATTTTTCAATGGCAGTCATCGAGGCAATGTCGGCAATCAATTTTATTCCCGACGTGATGCACGCACACGATTGGCAGAGCGCACTCTGTATCGTTTACCTCAATCACATTTACAAGAATAATCCCAGGTATCAAGGCGTAAAAACGATTTTTACCATTCACAATATCGAATACCAGGGCAAATACGAGCTTTCTATTCTGAAAGACGTTTTTTCACTCGGAGAAAATGAGCGCTCTCTTATGGAGCATAACGGCTGTATAAATCTGATGAAGGCAGCAATCGAGGACGCTGATATAGTAACAACCGTAAGCCCAAAGTATTCCGAAGAAATAAAAACTCCCGAATTTGCTCACGGTCTGCACGCAAGCCTCACAAACAACGCTCATAAGCTCAGAGGAATACTCAACGGCATTGACTACAGCTACTACGACCCAAAAAATAACAAGGTGATTGCCGAAAACTATTCGTCGGCAAACACAAGTGGAAAGGCTGTCTGCAAGAGCGCTCTGCAAAAGGAGCTGGGGCTCGAGGTAAGAGAGAACGTGCCTGTGCTTGCAATTATCTCAAGACTCGCTCATCACAAGGGTGTTGATATTATCGAGGGTTGTATTCACGATATTTTATCAAGCCACGACGTTCAGCTTGTGATTCTGGGCAAGGGAGAGGAAAAATACGAGCGATTCTTTTGCTGTCTGCAGGAATCGTTTCCCACAAAGGTAAGGGCTATGATTACCTACGACAGAGACTTTTCCAAAAGACTTTATTCAGCCTGCGATATTTTTCTTATGCCGTCGATAAGCGAGCCCTGTGGACTTTCGCAGATGATTGCCTCTCGCTATGGGGCGATACCCGTAGTTCGTGAAACGGGTGGCCTCTACGATTCAATCAAGCACTTCTGGCTCGACAAAAACAAAATCGTCGGCAACGGCTTTACCTTTGCGGGAACAAGCTCTGACGAGCTGAGAGGAAAAATAGAAGAAGCTATTGCCTTATACCACGACAAAGAGCTTTTGAAAAGGCTTGTTTACAAGATAATGAGAACCGATTTCTCGTGGAAAAAATCGGCTATTGAATACGCTGATTTATATACTGCCATAACGGAGGATAAAAATGAACTATAGTCCAAACAAGGATGAAGTTAAAGCGCTTTTAGAGGGGGTTCTGCTCAGGCATTTTGGGTGCAGTGCAAAAGAGGCGTCAAGCGAGCAAATGTACAAGGCTTGTGCCATAACCGTCAAGAACCTTTTGAGTGACAAGCGCTCGGAATACAAGAAAAAAGTAAATGAGGCAGGCGCAAAGCGAGTTTATTATATGTGTATGGAATTTCTCGTGGGGCGCAGTCTCAAAACCAATCTATGCAATTTAGGTCTTGATAAAGCCTACTCCGAGGCTCTTTCTTCGCTCGGCTTTGAGCTTGATGAGTTGTACGAATGCGAGCCCGATGCCGCCCTTGGCAACGGAGGGCTCGGCAGACTTGCAGCCTGCTTTATGGACTCGCTTTCAAGTCTCGATTACCCTGCTACAGGCTTTTCAATCTGCTACGAATACGGCCTTTTCCGTCAGATGATAGTCGATGGCATACAGCTTGAGCTTCCCGACGTTTGGCTGCCCGGTGGAGAGGTATGGCTGGTTCCGAGGACCGACAGAATTTACAAGGTCAGATTTGGTGGAAAAATTACTGAGGGCTGGAAAGACGGACATTGCGAAATAATATATCAGAATGCCGAGGAAATAGAAGCAGTACCCTACGATATGTTTATTTCAGGCGCTTCTTCTTCGGCAGTCAGCCAGCTCAGGCTATGGCGAGCAAGAGATATTCAGAACTTTAATATGGGACTTTTCACTCAAGGGCAGTACACTAAGGCGCTGGAAGAAAGCACTAACGCAGAAATTATTTCAAAGGTGCTCTACCCCTCCGACAATCACACCGAGGGCAAGCTGCTCAGACTCTCACAACAATATTTCCTCGTGTCAGCCTCGGTGCAAAGTATATTACGCGACCATATTGCAGTTTATAAAACCCTTGACAACCTAAGCGACAAGGTGGCAATTCACATCAACGACACGCACCCTGCCCTATGTATTCCCGAACTGATGAGAATACTCGTGGACGATTATTTTTATTCATGGGAAAGGGCTTGGGACATTGTTACAAAAACCGTATCGTATACCAATCACACCGTTATGCCCGAGGCTCTTGAGGTATGGAACGAGGACTTGTTTGCCCTTAAGCTACCCCGTATTTACACGATTGTAAAGGAAATAAACGAACGCTTCTGCCGTCGTGCCTGGGAGGTATTTACAGGTGATTGGGACAGAATATCAAGAATGAGTATCGTTGCAGACTCTCAAATCAGAATGGCAAATCTTTCGGTGGTGGCGTCTCATTCGGTCAACGGAGTATCAAGGCTGCACAGCTCTATTCTGAAAAAATCAACCTTCAACGATTTTTACAAGATGTACCCCGAGCGCTTTGACAACGTAACCAACGGTGTTGCGCACAGAAGGTGGCTATGCTACTCAAACCCTGCCCTCGCCTCTCTCATCGAGGACTGCATCGGCAGCGACTACCGACACGAGCCCGAAAAGCTCGCAGAATTAAAGGAATTTGCAAACGACACTCAGGTACTCGACAGACTACGCGCAATAAAGCACGAAAACAAGGTAGCATTTGCCGATTTAATATACAAAAAAACGGGGCGCGCCCTCAACACACACTCTATATTCGACGTGCAAATAAAGAGACTGCACGAATACAAAAGACAGTTGCTCAACGCTCTCAACATCATTGGCTTGTACCTTGACCTAAAGGACAATCCCGATACCGATATTCAGCCACAAACCTTTATATTCGGTGCAAAGGCGGCACCCGGCTACGATATGGCAAAGCGAATAATCAAGCTAATTTGCTGTCTCGGAAAGGACATAAGTGAAAATCCAAATGCCAAAATCCGAGAAAAGCTGTCGGTTGTATTCCTCGAGGACTATAACGTAAGCATGGCAGAGGCACTCATACCCTCGGCTGAAATAAGCGAACAGATTTCACTCGCAGGCAAGGAAGCAAGTGGTACAGGCTGTATGAAGCTGATGCTCAACGGAGCATTGACAATCGGCACTCTCGACGGTGCTAACGTCGAAATGTGCGAGGCTGTAGGTAAAGAAAATATTTTTATCTTCGGACTCAGTGCAAGCGAGGTTGAGGAATTGTGGCTGAGAGGCTATAATTCTGCCTCCTGCTATACCTCAAGCCCGAGGCTGACAAGAATTATAAACGCTCTTTCAATAGGCTTTGCCGGAGAGAGCTTTGCTGATATTTCAGCTTACCTGCTGAACGCTCAGGGCGTTGCCGACCCTTATATGTGTCTTGCAGATTTTGACTCCTACCACACCACGCACAAAACTATGACAGAAGCATACAAAAACAGAGAGTGGTGGTGTCGCGCATCTCTTATGAACGTTGCAAGCGCAGGATATTTTTCGGCAGACAGAAGCATTGAGGAATATGCCGTACGGCTATGGAATTTGAAGAAGGTTAAATAAAATGCTGATTAAAAATCATATATTGCTCGAAAAAGAAGCAACGGTAACCCTGACAAAATATATTAACGGTAAAAAAACGGTGTTCGGCGCATTTCCCGAGAGCAGTAATATAAGCTTCTCGATTTCCCTATCCCGAAGCCTTGGCGCATCGGGGGTAGTATTGAGACTGAATAAAGATGGGAAGGATTGCGCTGATATTCCGTTTACGTTTATTGGCGAAAGCCTCAGCCAAGACAGATATGAAGTGAGCATCAATGAAAAAACGGGACTGTATTTCTACGAAATTCTGCTGCTTCGTGGCAATCAAACGCTCTTTTTGTCAAGTATAAACAATCACGATTTTATACTTCGGGAAGGGTCAGGAAAAAAATTCAGTCTCCTTTTTTACAAAAAAGACTTTTCTACACCAAAATGGGTAAAGGGTGGGATAATATACCATATTTTCGTCGACCGTTTTTGCCGTGGAAAAGGAGAGTGTTTCCTTCACAGTGGCGAAATCAATGAGGATTGGGACAACGGAACACCTCAATTTGCCGAATCGGTGGGGGACTCTTTATCAAACGACGTCTTTTTCGGGGGCAATTTATGGGGTGTTGTGGAGAAGCTCGACTATCTCAAATCGCTCGGTGTCACCATTATTTACCTCTCCCCGATTTTTGAAGCTCGCTCAAATCATCGCTACGATACAGGTGACTACGAAAAAATCGACTCTCTGTTAGGTGGCATAAAGGCGTTTGACACCCTTGTGAAAAAAGCTCACGAAAAAGGGATAAAAATAATCCTCGACGGTGTTTTCAACCACACGGGTAACGACAGCAAATACTTCAACGCCTTTGGAACCTACGACACTATTGGTGCTTGTCAATCCGAAAGCTCCCCCTATTTTGAATGGTATAACTTCACGCAATTCCCCATCGCCTACGAATCGTGGTGGGGAATTAAAATAATGCCTCGCCTCATGCACGAAAATCCCTCCTGCCGTAGCTACTTTACAGGAAAAAACGGCATAATAGAGCATTGGCTGAAATCGGGAGCAGACGGCTGGAGGCTCGACGTTGCAGACGAGCTTTGCGACGAATTCCTTGTCGAATTGAATATGCGTGCAAAAAGCACAAAAGACTCTTTTGTCATCGGTGAGGTATGGGAAAACGCTGTGCTGAAGACGGCTTACGGAAAACGGCGCCGATATTTTTGGGGAAATGAATTAGATAGCGTTATGAATTATCCCCTGAGAAACGCAATTCTCTCACTGTTGATAGACAAGGACAGCGAATGCTTTTACAACACCGTCACCGAAATATATTCGTCCTACCCTGAGCCTGTGCTCCATTCTCTTATGAATATTATTTCCACCCACGATACCGAGCGCATTACAACGCTTCTCGGTGACGGGGGTGAAGGTATAGGAAAAAACAACACAGAGCTGTCTATGATGAGGCTCACCGACGAAAAACGAAGGCATGCAATTAAAATGCTAAGGCTCGCCTCTCTCATTCAGTTTACTGTCTTCGGGCTTCCGTCAATCTACTACGGAGACGAGACGGGACTCGAGGGCTATCGCGACCCTTTTTCTCGCATGCCGTTTCCCTGGAAGAAGAGAGACAAAGAGCTTTTCGCTCACTATACTTTTCTCGCCTCTCTCAGAGAAAAATACGATTGCCTCAAAAGTGGTCATTTTCGCTTTTTATATCACGAAAACGGAGTGGTCGGCTACGAGAGAAAAAGCAAAAAGGACTCTCTCAGAATATGGATAAACTCACAAAACCAAGACATTTTTATTAATAATATGAAAATTGATGGAAATTCCTTCAAGATTATTTGAAATAACACTTTACAAATTTCATTTTTTAGGTTACAATGTAAGGTAGTAATCGTTGAAAAAATGTGAGGTTGAAAAAATGACGGCTAAATTCAAAAGAGTTTTAATCAAGCTGTCGGGGGAGGCAATATACGGAAACGAAATTGCCGAATATACCACCGACAAAAACGGAGAAAAAACAGTCAAAAGTGTTCCCATAATTGACAGAGCTAAGCTTGACGGAATCAGCGAACAGATTAAGAAGGTCACAGAGCTTGGCGTTGAGGTTGCAATCGTAATTGGTGGTGGAAACATCTGGCGAGGCGGAAGGCTTGGCGAAGGCTTCGACAGAACGAGAGCAGACCATATGGGTATGCTTGCAACCGTCATAAATTCTATTGCGCTTTCGGAAACGCTTGAGGGCGTTGGCGTTCAGACTCGCGTTATGTCCTCGGTGGAAATGCCACAGTTTGCCGAAAGCTACATAAAATCCCGTGCAGTTCATCACCTTGAAAAGAAAAGAGTCGTAATTTTTGCAGGTGGCTCGGGTATCTCACACATGACAACCGATACAACCTCTGTGCTTCGTGGAGTTGAAATCGGTGCCGACGTGGTTATGCTTGCAAAGAACATTGATGCAATCTATACTGCCGACCCGAGACTCGATCCGAGCGCAGTAAGAATTCCGAAAATTGATTATAGCGAAATTCTTGCAAAGGGACTCAAGGCAATCGACGCAACAGCGACAGCCTATGCTATGGAAAACGGAATGCCCCTGCTCCTCTTCGGACTTGATCAGCCCGAAAACATCGTCTCAGCGATTTGTGGTGGCGAAACAGGTACTATTGTAGAAAAATTAAACTGATTGAAAGGAATAAAAATATGAAAGCTAACCTTAAAGAATTTGAAGAAAAAATGCAAAAATCCTGCGCTTCACTCGAAACCGAATTGAAGTCTATCAGAGTAGGTCGCGCAAGCGCAGCCGTACTCGACAAGATTACCGTTGATTACTACGGCTCTGCAACTCCCATCAACCAGATTGCAGCTATCTCGACAACAGATGCAAGAACTCTTGTAATCACTCCCTGGGATGCATCTACCGTTAAGGAAATTGAAAAGGCAATCCTTGCCTCTGACCTCGGTATCAACCCTCAGAACGACGGTAAAATCATCCGTCTCACCTTCCCTTCTCTGACAGAGGAGCGCAGAAAAGAGGTTTCAAAACAGGTTGCAAAATGTGGTGAAGACTCTAAGGTTGCAATCCGTAACATCCGTCGCGATGCAAACGATTTCCTCAAGAATGAAAAGAAGGCTGGCAATCTCACAGAGGACGAGGCAAAGGCAGGAGAAAAGGACGCTCAGGACCTTACCGACAAGTACATCAAGAATATTGATGCCCTCGTAGCAGCAAAAACTCAAGAGGTAATGGAAATCTAATGAGCCTCTTCTCATTAAGAAAAAAAGACGTTAAAAGTGGCGGACAGCAACCGCCACTTCGTCATATAGGATTTATCATGGATGGAAACGGAAGATGGGCTACTTCGAGAGGTCTCCCTCGTGAAGCAGGACATTCTTCAGGGGCAGCCACCTTCCGAAAAATTGTGGAGTACTGTATAGAACGTGATATTGAATACGTGACGGTATATGCCTTTTCAACGGAAAACTGGAAGCGTCCCCAAGCTGAAATTGACGGCATAATGAAGCTGCTCGTAGAATATCTGCATGACGGATTGGCAAATCCGCATAAGCGAAACTCAAGGGTGAGATTTTTAGGAGATATTTCTTGCTTTTCGCCCGAAATCCAAAAGCTTATGGCAGACATCGTGGAAAAGTCAAAGGACTATCCTCACGCCCTTAACATAGCTTTGAACTACGGTGGCAGAGACGATATTGTCCACGCAGTAAACTCACTTGTTTCAGAGGGAAAAACCAACATTACCGAGGAGGATATTTCATCTCATCTCTACACCTCGGGACAACCCGACCCCGATTTGATTGTACGAACGGGTGGCGAGTGGAGACTGTCCAACTTTCTCACCTGGCAATCGACCTATTCGGAGCTCTATTTCACAAAAACTCTCTGGCCCGATATGAAAGAAAAAGACGTTGACGAGGCACTTGATTTCTTTGCAAAGCGTCAAAGACGCTTTGGCGACGTAAAAAGCAGGAGCGTAAAATGAAAACAAGAATTATAACAGCCATTGTGGCTCTTCTCATTTTTGTACCAATACTTATTTTTGCAGATACTGCTCTTTTTGGAACGGTAAAGCTGCTCAATTTGGCTATCGCCGTCCTTTCGGCTGTCGGAGCTTATGAGGCAATAAAGTGCGTTGGAGAAAAAGCTTTAATCGTCAGACTTCCCGTAGTTATAACAGCATTCATTCTCCCCTTACTGACGGTAGACACTCTCAACGCTTACACAAGTGCTTTTATATTGCTTCTCTTTCTCCTTCTCTTTGTAGGGGTACTCAAGAACAGAAACGTAAAATGCGACAGCGTTCTTACAGCCTTTGCCCTCACCTTCTACGTGACGGCATCCTTTGGCTCGATTATCATTCTTTATAACAACGCTATCAAGCTGTTCCCACTCATTTTTATCGGTGCTTGGGTAACCGATACCTTTGCATATTTTTCGGGCTACTTTTTTGGAAAGCGCAAGCTTATTCCCGAGGTCAGCCCAAAGAAAACCGTTGAAGGCGCAATAGGCGGCTCGCTTGCTACTACCATCGTATACGGTGTTTATGCGTGGTTTGTAACCAAAGATATCACGCTCACAATAATTCTCACCCTCGTTGGTCTTATAGCAAGCATCGTTTCTCAGCTCGGGGACCTTTCGGCATCCCTGATAAAGAGACATTGGAGTATCAAGGACTACGGAAATCTATTCCCCGGACACGGTGGGGTGCTTGACAGATTTGACAGCATTTTAGCCGTATCGGCATTTCTCTACTGTGTATCTCTGTTTTTGAAGCTTAATTAATTTGGTGAGAAAATGAAAAAACTTGCATTACTTGGTTCGACGGGCTCAATCGGCAGACAGACGATTGAGGTCGCTCGTGAAAAAGGAATAAAAATCACAGCCCTTGCAGCTCACTCAAGCATAGGACTGCTCGAGGAACAAATCAGGGAATTCAAGCCATCTCTCGTTGCAGTCGTTGACGAGTCGGCAGGAAATGAATTGAAAATCAAGGTTTCCGACACCGACACCAAGGTGTTGATTGGCGAAGAGGCTGTTACAAAGGTTGCCGAAGAGTCGGATGCCGATATTCTTCTCAACTCTCTGATGGGCAGATGTGGAATAAGACCGACTGTCGCCGCAATTCGTTCGGGCAAGGATATTGCAATGGCGAATAAAGAGCCGTTGGTGGCAGCAGGTGACATAATTCTTGACGAGGTAAAGAGGGCAGGCGTCAGACTGTTGCCCGTTGACAGCGAGCATTCGGCTATTTTTCAATGCCTCGACAACGCTCACAACTCACCTGAATTTATAAAAAGACTGATTATAACGGCATCGGGTGGTCCTTTCTATAATAAAACGAAAAAGGACTTGGAAAAGGTAACTCTTGCCGATGCGCTCAATCACCCGACCTGGTCTATGGGCGCAAAAATTACGGTAGACTCGGCAAGCCTTATGAACAAGGGCCTTGAAGTAATTGAGGCTGTAAGACTTTTTGGAGTCCCTGCCGATAAAATTGACGTCACTGTACACAGGCAGAGCATCGTTCATTCTATGGTGGAATTCGTGGATTCGTCAATCCTTGCTCAGCTTGGAAATCCCGATATGAAGCATTGTATCGCATTCGCACTCACCTATCCTCAAAGAAAAGAAGCTTTATGCAAGCCTCTTGATTTCACAAAGGCGTTTTCTCTCACCTTTGACAAGCCCGACGAGGAAACCTTTACCCTTCTGCCTCTTGCTCGCAGGGCAGTTACTATGGGTGGAAACGCTCCTGCAATTATGAATAGTGCAAACGAAGAAGCAGTTGCGTTATTCCTTAAAGAAAAAATTCGTTTTATAGATATATTCACGCTTGTAGAAGATGCTGTACGCTGTCTTCCACACACCGAAGCAATAACACTTAATTCACTTGAAGAAGACGACCTTTTATCCCGTGACTTCGTGAGAAAAAGCGTTGGAATAAAGGATTAAAAAACACATAAACTAATCTCAACGTCAGTTTTTACGGAGGTTTACAATGTTCTGGAAAATACTATTGGCAGTTCTCTTTTTTGGATTTCTCATTCTCTCTCACGAATTCGGGCACTTCATTACGGCAAGAATGTTCAAGGTTGGAGTTAACGAATTTTCAATCGGTATGGGACCAAAGCTGTTTTCAAAGGTCAGCAAAAAAACGGGAACGGCATATTCTCTCAGAGCTCTGCCAATCGGTGGCTTTGTCAGCCTCGTTGGCGAGGATGAAAACGTAGACAGCGAGAATTCACTTTCAAAAAAACCGTGGTGGCAAAGATTTATCGTACTTATTGCAGGCTCTTTTATGAATATTCTCACAGCTGTGGTCGTAATGTTCATTCTTCTTTCGCTCTCCCCCTTCTATCCCACGACCTATATTGCCGACCGTGAGGGTTACTCGGTAATCGAGGATTCTGTGCTCTCGGAATACGGAGTTCAGGATATGGACAAAATCGTCGAAATTGACGGTGAAAAAATGAACGTATGGCAGGACATTTCCTACAAGATTATGTCCGACGGAATTGAGCCTCTTGATATTACAATCGAACGCAACGGTGAAAAAATAGTACTTGAGGACGTAGTGTTCAAAACCGAAACGGTAGAAGGACTTTTATGTGGAGTAGTTGATTTTGCCCCTCTGTACACAGAAAGAAGCTTTAGCTCTCTTGTAAAGGAGGCTATATTCCAATCTTTCTCCACCGTCAAGATGATTATTACCTCGCTTACCGACCTTATCACCGGAAGGTACGGACTTGAGGCAGTATCAGGGCCTGTGGGTACGGTTCAGGTAATAGCAGAAAGCGCAAGCCAGGGTATAAAGACGATGCTCTATCTCTTCGTGTTCATAAGTATGAACCTTGGCGTTTTCAATCTTCTGCCCTTTCCTGCCCTCGACGGAGGCAGACTCGTATTCGTAATAATTGAGGCGATAAGAGGAAAGCCCATCAAGCCCGAAAAGGAAGGTCTCGTACACGCAATAGGTATGGCAATTCTACTTGCATTTATGGCTGTTGTGCTTGTAAGCGACATTATAAAGCTGGTGTAAAATTATGAGAAAATTAACTAACAAGGTCGTTGCAGGAACCATCGAAATCGGTGGGAACGCTCCCATTTCTATTCAATCGATGATAACTGCAAACCCACATGACAAAAATGCATGTATAAAGGATATATTAAGACTCGCCGAGGCAGGCTGTGATATTATTCGCTTTACTCTGCCCGACGTCGAGTCTGCCGAGAATATCCCCTTTTATAAAAAAGAGCTCGGCAAGCACAAGGTTGCTCTGGTAGCTGATATTCATTTTGATTATAGAGTTGCGCTGAGAGCGTGTGAGCTCGGTATAGATAAAATAAGAATTAATCCGGGTAACATCGGAGACGAGAGCAAGGTCAAGGCTGTAGCAGACGCCTGCCGTGAAAGAAGCATCCCCATCAGAATAGGTGTAAACAGTGGCTCTCTTGAAAAGAAGCTACTCGAAAAATACGGCTCACCGACCTCAGATGCGTTAGTTGAGTCGGCTCTCGGTGAAATTGAGGCGCTTGAACGCTTTGGCTTCTCTGACGTCGTAGTGTCGGTAAAGTCGTCCGACGTTGCCACAATGATAGACGCATACAAAAAGCTCTCGGCTAAAACGAGCTGTCCTCTGCACCTTGGTGTAACCGAGGCAGGAACACTCAAGAAAAGCCTTATTAAATCCTCTGTCGGTATCGGAACGCTTCTCAGTCAGGGAATTGGCGACACAATTCGCGTATCTATTACCGACGACGTTATAGAGGAGGTCATTGCAGGAAGAGAAATTCTCTCCTCGCTCGGACTTTTTAATAAGGGCTCGTTTGACCTGACCTCCTGTCCCACCTGTGGTAGAACGAAAATCAATCTCGTTGAAATTGCTAAAAAAGTGGAGAGCGCTCTCGAAACGCTCCCACCAATAGAAAACAAAAAAATCAAGGTTGCCGTTATGGGCTGTGTAGTAAACGGACCCGGTGAAGCAAGAGAGGCAGATATCGGAATTGCAGGTGGCATAGGCGAAGCGCTTCTCTTCAAGAAGGGTGAGCCGATTTGCAAAATACCCGAGGATAAAATTGTTGAGGTATTGATAGAAGAAATTGAAAAAATGAGGAATTGAAATTGGAATTTGAAAAAAACAGTATTTCCCTTGCCGAAAAGCTGACGAAGTATCAGCCCGAGGGAATAAAAAGGGCGTTGCTTGAAGCTACTTATCAATACAAGTGCGCAGTAAATAAAGAAAACAGGTCTTTTATAATACATATAGCCTCAGACAAGCTTTTACAAAAGGCTCTGCTCTATGAAATAGAGTCAGAGCTTGTATCTGCTTATGCGCTCAGCGCCTGCTTTATACTCCCACACTATCCCGAAAAGCTCTTCAGTGAGAGCTATTACTCGGAGCTTATAACCGAGCTTAAGCGCAATACTGCCTTTGCAAACGGATTTTTTGACAACGGAAAAATGGAGCTCGAGGGAAACAAGCTTGTTTTCAAGCTCGACGGTGGACTTGGAAAGCTCCCTCACGATGCCGAGTGCTCAAGAATTCTTGCCGATATTATAAAAAGCGAATTCGACCTTGCACTCGAGGTTGTAATCGACGATTCAATCCCCTTTGATATGAGCTCCTACATCAAGGAATCGGAGCGCTCTATGCCAATGCCCAAGATCGTCGAGAAAGTTCAAGAGGAAGCAAAGGAACAGATTCACTCCCTTATGGAAGAAGAAAATGAAGTGGACGAGAAGAGCGAAAACTCCGAGAAAGAGGACAGCTTCCGTTCAGGCTTTATTGAATTCGACCTCTCTAAAAGAGAGCTCGTATATGGCAAGGAGAGAAAAAAAGAAGCTAACTTCGTTGCAATAAAAAACGTATTCGGACTTGAACCGAAAAAGCTTATTGCAGTATGTGGTAAGGTTTTCTTTACGGACAGCCGAGAAACAAGAGCAGGAGACAAAACCATTGCCACAGTACAGATTACCGACGAAAGCTCGTCGATATCGGTTAAATTCTTTTGCCCCGTAGAAAATTGGAACGATGCCAAAGGTGCGTTCAAAACGGGCACTGCTATCGAGGTAATCGGTCAGGTAGATTTTGATAAATATGAAAATGAAACGGTTATAAAGCCGGTTTCGGTATATAAAATTTCAGAGAAAAAAAGAACGGACGATGCCGAGGAAAAGAGAGTTGAGCTTCATATTCACTCCACCCTATCGGCAATGGACGCAGTAGCTTCCCCCACTCAGATAGTGGAAACTGCTCACGCATGGGGACACAAGGCTGTCGCAATCACCGACCACGGAAACGTGCAGGGCTTCCCCGATGCAATGATTGCCGCCGAAAAGCTTGGTATGAAGGTGCTCTACGGAATAGAAGCATATTTCGTAGACGATACTGCAAGAGCCGTTTACGGTGACTCCAACGCAAGCTTTGAGGATGACACCTTTATAATTTTTGATATAGAAACAACGGGTCTTTCCCCACTGACCTGTGGCATTACCGAAATAGGTGCAGTAAAGTATCGTGGTGGAAAAATCGAGGACAGGTTTTCAACCTTCGTCAACCCACAAATACCAATTCCTCAGAATATCGTTGAATTGACGGGCATTACCGACGATATGGTAAAAGATGCCCCCGATACACAAAGCGCTGTAAAGAGCTTTGTGGAATTTTGTGGCAATGACATTCTTGTTGCGCATAACGCTAACTTTGATATGGGCTTTATGAAAAAGGCTGCAGAGGACTATTCAATCCCCTTTACCAATCCGTATCTTGACACTCTTGCGTTGTCGAGACATATCAACACAGACCTGAAAAAGCACAAGCTTGACACCCTTCAGGAATATTACGGACTTGAGGCCTTCAATCACCACAGAGCGTGTGACGATGCCGAAATGCTTGCTAAAATTTTTGAATGTATGTGTCAGAAGCTCAAAAAAGAGGGCGTTGCAAATATTTCGGATATGATTTTATCAATGTCCGAAAAAACCGACCCAAAAAAGCTTCGTCCATATCATATGATTATTCTCGTAAAGAGTCAGGCAGGTATGTTCAATTTATACCGTCTTGTTTCGGAGTCCTATCTTACGTATTTTAACCGTCAGCCGAGAATTCCAAAGACTCTTCTCGAGAGATACCGTGACGGCTTGATTATAGGCTCGGCTTGTGAAGCAGGCGAGCTCTATCAGGCGATTTTATCGGGTAAAAATACGGGCGACCTTTTGAAGATTGCCTCGTTCTACGATTATCTTGAAATTCAGCCTCTGTCCAACAACGCCTTTATGATAGAAAACGGCACTGTGCCAAACGAGGACAAGCTGATTGAAATCAATAAAGAAATTATTTCTCTTGCAAGAAAGGCAAAGAAGCCTGTCGTTGCAACCTGTGATGCGCACTTCTTGAATAAGCAGGACGAGATTTACAGAAGAATTCTCGTTTCGGCAAAATTCACAGATGCAGACCGACCAAATCCCTTGTATTTCAGAACGACCAAGGAAATGCTCGCCGAGTTCTCATATCTTGACGAAGCTACTGCAAAAGAGGTTGTCATTACCAATCCCAACCTCATAGCCGATATGGTTGACGATGAAATACGTCCAATCCCCAAGGGTACATTCACCCCGAATCTCGAGGGTGCAGAAGAGGACCTGCAGAATATGTGCTGGAAAAAGGCAAAAAGCATATACGGAGACCCTCTTCCCGAAATCGTTTATAACCGTCTTGACAAGGAGCTTACGTCGATTATCAAGAACGGCTATGCCGTGCTTTATATCATTGCTCAAAAGCTTGTACATTACAGTGAAAGTCAAGGCTATCTCGTAGGCTCAAGAGGCTCGGTAGGCTCTTCCTTCGTTGCATCGATGGCAAGTATATCCGAGGTAAATCCCCTTCCACCACACTATTACTGCCCCGAGTGTAAATACAGCGAATTTATCACTAACGGCTCGGTGGGCTCGGGCTTTGACTTACCCGACAAAAAGTGCCCTAAGTGTAACGCCGACCTCAAGGGTGACGGACACGATATCCCCTTTGAAACCTTCCTCGGCTTCTACGGAGACAAATCACCCGATATCGACCTCAACTTCTCGGGAGAGGTACAGGGACGGGTACACAAGTACACCGAAGAGCTCTTCGGCAGTGAAAACGTTTTCCGTGCAGGAACGTTGGGTACGCTTGCCGAAAAGACGGCGTACGGCTTTGTTCTCAAATATCTTGAAAGTAAAAACCTTACTATGAACAAAGCAGAAATGAATCGCCTTGCAAACGGCTGTGTAGGTGTAAAGCGCACTACGGGTCAGCACCCGGGTGGTATCATAGTTGTGCCACGTGAGAACAGCGTTTACGAATTCACTCCCGTTCAGCACCCTGCCGACGACCCTAACTCGGATATCGTTACAACTCACTTTGCATTCTCCTATCTGCACGATACCATTCTCAAGCTCGACGAGCTTGGACACGATATTCCAACCAAATATAAAATGATAGAGCGCTTCTCAGGCACCAATATAATGGACGTTCCTATGAACGTGCCCGAGGTGTACGAGCTTTTCCGTTCTACCAAGCCTCTCGGGGTAACCCCTGAGGATATCGGCTGTCCTCTCGGTACACTCGGCTTGCCCGAGCTGTCAACCTCCTTCGTTCAGCAGGTTCTCGTTGAAGCTAAGCCAAAGAACTTTGCCGACTTGTTGCAGGTATCGGGACTTACTCACGGTACGGACGTATGGCTCGGAAATGCTCAGGATTTGATTAACGAGGGCATCTGTGACATTTCAAAGGTTATAGGTACCCGTGACGGTATCATGCTCGACCTTATCAACTACGGACTCGAAAACAAGCTTTCGTTTGATATAATGGAAAAGGTTCGTAAGGGTAAGGGGCTTTCACCGGAGCACGAGGCGGCAATGAGAGAAAAGAACGTACCCGATTGGTACATAGACTCGTGTAAAAAAATCAAATATATGTTCCCTAAGGCTCACGCAGCGGCATACGTAATGAGTGCTATCAGAATCGGCTGGTATAAAATCTTTATGCCCGTTGCCTTCTATGCAGGTTTCTTCACAGCAGCCCCCGGTGGCTTTGATGCAGGAATAGTTATGGGTGGCAGAGCAAACGTCGTTCGCACAATTGAGGACATCAAGCAAAGAGGACACGACGCAAGCCAGAAGGAGCAGTCTCTCATACCTACTCTTCAGCTTGCAAACGAATGTATGGCACGTGGAGTAGAATTTCTGCCAATCAACCTCTATAAATCACATTCGCACGACTTCTTGCCAGAGGGTGACAAAATCCGTCTCCCCTTCTCTACGCTTGGTGGAGTAGGCGACGCTGCTGCTATAAGCATCTACAAGGCTATGAATTCGGGCGAGGCGATTTTGTCCGTAGAGGACCTTAGAACACGCTCAGGAATTTCCAAGGCAGTTATAGATACACTTCGCGAATTCGGTGTGTTGGATGAGCTTCCCGAAACCAATCAATTAACGCTGTTTTAAGAGGCTATAAAAAAAGGTGACACCGAAAAAACGATGAATACTTTTTGAAAGTCATATAGTAATAAACAAACAAAACCTTTCAAAAGTTATGCTTTTTATATGTAGTAAAATTTGAAGATTCAAATTTTACAAAAATAATATTCGTTTTTTCTTTGCACGAACCTCGCTACTCCCGTACATAAGTACGGCGACGAGCGTCGGTTCGCACAATCTCCCTCTTTTTTTAGGCGCCTCTCAAAAAACACTTGGCTGTAAAAAAAAGTGACACCGAAAAAACGATGAGAAGCTTTTGAAAGCCATATAGTAATAAACAAACAAAACCTTTCAAGAGTTATGCTTTTATAGGTAGTAAAATTTGATTAGCCAAATTTTACAAAAATAGTATTCGTTTTTTCTTTGCACGAACCTCGCTACTGCCGTACATAAGTACGGCGACGAGCGTCGGTTCGCACAATCTCCCTCTTTTTTTAGGCGCCTCTCAAAAAATGGCTATAAAAAAAGTGACACCGAAAAACAATGAGAAAATAGAAGTTACATAATAGTAGTAATTAACACATAGGAGTTATTATGACAAGGCTGATATTGAAAAAATACAAGGACAATCTTGATACGCAACAGACCAAGGCGTCAATAGGTAAGCTGTCGGGCGCAGTTGGAATATGCGCTAATATGCTTTTGGCTGTGGCAAAGCTTTTTGCCGGTACTCTTTCGGGCTCGGTTTCAATTACTGCAGATGCCTTGAATAATTTTACCGATGCGGCAAGCTCGCTCATTACTCTCGTCGGCTTCAAGCTCAGCGAACAGCCTGCCGATGACGAGCATCCTTACGGACACGCAAGATTTGAATACCTTTCAGCTTTAGCCGTTTCTGTGCTGATTATATTTATCGGCTTTGAATTGGCAAAAACTTCAATTGGTAAAATTATCAACCCGACTGCTACTACGCTTTCACTTGTATCCGGAGCAATTCTCGTAATATCAATTATGGTCAAGCTCTGGCTGTCTTATTTTAATAAGGTACTTGGACGGGCAATTGATTCTGCTACCCTCGTAGCTTCATCGGCTGATAGCAGAAACGACGTTATTGCTACCCTTGCAGTCCTTGTCGCTTCTCTTGTAGAGCATTTTACAAGCTTTAAGATAGACGGATTTATGGGACTTGCAGTTGCTATATTTATACTGTATAGTGGAATTACTCTTGCAAAGGACACTATTTCGCCAATTCTCGGAGAAAACGCAACGCCCGAGCTGAAGGAAGAAATTGTCGATTACGTAAGCTCTTGCCCAAAGGTGCTTGGTTATCACGACCTTATGGTACACGATTACGGAATGGGCAGACGCTTTGCGAGTCTACACGTTGAAATGGACAAGAACGAGGACCCTATTTTATGCCATGAGCTAATTGACGATATGGAGCGTGAGTGTAAAAAAAGCCACGGAGTAGAGCTTGTTATTCACTACGATCCCGTGACTATAGACGACCCCATATTCGATTTGCTTAGAGAACATTCGCTTGAGGCTCTCAAAAGCATTGACGATAGAATAACCCTTCACGACTTCAGGGTGGTAATAGGTGAAGGTCATACCAACGTGGTTTTTGATGCAGTAATTCCTACCGACCTCAAGTGCAATAAGGACGATATAAAGCTTTGCGTCGAAAAAACGCTCGAAGATAAGAACGATAAAAAATTCTACGCAGTTATAACCTATGACCTGATAGCATTTAATTAAATAACTCTCTATCCGAGATAAATATTGGTAAACAAAAAATATACGGTTTCAAAGATAATTATGCATTCTTATCTCCGGAGCGAGACAAATGGATAGAAGTATGCTATGATGTAGCTGTAATACAAGTAAGACAAACTTGAATTTGGCGGTGAAATAAATGAATTATATTAGACAAGCAAGATATGATGACATAGAGAGAATTGCAGAAATTTTAGTATTCAATTATAGGCTAAATTTCTATCCAATATTTCGTGATGATTGTTTCTATTTTGAAGAACTAACGGTTGCTAAACAAACGGCTAACTATATGAATAAGTTGGACAGCATTTGGGTTTATGATGATGGTGTTGTAAAAGGATTTATTCAAATAGAAAATGCAGAAGTTAAAAAACTGTTTGTAGAGCCTGTACTTCAAGGTAATTCTATCGGAGCGAAATTGTTGGAATACGCGATAGCCGAAAGTAATGTCAATTTTTTGTGGGCTTTAGAGAAAAACACAAAAGCAATAGCATTTTATAAGCGACATGGTTTTAATATAACAAATGACAAAAAATATGAAGAAGATACAACGGAATTTCTTGTTCGTATGGAACGATAAATTCCAATATGTCGAACAGATCAAGGCCGCACTTCTATACACTGTTCGGTGTAGTGCATTGAGCGCATCGCTTGCCTCTCCCTTTGGGAGAGGTGGCCGAGCAAAGCGAGGACGGAGAGGGTGAACATGCCCATACCAAAAGATAACAGCCAATTGGAAAACGCCCGGCGGCTCCGCAGGGAAATGACTCCCCATGAGCGCAAGCTTTGGTATCTTTTTCTCCGTAAATATCCGGTTAAGGTTTACAAGCAGCGGATTATTGGCAGGTTTATCGTAGACTTTTACTGTGCTTCTGCAAAGCTGGTTATCGAAGTGGATGGTTCGCAGCATTTTGCGCCGCAGGGTATGGTATATGACGCAGAACGTTCTGCGTTTTTGTCGGCTTTGGGCTTGGAAATCTTGCGATTTTCCAACCGGGACATCGACAGAGACTTTTGTGGTGTGTGCGAACAAATAAACATTACGATCCAAAACCGGCTGCAAGGCCCTCTCAGTCACCTGCGGTGACAGCTCTCCCAAAGGGAGAGTGAAGGGTGTTTGCAACTACATAAGAAATAAAGCCTGTTATTGCCGATGCGTTCGGTGAATTGTTCTACGGACACCCGGCAAATCGCGCGGGCATATTTTCCCTCGGCGCCGCATAGGCATGGTGCAGAAGCGGAAGGGCGGTGCATCATGGATCGAATGAGAAATGCGGGAAGGGCTTT
>JAZNRH010000100.1:0-15780 GCA_045590615.1 Eubacteriales bacterium
GTAATACATAAAGTATTACTTCGGAAAAGATGCCTTGATATGAACAAAAATTACCTCTTGAAACTTCCCTCGAACCGAGGAAAGATAATTTTCGAGGATAAATTTTTCAGCGAAGTGCAGGAATACTACACGTATTCCAAGTGACAAGGGAAAATTTAGACCGAAAAGGGCTTTTCTCGGCGATAATAGTTCGATTCCCTTCGGCTATAAAAAAGGAGTGATGTTTGTGTGTACGGCAATTTCCGTTACAGTTGGAGACAATTATTTTGGGAGAAATCTTGACTTTGAGCTTTCTTTTGGTGAAAAGATTATTATTACTGCCAGAAATTTTGAGTTCGCTTTTCGAAATGGCACAGTGATAAAAAAACATTTTGCAATAATCGGAATGGGGATTGAAAGTAACAATTTACCATTGTACTTTGATGCAACAAATGAAAAGGGACTCAGTATGGCAGGACTAAATTTTCCTGATAATGCAGAGTATATGGACAAAATGAATGGCGTGGATAATGTTTCGTCATTTGAGTTTATTCCCTGGATTTTAATGCAATGCGAATCGGTAAGGGATGCTTGTAGATTGCTTGAGAAAATCAACATAACAAACGAAGCGTTTAATGAGAAACTTGAGCCATCGCCACTGCATTGGATAATTACGGATAAAATTGAGTCAGTAGTTGTTGAACAGACAAAAGACGGCATTAAAGTTTTTAAGGACCCTGTTGGAGTTTTGACGAACAACCCACCCTTTGATATGCATTTGTTTAATCTTACGAATTACATGTCAACCACGGCACAAGAGCCAAAGAATGTCTTTTCGGATAAAATTGAGTTAAAACCTTATTCAAGAGGAATGGGTGGAATGGGACTACCCGGTGATATGTCATCGGCATCAAGATTTGTAAAGACTTGTTTTTTGAAACTTAACTCTGTTTTTGGAAAAACTGAGCTTGAGAAAATAAACCAATTTTTTCATATTCTCTATTCGGTATATCAGATTAGGGGCGCAGTAAGGGTTGGAGATAAGTATGAGATTACCCATTACACATCCTGCTGTAATACAGATAAAGGAATATATTATTACACCACATATAATAACTCACAAATCAATGCAGTATCGCTTTTTGCAGAAAATTTAGAAGATAACAAACTAATATGCCATGATTTGATTTTAGAACAAAAAATCTTTCTTCAAAATGCGCGGGACGAGTATAGAATCGAAAAATAAAAAACAGTCCCACAGATAGATAAACTGACATCCCCCGTCTTGCCTCCATCGCTTGCGAGGGAGGGGGAGCGTGAGGCACAAGGCGAGAAGCAACCCCTCAGTCAAACCTTCGGTTTGCCAGCTCCCCTTACACAGGGGAGCCTATAGAAAGTGCCTCAACGGTGGAAGGAGCACAAAGGGGCAAAAAGCCTTCCCCTTGAGGGGAAGGTGGGTTGCGAAGCAACTCGGATGAGGTGGAAATGAACAAGACCAATAATTCGAAATTAACGGGTAATGCAAAAACATTAAGAAAAAATATGACAAAAGAAGAAAGACATCTATGGTATGATTTTCTGAAAACTTTACCTATAACTGTTAATCGACAAAAGGTGATTGGCAATTATATCGTTGATTTCTATATTGCATCGGCTAAAAATGTTATTGAACTTGATGGTTCACAACATTATGAAGAAAAAGGCGTTGAGAATGATGCAAAAAGAGATGCTTTCCTAAATGGTTTAGGGATTAAAGTGTTACGATATTCCAACCTTGATGTTAATCAAAGATTTGAGAGTGTTTGTGAGGATATACTAAATAATCTTGACACCTCATCAGTCACTTCGTGACAGCTTCCCCTCAAGGGGAAGCCTTTAGAAAGGCATTTTAATCGTATGAATTTGTCGGCGTGAAAACCACCGATAAAAAAAGTGCCGATAAACCATTAAATTTTTTGTCCCTAACTTGACAAAATCATAAAAGAAACACATTATTGGAAGGATAAATAATATGGAGCAATACAAGCGCACAAAAAAAGCGTGTTATCTTACGAGTATTACGATGTCAATAGCGTCTAATTTATCTCCTCTTTTGTTTTTGACGTTCAGAGATATGTATGGCTTGTCGTATACTTTGCTTGGATTTTTGGTAGTAATCAATTTTGTTACACAATTATCTGTTGATTTGATATTTACGTTTTTTACTAAATATTTCAATATACATAAAACGGTAAGGATTACACCTTTCGTTGCGTTTGTCGGCTTGATAATATACGCAGTTTTGCCAAGACTATTTCCGGGTACGGCATTTTTATGGATAGCATTGGGAACGGTAATATGTTCTGCAGGCTCGGGGTTGGCTGAAGTATTGATGAGCCCGGTAATCGCGGCAATTCCAAGTAAAAATCCCGAAGGCGAAATGAGCAAGCTACACTCAATGTATGCATGGGGTGTTGTGGGTGTAGTAATATTGAGCACGTTGTTTTTATTGGCTTTTGGCAGCGAAAATTGGATGTACCTTGCTTTGCTTTGGTCAATTGTGCCCTTGACTGCGTTTTTGATGTTTTCGAAATCAAAGCTTCCCGAAATGAATAATTTCGGAGGAACACAAAAGCAAACGAAAACGTTTGGCAAAGGTATAATTCTATGTGTAATATGCTTGTTCTTTGGTGGTGCAGCAGAATGTACAATGGGTCAATGGGCATCCGGTTTTATTGAAAATGCCATAGGAATTCCTAAGGTCTACGGAGATATTATAGGTGTTGCTTTTCTTGCAGCGCTTATGGGAATGGGGAGAACTCTCTATTCCAAATACGGTAAAAGGATCATCAACATTTTATTGTTCGGTATGCTGGGAGCAAGTATTTGCTATTTAATGGCAAGCTTGTCGTTGAGTCCTGTAGTCGGTATTACAGCATGTGCTTTGACCGGACTTTTTACTTCTATGCTATGGCCGGGCACTTTGATTTACGTAGAAGAAAAGTTCGATAACGTATCGGTGGCTGTTTATGCGCTAATGGCTGCAGGTGGAGATATGGGTGCAGCTGTTGCGCCGCAGATGGTTGGGATTTTATCTGATAAATTCAGCCTTACCGATTTAGCTTTGAAGCTTTCCGAAACGTTTCATATAAGCCCCGAACAGGTTGGTATGAGAGCAGGGCTGCTTGTAGCAGGACTTTTCCCGATTGCCGGTCTACTGTGCGTGCTCTGTATGAAAAAATATTTTAAGAAGAACGGTAAGAAACAGACTTGATAAGTTGTATATAAACCTTATGTGTCACAAGAAATAATATAAATGGAGAAATTATGACAAAGGACGTAAAATTTGGAGAAAATCCTTTAGGGTACGAAAAAATATCGGTATTGCTCAGGCGATTTGCTATACCGAGTATAGTGGCGATGCTGGTCAGCTCGCTTTATAATATCGTTGACCAGATATTTATCGGTTGGGGAGTAGGTACACTTGGAAACGGTGCAACCAACGTTGCTTTTCCGTTCACTACCATCTGCCTTGCCCTTTCACTCACAATCGGAGTCGGCGCAGCTGCGAGGTTTTCGCTCGAGCTTGGCAAAGGCAACAAGCGAGAGGCAGGCTACAGCGTAGGTGTTTCGGTCGGTGCAGGAGCTTTTGCAGGTCTTTTGTGCCTTGTGGTTTTCGAGGCGTTTGCACAGCCGATGTTGCTTGCCTTTGGGGCTACCGATAACATTTTGCCTTTAGCTCTGGAATACGTGAGAGTAACGGCTCTTGGAATGCCGGTTCTGGTGGTGACCAACACCGTGTCAAATCTCATTCACGCAGACGGAAGCCCGAGGTATTCGATGATGTGTATGCTGGTAGGCGCAGTGCTGAACACTATACTCGACCCGATTTTCATCTTCGTTTTCGATATGGGAATGTCGGGCGCAGCGTGGGCTACCGTTATATCTCAGTTCACTTCCTTCTTTGTAACCATCTATTACCTCAAAAGCTTCAAGTCGTTGACTCTTGATAGTGACTGCTTTAAGCCCGGTATAAAAAGAACGCTTCACACAATGTCACTCGGTTTGAGCAACGGACTCAATCAGGCAGCAATCTGTCTTGTGCAAATCGTAATGAACAATTCGCTCACTCACTACGGTGCGCTCACGCAATACGGGGCAGATATTCCACTTTCGGCTGTGGGCGTTGTAATGAAGGTCAATTCAATCATTATGTCGGTCTTTATCGGCATACAGCAGGGCACTCGTCCTATAATGGGCTTCAACTACGGTGCAAAGCAATATGCAAGAGTAAAGGAGACCTTTAAGCTTGGAATAATCGTCGATACCGTCTTTGCAGCAGTCGGCTTTATAATCTTCGAGTTCTTTCCTCAGTACGTGCTTTTAATCTTCGGTAAGGGCGATAACCCACTTTATACCGAGTTCGGCATACTCTTTATGAGAGTTTTTCTGTCGACCGTCATTATTAATGGAGTGCAGTTCCTTTCGGCAAATTTCTTTAGCTCGATAGGTAAGCCGCTAAAGGGAATTATGCTCTCACTTTCGAGGCAATGCTTGTTTATAATACCACTCATACTCATATTGCCTCGCCTTTGGGGACTCGGTCTCTACGGAATAGTTATTTCGGGACCGATTGCAGATATATTGGCTGTCATTTTGAGCGTTGTCTTTGTAGTAAAAGAATTTAAGGATATGAACAGATTGGAAAAAGAAAATGCTTAGAAAATTTATTAATTATTACAAGCCCTACCGTAAAATGCTCATTCTCGATATGTTGGCATCTTTATTTATTTCGCTCATTGGTATGATCTATCCCGTCGTTACCAATGAAATGCTGGGAACACTCATTCCCGAGCGCCAATACAAAGCAATTGTAATTGCAGGCATCATAGTGCTCGTGCTCTACCTCTTGAGATTTGCCCTGCGATATTTCGTGCAATACTACGGACATCTGATTGGCGTAAAAATGCAGGCTCAGATGAGGCGAGACCTATTTGCACATCTTCAAAAGCTCCCCTTCACCTTCTATGACGAGCACGAGACGGGCAAAATTATGACCCGTATGACCTCTGACCTTTTTGACGTGAGTGAGCTTGCGCATCATGGCCCCGAGAACCTTTTAATCAGCCTTGTGATGCTGCTTGGTTCGTTTACTTATCTTTGCACTATTAACGTTTATTTAACCCTTATTATATTTTTCTGCGTGCCCTTTCTTATTTTTGTTACTATGGGACTCAGAAAGAATATGCGTGATGCCTTTAAGGAAAGGCGTGCAACGACAGCAGTGATTAACGCTTCTCTTGAGAGCAGTATTTCGGGCATCAGGGTAACCAAGGCATTCACCAATTCCGAAAAGGAAAAGGAGAAGTTCGAGGTAGGCAATAATGCCTTTATAAAGGCTTGTCACAAGGCTTATCACGCAATGGCAGTGTTTCATTCCTCGACCTCGTTTATTACCGATATATTCAACGTAATTATATTGATTGCAGGAGGTCTTTTCCTCTACGACAACAAAATCAGCTTTGCCGAATATTCCACCTTTATCGTTTCGGTAAACCTCTTTATCAACCCTATTACCACCCTGATTGGCTTTATGGAGCAATATCAGAACGGCCTTTCGGGCTTTGAAAGATACGTTGAGATTATGGAGGTTGAGCCCGAGAGCGACGAGGGCAAGGAGGAGCTCGTAAACTGCGAAGGAAACGTAGAGCTCGTTGACGTTGAGTTTTCTTACCCAGGACACAATAAGGATGTGTTGCGCAAGGTCAGCCTTAACGTTCCGTCGGGTAAGACTCTTGCGCTGGTTGGAACGTCGGGTGGAGGCAAAACTACAATCTGTCACCTCATACCACGCTTTTATAACATTACTGCCGGCGATATATTAATTGACAAAAAGAGTGTAAAAAATCTCACCCTCGATTCTATCAGGCGCAACGTGGGAATAGTTCAGCAGGACGTATTCCTCTTTAACGGCACAATTCGTGAAAATATTCTCTACGGAAGGCTTGACGCTACCGAGGAGGAGGTTGTTGAGGCTGCGAAGCTTGCCAACATTCACGAGTGGGTAGAAACTCTCGAGGAGGGCTACGATACACAAATCGGCGAGAGGGGAGTCAAGCTGTCGGGTGGACAGAAGCAGAGGCTTTCGATTGCCAGAGTATTCCTGAAAAACCCACCTATTCTCATACTTGACGAGGCTACCAGCGCCCTTGATAACACCACCGAAATTCTTATTCAGCAATCACTTGACAAGTTGAGTGTGGGCAGAACTACAATCGTTGTAGCTCATCGACTTTCCACCGTGCGCAGAGCAGACGAGATTGCCGTAATCGACGACGGCGTAGTGCTTGAAAGGGGCTCACACGAGGAGCTTCTGGCAAGAGACGGAGTTTATAAGAGGCTACATAATCTGCATATAAGTTAATATCTTTTAACATTGCTTTTTTTCAAAAAAGCTTGACTACGTTTGAGCTATTGTATATAATTTTAATGAAGAAAATACATTTAAGATTAGGAGAATGAATATGGAAAAAATTAAGGTTGCGCTTGTTGGTACGGGTAATATTTGTAACACTCATATGTACAGTGCTTATCAAAACAGAGATGACGTTGAGGTAATTGCCTGCGCCGATATTGACTTTGAAAAGGCTAAGGCGTTTGCTGAAAAGTATAATATTCCAAATGCATACAATTCGGTTGAGGAGCTTCTCGAGCACCACAAGCCCGATTTTGTTGACGTGTGCACCTGGCCTGCAGCTCACGCTCCCGTGTCGATTGCTGTTGCAAACGCAGGAGTGAACGTGCTGTGCGAAAAGCCAATCTGCCACAACCTTGATGACGCCATTGCACTCAGAGACGCAGTCAGAAAAAATGGAGTCAAGTTCCAGCTTGCAGTTCCCCTTCGTTATCAGAAGACGGCAATGTATGCAAGAAAGCTGGTTGACGAGGGAGTACTTGGCGACGTTTTCTACGGTAAGACTGCCTACGTGCGCCAGAGGGGTATTCCCGGTGGTTGGTTCGCTTGTTCAAAATATTCGGGTGGTGGACCCATTATAGACGTCGGAGTACACAGAATAGACCTTGCTTGGTACTTGATGGGCTGTCCTAAGCCCGTATCGGTTTCGGCAACTGCTTCCTATAAAATCGGAGATTACCGTAAAGAAAAAAAGGTCGAGGCGTCGGGAGAGGTTTCTGCCAATAACGGCTGGACGGGTGCAGAGGTTCCCGATTATAAGTTTGACGTAGAGGATTCGGCAAGTGGTATCTTCCGTTTTGAGAATGGCGCACAGCTCATTTTCGAGACCTCGTGGTCCTTTAACGGTCCTCTTAACAGCTCAACTCAGATTGCAGGCGACAAGGCAGGCATTACCCTTGAGCCCTTCAAGCTTTACAGGTCGGAAGATGATAAGCTCGTAGAAGAGGATATAGAGGGCGATTTTGACGGCAATATATTCTATAACGAAGTTGACCACTTTATCGATTGCATCCGAAACGACAAGACACCGTCGTCAAATATTGACCAGGCAGTTCAGCTTCAGGCTATGCTTATGGGAATTTATGAATCATCTAAGTCCGGTCGTGAAATAAAACTCGATTTTTGATTTATGAAAGAGGAAAACAATGATGAAGTATTACGACGCACATGTTCATATTTGTTTTGATGCCCGTCTTGATGATGGGGTTGAAATGATGAAAACCAATTTTGAGGCAAGAGGCTGTACCGGAGCTACCCTTCTCGGTTTGCCGATGTCCGACCATTGTCACAACGGTTACGATGCCACGGATAACGTAAAAACCTTGTACTACAGAGAGGTCTCTAAGGATTTTGCAAAGGTTACTGCCTTTGCAGGCTTTGAGGGACACAGTGACGATCCCGATTATTATCTCGATTATGCCAAGAAGTGCGTTGCTATGGGCTTTGACGGCTTCAAGACAATAATGGGTATGCCGTCAGAGAGAAAGAAAATCAACAAGCCGATTTACGATTCATCATTTGATAAGTTCTTTGATTATCTCAGCGAGAACAAGCTACCCTTCGTGCTTCATTGTGCAAATCCAATCGAATGCTGGGACGTTGCAAACGCATCTCCCGGATTGATTAAGGCAGGGCGTGTATACGATGGCAGCTATCTAACGCAGGAAGAGCTTCATTGTGAGGCAGAGCGCCTGCTTGAAAGGTTTCCCAAGCTTCGCATTACCTTTGCACACTTTCTGTTTATGGGCGATAAGTATGACAGAATAAAGAAAATTCTTGACACCTATGAAAACGTTACTCTCGACCTTACCCCCGGAGCATCTGTTTTCGCTAACTTTTCCAAAGATGCGAAGAAATGGAGAGAGTTTTTCATAGAATATCAGCATAGAATAATGTTTGGAAGTGACAATTATATCGTTCTTAAGGATTGCGATTATCCTTCGATGATAAAGCGTTTCTTTCTCGTGCGCGATTTTCTTGAAAAAGACGGCGAATTTCACAATATAAACAGAGATTATATCGGACTTGGTCTCGATGAGAGTGTCGTTGAGAATATATGCTGGAACAACGCCGAAAGACGTGCTCAGCCCAATCCTGTAAACAAGGAGAACGTCGTAAAGGAATGTAAACGACTCCTCGGGGAAGAAGGTATCCTCGCAGGCTACGATAAGGAAAACCTCAACAAGATAATAGCAGAGTGGGGAACAAAATAACATAAATTAAAGTGGAGCTTTCAAAAAGCTCCACTTTTTGTGATTGTTACCTTGAACCCCTGAAAAGCATTGTTATTTTGAGCTATTGATTTTTACAAGCTTATATTCAGGACTTCTTAAAAGGATGCCGTTTGGCGTGGGTATTACCTCAACCTCTTTTTTCGCATATTTTCTCATATTATTCTCCTTATGTGTAAAAAGTATTGTGCTACATTTTACATCTTACAAATATACTATAACTTGTTTATAATATACTTGTCAATATAAAAATGCAGGTAAATAATATGAATGAATACGGTACAATAAAAATCAAGCTTGATGAATTAATCAAAGAAAAAGGAATAAGTAAAAACAAGCTGAGTCACAAGGCAGAGATGCAACGCACTCAGATTAATAACTATTGCAATAATAAAATCACACGGCTTGATACCGACGTTCTTGCAAGAATATGTACCGTGCTTGATTGTAAAATTTCCGATTTGCTGGAGTTTGTTCCAAACGATAGCGAATAAAGACAAGGGCTGTAAAAAATCAGACTATATAAAACCAAGGGGATGCTTTTTAGCAAAAAGCATCCCCTTGAACCCTGAAAAGCATTGTTATTAAAAAATCACCATTTTATCAAATAACAAAAAACGCAACGGATTTTCCGTTGCGTTTTGGTTTGTTTATATTAGTTTCCTGCGAGCTGCTTTGCAATCTCTTCTGCAAAGTTCTCTTCCTTCTTTTCAAGGCCTTCGCCCTTTTCGTACATAAGGAATGCTTCAACCTTAACGTCGCCGCCGATTTCCTTTGCTACGCTTGCAAGATACTGCTCAACTGTGAACTTCTCTTCCTTAACGTATTCCTGAAGGAGAAGGCAGTTTGTTGAATAGTACTTACCGAGCTTACCGAGAGCCATCTTTTCGATGATGTTCTCAGGCTTGTTAGCGTTCTTCTCATCATTCTTGATCTGAGCCATGATGATTTCCTTTTCTGCATCGATAACAGAAGCGGGAACGTCTTCCTTGTTGAGGTAGAGAGGCTTCATAGCTGCAATCTGGAGAGCTACGTTCTTAGCAGCTTCCTTGAATTCAGCCTTGTCTGCAGCTGCGCTGTCAGCCATCTTAACCATAACACCGATTGAACCCTTACCGTGAATGTAAGAAGCGATTGTACCGTTTATGGTTACAAATCTTCTGATGTTGATGTTTTCACCAATCTCGAATACCTTGTTCTTGAGAGCTGTCTCTACGTTCTGCTCTGCGTCAAAGGGAAGAGCGAGAAGCGCTTCAACGTCTGCAGGCTTCTTGTCAAGAATAATCTTGAGAAGGTCCTTAACAAATGCTCCGAATACTGCGTTTGATGCAGCAAAGTCGGTTTCGATGTTAACTTCAATCATAGCTGCAGTCTTTGTAGCCTCGTCGTACATAATGTCAACGATACCTTCTGCTGCAATTCTTGATGATTTCTTATCTGCTACTGCAAGACCCTTCTCACGAAGAATCTTTATTGCTTCTTCTTCGTTGCCGTCAGCCTCTGTGAGCGCCTTCTTACACTCCATCATACCAAGACCTGTCTTGGCTCTGAGGTCTGCAACCTGTTTTGCTGTGATAGGCATAGCTTTATACCGTTTGCCAAAGCTGGCAAAATCCTTTCTTATTTAATTTTGTGAATTATTCCTCGTCTGCAGCTGCTTCTTCAGCTACTGCTTCCTCTGCTTCGCCTGCAACCTCTTCGCCCTGATGTCCTTCGATTACAGCGTTTGCCATAACTGAAGCGATGAGCTTGATTGCACGGATAGCATCGTCGTTACCGGGGATTACGTAGTCGATATCGTCGGGGTCACAGTTTGTGTCAACGATAGCTACAATCGGAATACCGAGCTTCTTTGCTTCTGCTACTGCGTTTGCTTCCTTGCGAGGGTCAACAACGAAAAGTGCATCGGGAATACCGGGCATTTCCTTGATACCGCCAAGGTTCTTTTCAAGAGTAGCCTTTTCCTTTGTGAGAGCGGCAACTTCCTTCTTGGGAAGAAGGTCGAAGGTTCCGTCCTCTTCGAACTTGTTGAGAGTGTTAAGTCTTGCGATGCTCTTTCTGATGGTCTTGAAGTTTGTGAGCATACCACCGGGCCAACGAGCATTTACAAAGTACATACCTGCTCTTACTGCCTCTTCCTTGATAGCGTCCTGCGCCTGCTTCTTTGTACCAACAAAGAGAATGCTGCCACCGTTTTCGGCGATTTCGCGAATGAACATATACGCCTCTTCTACCTTCTTAACCGTCTTCTGAAGGTCGATGATGTAGATGCCGTTACGCTCTGTGAAGATGTACTCAGCCATCTTCGGGTTCCATCTTCTTGTCTGATGTCCGAAATGAACACCTGCTTCAAGAAGCTGCTTCATAGAAATTACTGACATTTTTAATGTCCTCCTTAAAGTTTTTTACCACCACAGAAGCCTGTTGTTGAGGCACACCGAAGGGGTGCGAACTGCTCAGCTTTACACTCCTGTGTGTGTATTTTTGCCGATATAGTATAGCACAACCCTGTACGTTTTGCAAGTGTACGGGGCGCCTTATTGCAATAATTTACAATTTGTTAATATTTACCGATGTTTTTGACGGCAGTATCCCTCTCGGGTTCTCGTCCCATTTATATTTATCTGACAAACAAGAAAGTAGCTCTCAATATCTCGCTGATTTACAAGAAATCCGCAAGGCGTACGTCCATGACGTTAAAGAGAGCTACTCTATGGACAATATACTACAAGCTTCACATAATGTCAATAGAAAAAATTCCCTTTCTACTGAAAAAGACAAAACAAAGCAAAAACAATTAGACGTTATCAATAACGCTAACCCTGCACCAAATACTTATCTTACTTGGGTACGTTCAGTTGATGATATTAAAACGTTGGCTGAAACGTTAGAAGATAGTGATTTTGTAAATAACGAAAAGCTCAAGGAGTCGGGCTTTGCTATCGAGGGCGTGAGCGTTAACATAAGGGATAAGGGAAAAATCAGTATCAGTATCTTATAGACTTCAAAGAAAATAAGACACCCGGCATCAGCAATACAGTCTCCAAAAAGGCTGAAGACCTCCTGCGAACGCGCCGAGTGTTCAATACTATTATACACAATTCTGCAAAAAAGTCAACAGAAAAATATTCCCTTTCTTCCATAGCCTCCGAGGTTGAAAGCTATAACGAAATGTCACGCCAAAGCGAAGCCTTTACGGCTGACTTGTCTCAGTATACTGCAAAGGAACAAAGGATAGTACAGAAAGCTATCGACAGTGGTATTCTCAACAACACCAACAGAAGCCACGAGCTTGTAGACCTTATAGCGAAGCTGTCGGCTCACCTTGATACAGACTTTGATTTTGTAAATAATGAAAAACTCAAGGAGTCGGGCTTTGCTATCGAGGGCGTGAGCGTTAACGGTTTTGTAAACGAAAATGGAATTACCATAAATACTCAATCCCAAAAGTATCTTAACTCGGTTGTGGGACACGAAATAACCCACGTGCTGAAGGGCTCGGAGCTTTTCGACAGTCTGCAAAGCACCCTTTTTGATTACGCCAAGTCGAGAGGCGAGTATGATACAAGACTTGAAAGACTTACGGAAGCGTACAAAGGCATTGAAAACGTTGATATAAACGAAGAGCTTACTGCCGACCTTGTGGGAGATTATATCTTTACCGACAGAAAGTTTGTAGAGCATCTTCTCAACACTGACCGTAACGCTTTCCAGAAGATATACGATGAAGTCAAATACCTTTGCAAAATCGCCACTGCAGGCTCAAAGGAAGCAAAAGCACTACTTAAAGCAAAGAAGATATTTGACGACGTGTATAGCAAGAGGGAGACGAGTGCAGTTGAGGGGGTTAAGTATAGCCTAAAGGCAATCGAAACAAACGGAACAGAACATGTTATAAACCCCTTTTCTATAACAAAAAAAGATGTGCTTGACTATCTTACAAAATCTAAAAAAGGTCAGTTTAAAGAAAAAACATATTTTCCCATTTCCTCTCATACACCCAAAGCAATTATCAACACTTTGCAAAATGCTGGTATAAATGTAGCAGATAAACCATTGATTATGCAAGCAAAAAAAGCAAAGCAGTCTACTGGAGAAAAAAACACATTAACAGCAAAAGATGGTACAATTATTCGCTATCATGCTGTAAGTCCAGAAGAAATTTTAGAAGTGGTAGACAAACTCGTTAATCCCGAGATTGCAATATATCAAACTAATCGAACAAAAAAGGTTACAGTAGATGGGCAAACAAAAATCGTCCCCACTCCCGATAATTTTGCTTTTTTCGTAACACTTGACAACGGGAAAGAATGTGTAGCGATTATTGAATTTGACAGTTTTATTGAAAAAGATTTTATAATTGAAGATGATAACGGCGAAAGTTTCCACACCACAGTAACAATTTTTGAACCGGATGTAACTCGTAATGGTGAAGAATTCGACTATGCCGAATACTTACTCATGAATTATAATAACCACGAGCTTGATATAGTAAAAGAAAGCCCGAATTCCAAAACTGCTTACGGCGAGAACCACGCCACAGTTTTAGAAAACGAACTTTCTAATATTATTATATCCAATTCAGGCACAAATGTCAATAGAAAAAATTCCCTTTCTCCCATTACCCCCGAAATTGCTTCCAACGGAACGCTTAAAATCACAAGTGACAACGTAACGCTTAAAGCGCCTGAGGTTAAAGCAAACACCAAAACTAAAAATGCCCTTGGTGATGATATCCCTATAAGGGACGATATAAGGAAATTATCTCTCGAGGATATCGCACCACCTGTTAAGGGAACGGGAAGCAAAATCAATTATCAAAATTACACTGAAGAAGATTTTGAATCAAACTCTAAAGCACTTGTTTCAATGAAATCGGTAAAAGACCTTACGGGTAATGAGTTCTCAAATAAAGATGTGCCGTTAAGAGAGAGAATCAGAAGCTTTTTTGCTTCCCTCGGCAACAAAGTAAAAACCGAAGAATTTGGAGAGGTTGCATTAAATAATTCGAGTTTACATGACGATTTCGGGCACGGCTTAACTTTCAATAAAGTAGTTTCTTTTGATGCTATCCCCGAGGTTTTGAACTCTGGAGTAGTTATAGATTCTCAAACACGAGGAAATGGAAATTATGAAAGAATTATCGTTGCAGCACCTATAACCATTGCAAATGAACCATGCTATATGGGAGTAATGCTGCAAAGAGATTTTCAAAGTCAAAGATTATATTTGCACGATGTAGTTACGTTAAAGCAAATAGAGGCTTTGAACTTGTCAGAAACGACTCCGATCACGACGGAGGTCTCTGAAAAGAGCAACAGCCTCTACATGACAAGTATACTCCAAAAAGCAGTTCTTGTCAATAGCAAGTCTACTCATGACTCCAAGAATATATTCTCTACGGAACAAAAAAACAAAAAATTCTCAACAAGAGCAGAACTTCACGACAATATAATTGAAAGAATAAAATCACGTTTTTCCAAGCGAGGCTATGACTTTGACGAGATTTTAAGCAAAGCCAAAGACTTGCAAATTTATACTTTAATTTCATTGATATTTTTCCTCCTGTCGAAGCAAAATTGTATCAATAAAACCGAAGCGAAGAAACGGTCTATTGTTCGTAATGAAAAACAATAAACGAGTTTTTTTGACAACATCAACTACAACTACGGAATTGTATTACATCAATTTTACATCATTTATTGGTGTAATTAGGGATATTTAGGGCAAGCTTGGGCAAAAGCAAAGAATAGAAAAAAGCACTATACACAGGCATTTTCGCCTATATATAGTGCTTTCTTCACTCAAAATATTATGGGGTGAGTAATGGGGCTCGACGGTGAACTGCGTTCACCTTTTCACTCGGGCACAGCCCTCGTGTTCCTGCCTAAAAACAGTACCCCGTACTGTTTTTGACGGCAGTATCCCTCTCGGGTTCTTCGCCCCATTCACATTTATCTGACAAACAAGAAAAGCAGCCCTGACGGACTGCTTTTTCGATTGGGGTGAGTAATGGGGCTCGAACCCACGGCCTTCAGGGCCACAACCTGACGCTCTAGCCAACTGAGCTATACCCACCATAATGGCGCGCTTGGAGAGGCTCGAACTCCCGACCTACCGCTTAGAAGGCGGTTGCTCTATCCAACTGAGCTACAAACGCGTATGGATATAAATAAAAATAAAAATGGAGCGGGTGATGGGAATCGAACCCACGCGACCAGCTTGGAAGGCTGGAATTCTACCATTGAACTACACCCGCATATCACTTTCGTGCTTGAATATAATATCACTATTTTTGGCTTTTGTCAACACTTTAATGAAAAAAATCTGAAACTTTATGAAAAATTTTCAAAAATAGCTTCAAAAACCTCAATTCTTTTATTGACTTTATGCTAAAAATAATGTAAAATATATAGTATCGTAGTACAGCTATGTTCTATGATATAAAATATATATAAAGGAGGTGCTTGGAAAATGGAAATTGTTATTACTGTTCTTGTAGCCGTTGCCACTCTCATTGTTGGTGCTGTGCTTGGTTTTCTTTACAGAAGAAAGATTGCCGAGGCGAAGATTGGTTCTGCCGAGGAAGAGGCTGTAAAGATTGTTGAGGACGCGCGCAAGGAGGCTGAGCGACTTAAGAAGGAAGCTCTTGTTGAGTCTAAGGAAGAAATTCTCAGAAACAAGGCAGAGGCAGACCGTGAAATCAAGGAACGCAGAAACGAAGTCTTTAAGCTCGAAAAGAGAGCTATTCAGAAGGAAGAAAACCTTGATAAGAAGATGGAAAACCTCGAAAAGAGAGAAGAAGCTCTGAATAAGAGCATCAAGGAAAATCAGGATCTCAAGGAAGAGATAGAGGCAATCAAGGTAAAGCAGGTTCAGGTGCTTGAGGAGTACGCGGGACTTACCAGCGAAGAGGCTAAGGCTTATCTTATCGAGAAGATAGAGTCAGAGGCGAAGCACGAGGCTGCTATCAGACTTGCCGATATCGAACAGAACATTAAGGACGAGGCAGACGAGAAGGCGAGAAACATCGTATCCCTTGCCATTCAGCGTTGTGCATCGAATCAGGTATCCGAGGTTGCGGTATCTGTTGTACCCCTTCCCAACGACGATATG
>JAZNRH010000101.1:0-7068 GCA_045590615.1 Eubacteriales bacterium
ATCGACGAATACCAGGACGTTAACGAGCTTCAGGATGCTATATTCAGAGCAATATCAAATTCACACAACAGATTTATGGTTGGCGACCTGAAGCAAAGTATTTATAAGTTCAGAGGCGCAACTCCCGAAATATTTGACGAATACAGAACAACCTTTAAGAGTATCGACGTTAATACCGACGAGCCAAGGCTCTTACCTTTGCAAAATAACTTTCGTTCAGACAGCTCTGTAATCGATTTTGTCAATTCTCTCTTTGACGTTGTTATGAATTATCAGAGTGTTGACGTATACAGAAAAGATGATTTTTTAACCTATTCAAAAAATGACGACCTCAAGCTCCCAACAGAGCTTTCTATATTCAACACCGAAAGTGAGCTTGATTACGTTGCTGATAAAATAATGGAATTATACGAAGGTGGAAACAGCTTTTCGGACATAGCAATTATAGCAAGAGCACATTCAAAGCTTCGCGATATTCAAAACGTACTCACTTCTCGTTCGATTCCAAGTGACTACACTCCGAGTGACAATTTCTTTTCAAGCTTTGAAATCCATACTATTTGTTCGTTGCTGAAAGCCATAGACAACCCCACCGATGATGTTTCTTTGCTCTCGGCTTTATCAAGTCCTATTTTCGCATTCACCCCCCACGAACTTCTGACCATCAGAAATGGATGTAAAAAAACTGATATTTACTTTGCTTTAAGAGATTATAACGGCGACGAGAACCTTAAGAAAAAGTGCAATGCTACCATTCAAAAATTAAAAAAATGGAAAAATGCTTCCCGTCATCAATCAAGTAATACTTTTATATGGTGGATCTTAAACGAAACTCACTTATTTTCACTTGTCAAAAAGCTTAACAATTCCGAAGAAAGAAAGCACAATCTTATTACGTTTTACAATCTCGCTTGTAAGTACGAAGAAAAAGAATTGAAGGGCTTAACTAAGCTACTCAAGTATTTGCAAACATTAGCAGGCTCGAAACGACGACTTGATAAAAAATCAATCGAGCAAAATGCTGTACATCTTATGACTATTCACGAATCCAAGGGACTTGAATTTCCGTATTGCTTTTATATTTCATCACACACTCAAATCAACAGAGACGATGAAAAGAAAAAGGTAGTCATCAGTAATACCTTTGGACCAACCTTTGCAATACCAACAGGAGAACTTGGAGGAAAAGTCATTACCTATGCGCAGAAGGCAGCGCTTGCTGAAATGCGAGCTGACACGATTGATGAAGAGCTGAGACTACTGTACGTTGCACTTACGAGAGCAAAAAATCAGTTATTTATAACGGGTGAAGCAGATATTCAACAACTGTTGAACTATCTTAGAATTTCATCAGTTTCAGATACAACGTTGTCACATTCAATTAAAAGTGCAAACTCTATGTTAAAGGTTATTTGTCTTGGTATATACAAAGAGCCGGCTTTTGAAGCTGCTGCTTTGGGATATGCCGACAACAACGTTTCGAATACCCACAATTCATTTAAGGTAAACCTCTTTAATGAATATAATTCAGCGCAATCAAGCTATTGCGTTTCTGTTACCAAAGCTGAAGAAACAAGCGAATTGCCGTCGGAAAAAGACATTGAACTCGCATTATCAAAAATCCCAAACAAAATCCTGTCCGAGACTCCATACAAAATTTCGGTTTCGGCTTTGAGAGAGGGACTGCTCGACGAAGGCTCAAAATCAACTGTATCATCGCCAAAAAGATATCCTGAATTTATGTCACTTGATAGCGCAAATCTTTCCACCTTTACCGGCACGGCTATGCACACGTTTATGCAATTTTGTGACTTTGATAACTGCGCAAACAGCTCTACTGTAGACGAAGCCGAAAGACTTTTCAAATACGGTTTTATTACCGAAAAGCAAAAGAACGTTCTTAACCACCACTCTTTAACTGCATTCTTTACCTCAAAAATATTCAAAGAAATTAAAGCATCAAAAAACGTAGAACGAGAGAAAAGATACACCTTGCTTCTCCCCTCTTCACAATTCTATGCAGATGTGGAAATTAAGAATCAACTCGATTCACTTCAAAAAAAGACACTTATACAAGGTGTAATTGACTGCTATTTCTATAATGACGACGGAACTGTTACCCTTCTTGATTTCAAAACCGATAGTGTCAACACAAAAAACGGAGAAGAAGTCCTCAAAGAAAAACACAAAGAACAGCTTATGCTTTACAAACAAGCAATAGAGGAATCTGAAGGCAAAAAGGTATCAAAAGTTATGATTTATTCTTTTGCTCTTTCAAAGGCGATTGAAATTGATTGACTTTATTATCAGTATGTGATATGATTAAAACTTGGAGGATAAAATTATGAGACATACTTATAAAACCAAAGGCACCTGTTCGAGAGAAATATCTTTCGATCTTGAAGGAAACGTAATTAAAAATGTTCAATTCCTCGGTGGCTGTAACGGTAATCTAAAAGCCATTTCTTCACTTGTTGAGGGCTTAACAGTTGACGAAATTGAAGCACGTGTAAAGGGCATAAAATGTGGTTTCAAGGATACGTCTTGCTCGGACCAGCTTGCAAAAGCTGTACGCATTGCGTATACAAAGGAGAACGATAATTAATGAGCAATTCTCTGTTATTGGCTTTTACAATTACCGGTACCTTTATTGGCGCAGGTTTTGTTTCAGGTCAAGAGCTTTGGCAGTTTTTTGGCTCGTTTGGAATATACGGTATAATAGGTTTTGTGTTGTCGATTTCCGGAATTGTCTTGTTTAGTTACTTAACGTTAAACTATGCACGAAAGACAAGAAAAAACACTTTTGATAAAATTATCAGCATCAACGACAATCCAACTGTTAAAAAAATCGTGTGGTTATTTGAAATCGTTTTTTATCTATGTGTTTATATCATTATGGTAGCAGGCATAGAATCACTTGCGTACAACTTTTGGGGAACAAAAAGCATTTATAGTGGTATAATATTCGCAACTGTAGTAAGTATTATTTCGCTCGTTGGAATAAAAGGAATTATGACTTCCTTCTCGGCGATTATACCTATTCTCGTTATTTTTGTATTTCTAATATCAACAATTGCCATTATTAAATTCAACGTGCAAATACCCGAGCAGCAGGTATCTAATTCGCTTCTTTCAAATTGGCTTTTCTCGGCTATTGTATACTTATCATATAATTTTTTCTGTGCAATTGGTGTTTTCGCTTCTTTGTCAATGAGAATAAAATCCAATAGCGAACTAAAAAAAGCCTCAGAAATTACATTGGTTATTATGATGCTTTTGGGCTTACCGATAATTGTTTCATCTTTTACTGTTGAAATCGGCGATATGCCAATGCTTTCCGTTGCTTCCTCTGTCGGTATTGTATATAAGTATTTATACGGTATATTGCTTACACTTGCAATGCTTGGCGCAAGCATATCTTCCCTTTTTCCATTGGTTGAGTTGTTCAGAACAACCCTCAAAAAGAGCCCTGCTTTTACTGTGTCAGCTACAGTAATGTTGTCAGCTCTTACGGTTTTATGTAGCCTTTTCGGCTTTACTGAATTAATTGGAGTTGTATATCCAATTTTCGGATATGCAGGCTTTATAATTATCTTTATTTTAATTTATAACCTGATAAAAGAAAAAAACAAAAAAATTAATGATTAGTATCGACATACTTCGATAATTGTGATATAATTACCGTAAATATGATTTTGGGAGCAGAAAATGAACAAAAGAAAACGTAAGTTCAGATATGACAGACTTATAATTTTACTTGCTATCTTAGCTATAATTATTTTCTTAATCTACTTTGCAATCAAAGCTATAATTTTTGCAATAACATCTCTTTTTCCCGAAAAACACGATATCCCCGAGGATATACGCGTAATAGAAAATTACGACATGCTATTGCCCCCTATTGAAGCGTCAACCGAAGTACAAAACGATTACATAACAACCCCTTTGATTTATAATGACTACAGTGAACAGCTTTTGAATAAAATAAATAGTAAATATGCAATCTTGTATTGTGTTGACGATAGGAAGGTACTTGCAAGAAAAGCGTCTCAGGAAAGAATGTATCCGGCATCAATGACAAAAATTATGACGCTTATCGTTGCCGTTGAAAATATCGATAACCTTGATACTCCGATAGAAATGACGTTTGAAATCATTAATCCTCTTTATTTGCAAAATGCTACGGTAACAGGTCTTTCTTCAAGTGAAGTTGTGCCGGTTATAGACTTGTTATACGGAATGATTCTTCCCTCCGGAGCCGACGCAACAATAGCAGTTGCCGAACACATCAGTGGAAGTGAAGAAGAATTTGTAAAGCTTATGAACCAAAAGGCTGAAGAGCTCGGATTACTTGATACACATTTTACAAACACAAGTGGTCTTCACGACTCTAATCATTACACTACTGCATACGATATGGGTTTGATTCTCGATTATGCAATTCACAACGAAACGTGTAACAGAATTCTGTCTACCTATAAGTACGTAACTACCAAAACCGAACAGCATCCTGATGGTATAGAATTTTATAGTACTATGTTTAACAAGGTCAGAAGCGACCACATAGAAGGTATGGAAATTAAAGGAGGCAAAACGGGATACACCTACGAAGCACATCATTGTCTTGCAAGCTTTGCAACCAAGAATAACAAAACATATATTGCTGTAACAGGCTACGGCGAGGATAAATACAGTCCCGTATACGATATGATAACTATGTATACCGATTACTTATATTAAAATTAATCCCCTGACAAAAGTCAGGGGATTAATTTTAACCGTTATAACATTCTTCGTCGCATATAATTACTACATTAGGATGTGTCTTCAAGAAGGTTGCAGGATTGGACGTTGTAATGGTATCGTCAAGCAACTTCTTAACAGCTTCGTGCTTATTCTTGCCATTTGCAAGTAAAACAATCATTTTAGATTTCAAGATAGAAACCATACCCATTGTAATCGCCTGAGTTGGAACTTCATCTATGCTATTGAAAAGTCTTGAATTTGCTTCGATTGTATCCTGTGTAAGCATTGTTCTGTGAGTGCCTGCGATGAGGTTTTCATCAGGCTCGTTAAAACCAATGTGACCGTTTCTGCCTATTCCAAGAATTTGAAGGTCAATTCCACCGGCAGCATCAATTGCTTCGTCGTAATTCTTACCTTCTGAAACAGGATCACTTGCTTCGCCGTTGGGAACTCTCGTATTGTTTATATCAATATCAACGTGGTTGAACAGATTTTCGTTCATAAAATATCTGTAGCTTTGATTGTTATCAGCCTTAATAGGATAATACTCGTCAAGGTTAAAGGTTTTAACCTGAGCAAAGCTGATTTCTCCAGCCTTATTAAGCTGAATAAGCTTTTGATACATACCTATCGGTGTTGAACCCGTTGCAAGACCAAGTTTAGAATTTGGCTTAATTGTAAGCTGAGAAGCAACGATTTTTGCAGCTTCTTCAGATAGTTTTTCGTAATCTTTACAAATAATAATTCTCATAAATATCACTTCTCCTTATTTTTTTCTCTATTATCTCACTTTTTTTCTGATTTGTCAATAAATATTTGACTTATTTATAAAAATGTGATACAATTTTATGTAATTATATTAAGTTGATTTGGCTGTTCACCGAACACCGAACAAGGAGAAGTATGAATAACAGAGAAAAATTAAGTAGTAGATTAGGATTTATTTTATTGAGTGCAGGCTGTGCAATTGGTGTTGGTAACGTCTGGAAATTTCCGTGTGTAGTAGGAGAAAATGGTGGTGGTATATTTGTACTATTTTATCTTCTCTTCCTCGTAATACTCGGCGTTCCCGTAATGACAATGGAATTTGCAATGGGCAGAGCAGCTCAGAAAAGTCCTGTTAAAATGTATGACAAATTAGCACCAAATAAATCAAAATGGTTTCTTCACGGCTATGCTTCGCTCTTTGGTAACGTTGTATTAATGATGTTCTACGTTCCCGTTGCCGGTTGGATGCTACAGTATTTTTACTATATGCTAATCGGTAAATTTGAGTCATTGTCAACACAAATCGAAGTGTCATCAGTATTTACTCAAATGATTTCATCACCGATTGAGATGTTTATCTCTTCATTTATTGTTATTTTGATTGGCTTTGTAATATGTTCCTTTGATATGAAAAAGGGACTTGAATCAATTACAAAGGTAATGATGGTTGCGCTTTTGCTTATTATGATTGTAATTGCAGTCAACGGACTCTTTCTTGATGGAGCAAAGGAAGGAATTTCATTTTATTTGAAGCCCAACCTTGAAAATGCAATTAAAAATAATAAAAACGGATTACTCGACGTAATCGTAGCTGCGATGAACCAATCTTTTTTCACTCTGAGTATAGGTATCGGCTCAATGGCAATATTCGGAAGCTTTATTGACAAGAAACGCTCTTTATTAGGAGAAAGTGTCACTATTGCAGTTCTTGATACCTTTGTAGCAATTACGTCCGGTCTGATTATATTCCCCGCTTGTTTGACCTACGGCATCAAACCCGAGGCAGGACACGGACTGGTTTTTGAAACACTCCCCCACGTTTTCAATAATTTATGGGCTGGTCGTCTATGGGGTACACTCTTTTTTGTATTTATGACTTTTGCATCTCTTTCAACTGTTCTTGCAGTTTTCCAAAATATTATTTCATGTATTCAGGATTTGACAAGTTGGACCAAGAAGCAAACTTGTCTGATCAGTGGCATTGCAATGACATTCCTTGTATTACCTTGTATCCTTGGATTCAATGTGCTGAAGGGTAAAATCAATCTTGGTGGAATTACAGATGTTATGGGAATTGAAGATTATATAGTATCTAACGTTCTTCTCCCACTTGGTTCTTTAACAATTGTACTATTTTGTACTCATAAAAAAGCATGGGGCTTTGAAAACTTTGCAAGTGAAGCGAATACAGGCAAAGGATTAAAGATAAAGCCTTGGATGAAATTTTATATGAGCTATATTTTACCAATAATTATTTCCATAATCTTAGTAATGAGTATCGTCTCCCCTTTTATTTGAAAGTGAGTTCATTATAAGATGAATATAAGCTAAATA
>JAZNRH010000102.1:0-11162 GCA_045590615.1 Eubacteriales bacterium
TGCTGGTGGTATTCTTGTTACACAAAAAGTACGGGGCTGTATAAACAGCCCCGTGTTTTTTTATTCAAGTGCTACGTATACTGATGAAATACTGCAAGTTCTGGTATATACAACCTTTGATGAATTAACGTTGTTTGTCGGAACCTGATATTCAATGTCTACGTAATAGCCAGCAGCTGACGACGGAACCGTACCTGTTACGTAACCGTCCTTGATTGTCAGGCTGGTCGTATCCTTCTGCCAATACTGCTCAAGGTAAACGTAAGGTCTACCGTTTGTCCACTTATCAAAATTAGCATAGGACATTGGCTCTGTAATATAGTGAATTGTTGCCTTCAAGCCGGTTGCACCCTCGGGAATATTGAGCTTACAATTTACCTTATTGGTCTTTGGCTGGTTCTCAAAAGTAAGGATTCCCGGAGTTCCAAAGGTAATAGAGTCTGCATACACGTAGCTGAGTGGCATTACCCAACCACTACCGTGTGAATGAGACCAACCGGAACGCATAGAAATCGTTGTTTTTTCGTTAAGGTCCTTAGTATGCTCATAAGATTTCACGTACGAAGGTACACCGAAATTGTTGTCATCATTGAACGAGAACCAAAGAATCGGCATAGTTGCGTTATCAAGATTTCTCTCAGAACCCCAGAGAAGATTTACATACGGATCGGCGAAGTTAGCGAATGGTCTTGACGGATCACCCATATACGCACAACCGTAAATCGGTATTGCAAACGAATAACGATTATCGTATCCAATTACCTGAGCAGTCGTTACACCACCCCAAGATATACCTGTAATACCAATGTTTTTGTCATCAACCTTCTCGTCTGCACGAAGGATGTTACTTGCAAGAATTACCTGACTGATACCGTGATATGCCCATTGCTGATTAACAGGAGTGTAGGTTGTCGGGTAAATACGTGTAGGTCCTGTTGTATATTCATCGGAAGCAAGGTCGCCCTCAAGACCGTGAATGAACGTACAGCCTCCTTCTGCATATGATACCTGAGGAACTCCGTCTACAAGTGCAGGGAAATCACCCGTTGTATCCATTGCAATTGCTGCATAGCCTTCATCGTTCCAAATCTTAACCCAATCTGCAAAGGCGTGTCCACCACCACCATGAACAAGTACTATTGCAGGAACAGGCTTATCAGCACTTGCGCCCTCGGGGAATCCGATATATGCAAATACCTTTGTAGTCTTGCCGTTATATTCAAAGCCCTCGTAGGTAATTGCCTTGACGTTCTCATAACCCTCCTTTGTTGGGTTATAAGCAGGGATATATTCCCAAGCAGGTGTCGTTGCGATTGCAGTATTCATTGCATCCAAAATCTCTTTTCTCTGTCCACGATTGTTTGCAATAAATGAATATGAATCACATTCCTCGTAATAGTTATAAAGTGTTTTGAGTAGATTTACGAGTCTTTCATCCTCGTGACCAAGCTGATTCTTAATATAGTTGGTTACTCTGTAAACTACCTTACATACAACCTTTTCATTTTCATCAATTATCTCGAGTGTATATGGTGTATTAAGCTTATTTGCCGGAATTGAAGAAATATCATAATGGTAAATGTTGTTACTGCTCTTGTTCTCAAGAACCTCACCGTTACAATAAACTTTATACTTGTCAAACGCCTCAATATCGTTCACCTTGAAGTGATGACGGATTGTTGTTTCACCTTCAAGAAGAAGGCTTGTTCCATAAAACTCTGCCGAAAATTCAGGAGTTGTCTCAATCTTTGGAGCAGGAACGTTTGCAAGTGCTGTGTCATCAAGCTCAACGTCAGGAAGCTTGTCATAGCTTGATGAATAGAAATAATTTCTTGCGTAGTCAGAATAGCTTTCTATCATATCAACAAGCGCTGTAGCTTCTATGCTCTCCTCGTCGCCGTTTTCCGCAAGCTTTCTGAGAGCCTCAACGTAGCTTTCAATATCGGTCGCCAATTCAAGCACGTTACCGTTTTCGGTAATCGTTATGATTGCCTGCATTCTGTCTGCGTCCTTTGGCTCAATCGGTACAACAATATAGTAACCTGCATCACCGGTATAATACTCAGCAACGTCAACCTTTTCGACTACCTTTTCAGCAACTGAATCGTATTTCATATACGATACGTTAAACTCAGTACCCTCTGCTGCGCCGAAATAAACCTTTATTCCGATTGCTGCGCCAAGCTCAAGGCTTGCACCTTCAATTACTACATCGGCTGTCTTGAACGGTTTGTAATTAATCAGCTCTTCAAAACCGTCCTTTTCTACCTGCTTGATATAATACTCACCATAACGTGTAAACTCATAAGTTTCACTATTGAACTCAGTCCACTCACCTGCTACATCGGTTGCCCATGCATAAGTTGCGCCCTCAACGTAGTTGGTGATTCTGACAGCATTTGCGTTGCCCTCAACCGCTTCAAGCTGTGGAGCAAATGGGCTTGTACCAATTCCAAGAGTAAACTTATTGGTTACGCCATCAGCTGCGATACCGTTGTGGTTATATGCTGTAACTACAAGCTCTACGTCCTCATCCATATTGATATTTGCTAATTCAAACTGCATTGAATAGGATTCATAACCTGCAATAGATATATTGTTCACAAAATTCCAATCATCGTCACAGAACTCGTCCATCACGCAAAGCTGAATAGCAACTGCATAGCCGGGCTTATCATTGAGTGTAGAAAGGCTGAATCGTGTCGTGAACTCTGTATTGCTGTAGGTACAATAATCGTAAACGTCATAGTATGGAACGTCTGCGCCCACAACGTAAACTCTCGCCTTCGTTCTTACCTTATTTGTTACTTTGGTATTTCCGTTTGCATCAACGTAATTGAAATTAGGCAGATATTTTGCCAACGCCGTTATATCAACAAGATTTGAAAGAGGAATAATTTCACTGTCTCTGAACTTGTACTTAAAGCCATACTGCTTATAGCTTCCATCAGCAAAATATTTATTTTCAATATTATAATAAATCTCTATACTTTCACTCTTGTACGCATTCTGGAAATCTTTATAATAATCTCTGTCAAAGAGGCTTGCAGTACTTGCATGTGACGTCCAACGTCCTTCGACAAAGTTATTGCCGGTAGTAGTTGCGAAAATAAGCTTGCCTGCATTCTTTCCGGGAATATAGATGTACTGACAATTCGAGTCAAGGATTGTGCCCTCACCAAGCTCCTTTACTGCCCATACACCCGTAGTGAGTGTAGCAGTGGTAAGAGGCTGGAAGTCGGGGTCTGTATCAAAGGCAAGCTTTGAATATACCAAATTATCCTTATCGGCAGTTATCGTATTATTCTCATCTAATACAAGGGCAGGAGTTTCCTTAGTTCCCTCAAACGTTACGCTTACAACTTCACTTCCAAGAAAATCGGTACTTGCAAATGCCTTAACGTAATACGTACCGGTTGAATTAACCTTGAAGCTTGTGCCGTTGATGGTCGCGTAATCAGTTCCGTTGTTGCTATACTTATAGGTTATACCCGGTACTGCATTTGCTACAGTAATGAAATATTCGCCGTTACCTGCATTTGAAACACTGAGAATTGGTGTTTCTGCCTTGTTGGCTATTTTCAACGAGAACTTATTGGTTACGCCGTCTGCCGCAATACCGTTATGTCTGTTACTTGTAACAACAAGCTCAACGTCCTCATCAACTATAACGTTGTTAAATCTAAAGCCCTGAGAAACGCCTGAGAATTCGAGAGGCGCTACGGGATTTCCGTCTGCATCAATTATCTGATATGCAGGGAAAAGCTCGATTGCAACTGCATAGCCCTTCTTATCTTTCAACTGAGAAAGCTCGTAGTTTATTGTGTATGACGCTGAGTACGTAGATCGAGTATATACGTCGTAATATGCTACGTCAGCTCCTACAACGTGTACTCTTGCTTTGGTTATAACGTTGTTAGTCTTGGCAGTCGTGCCGTCTGCCTTTGTATAAGAAAACTCACGAATACCTGCTTTTATAAGTGAAGAAAGGTCAACAAGGGTTGATACGGGTACGATTTCACTTTCCTTGAATTGATATCTGTAACCATACGTCGTTGAGTTACTGCCGGTAAAATGAGCGTGAGTAAAGCCATAATAAATTTCAAATCTGTCATCTAAATAACCGTTACCTTCCCACGTATAAAAGTTAAGGTTATCCGTTTTAACATCCTGTATTGACGTCCAACGAGCCTCAACAAAACCGTTACCCGTTGTGGTTGCGTAAACAATAGAACCTGTGTCCTCGCCCTCTATATAGAAATACTGAGGAACAGAATCGCCAAGCACTCCGTCGCCCTTGTTTACTACAGCCCAAACACCCGTTGTAAGAGTTGCGCTCGTAAGTGGCTGATATACGGGTGTAGTACCAAACGAAAGCTTTGCATACTCATAATTTACACCTTCGAGAGCTGTAATTGTATTATCGTCGCTGAGCACAAGCTCGGGCGTAGGCTTAGCAAGAAGAAGGTTGATTCTGGCAATCGAGCTGTCTGCAAGCTCACCGTTGCCAATTGCCATTACCTCGTAATAACCAAAGGTGGAAACGTCAACGTAGCTTCCTTCCATATTGAGCCAAGTGTCGCTATTTACGCTCTTGTAAACGTAGGAAGCAGTATCCGAAGGATTGGTTACTGAAATTCTGTATTTTCCATCGCCAATATATCGAGAAGCAAGCACGGGGGTTGCCTCCTGCTTTGATATAACGTATTCAGTGTCGTAAAAGCCGTTCATAAGGCTCATCATTAAAAATCTGTAACCGACTCTATCGTCGCTCAAATCCCTCTTTACAGCTCTGAAAGACGAGGTGCTGTCAACTTCCCCAAAAGCATTCAGTTCAACACCTACAATCCAGCCTTTTTTGGGTAAGCCTTCAATGCTCTGCACGTCAACAACGTGGTCTACACACAGTGAGCTACTTACACCGTACGACGTCGTAAATGCAAAGCCCTCGCTCGTCCACGTATGATGTGTAACGATTCCGTCTTCACCCATAACGTAGAAGGTTGCAGTAGCATGCATAACCTTATCGTCAACGTAAACCGAGCCCTGATGCTTGAAGGATGCGAACTTGAAGCTCTTGAGCTCACTTACGGGAATGATTTCTCCACTCTCGTAGGCATAACGAGCTACCGTTGCCTTGAACTCGTTGGCAATATCATCTGCTGCGTCCTTCAAAGCAGCTGCAATTCCGGCGTCATCAAGGTCACCATAATAATCCAAAACAGTCTTGTATGCGTCGCTGTCCTCGCCTTGAGCAGCTGCATATTCATTAAGAACCTCTGTCTTATCGTTTGAATACACGTAATACTTCTCTATAATGTCACTTGGCAAATCGTTATAGGAAAGAAGGTACTTGTTTCCATAAGTACCGTATGCGCAAAATGAACGCAACGACAATCCGTTACCCGTCCATATTCCGGTCTTCCATTCAGTTGAATGCTGCTGTTGGATAAGCTTGTCGGGAGTAGGGTTACCAAGAGCCTGTCTCTCCTCATAGCTACCTCTTACAAAGGCAAGCTTTTTATCCGTTCCCTGATTATCAGAGGCAACGTAATAAAGACCCTTAAGGACAGTGTTGTCCTGATACAACGTCCACTCACCTATTTGGGCTCCGTCTCCTGTAGAATTGAGTGTAACACTCGCTACCCAAGTTTGCTTTGGTACAAAAACGTCAAGCTCCAACTCGTTATCGTCGAGCTCTATATCGCTCGCCATTACCGAGAATGAGAACAAAGCAAACAAGGCTAAAATAAGAAATAATGCCTTGAACTTTTTCATAATAATTTTCCTCCTAAAACAAACTATATAAAAACTCTGATTTTATTCTACTATTCTTCATAACTAAAGTCAAGCAATTTTTTACACATTAAACAAATTTTACACAATAACCAAATCAAAAAAGTGAATTATGTACAAAATAACAATAAAAATATAGGACTGTAAAAAGTTTTTTTACAGTCCCGCGTGTATTATAAAGAAATCATATTTCTAAACGCCGCATCGGCTATCATCATATAGCCTTCGGCAGTCGGATGTAATCCGTTAATACCAATATTTTCAGTCATGGCAGAGCGAACGTTTACAGGCTTTTCAACCATAGGATAACAATTGTCTATATCAACCTGCGCACATACGTCTATGAACTCCATAAAGCTCTTATATTCTGCCTCGTTGCACCAATTCTCATAAGCGATTTTAAGCTCTAAAACGTATCTCGTAACTCCATATCTATCAGAATAAGGAAGCTTTGCACCGTAATTTGCACCCGTACCACCCGTTACAGACGGTGGCAGACAGCTCATAATCCTGACCTTTACGTCGGGAAATTGACTTTTTAATTCGTCAACAAATTCCTTGCCCTGATTAACGACATCGTTACAAAAGGCTCTTATGCTATCGATACTGTCAAACTTGATTTTGTCCTCATACAGACCGTTAATTCCAAGCATTACATATACGACGTCAATCTTATCAACTCCAACCTTCTCACAATAAAGCTTAAAATCAATTTTTTTAGTCTCTTCATCGTAAAAGGGGCTTTTAATCTCGTTATAAATGCGTGTAATTTCAATATTCGAATTGTGAGTGGTGCTATCTATAGGCTTAAGAGTAGAATGAAGCTCGGGAAATTCCTCTTTGGTATGGTTAATTCTCAAGAACTTCAATCTGTCATCAAGTATGGTTTCGAGCTTCCACACCCTTCCGTCCTCGTCGCACCACATTGTATGCTGATCGGAGCTATCCTTGTCGTGCTCACAGAAAAACCAAACTCCCGACAGCTCCTTTGACATATAGCTTCGCCATATCCAGCCACCGTAGCCCTCGTAATCTCCTTCGCCAAAGCTAATACTTCCTACGAAATTATATCCGTCAAAGCCCAAGCCACGAGGCTGTCCGTCCTTTGACGCAAGTCTGCGATAAGCCTCACAGGGCCAGTTACCTCCGGCTGTGAGAGAGTCACCCATACAAAGAATATTAATAGGCTGTTTTGGCTGTCTTGGACGTCTTACAACAAGAGTAGTTGTGCCACTTCCCAAAAGCTTTTTTGATTGAGAGTATACCGAAACAGTCAGCTCATATTCACCTTCCTCATCGGTTAAAAGCTCAAAATATCGTGGAAACCCCTTACCCTTTTCGCAAACGGCAAGAATATCGTAAACGTACGGATTTGGCGCTTCTATTATTCCTCTGTAAAAAAGCTGAAAGGTATCGCCTGTTACAAGGTCGAAGCGTTTTGGTAAAACTACTCTTACTTCTTCCATATTATCCTCCGAGTAAATTTTCTTTATCGATATTGTATCACACATTTTTCTAAAAAGCAACTTCGTTTTGCATCGTTGTAAAAGAGTTTTTTGATATACGCTAAAGCGTGATGATATACAGTCCTGAGGGACTGATGAGATGCAACAATAGCTTTGCTATTGTTGATGATATGCCATTGCTTTCGCAATGGATAAAAAAATCGACTTGTTTTCACAAGTCAATTTTTTGTCTATGGGCTACAAAAAGATATTTTTGCTGTTTTTGCGTATGAATTCGAACTCTTGCATAACCGTTCGTTTTTAGTGAAATAGTTCGCTTACGCTCACGGTGAAATAATTTACTCCGTAAATTGTGAAATTTGATGTTATCGCATCAAGTGAAATTAAATCCACCCACTCGCCGTCGAGGCGAATTTCACCCAACGAAGTTGGATTTCATCGTCGAAGACGATTTCACCCACCCATAAGGGTGGATTTAGTTGAAAAACCGACAAGTCGAAACTTGTCGGTTTTTCTGGTGGGAGCGGGTGGATTCGGACCACCGAAGTCACTGACAACAGATTTACAGTCTGCCCCCTTTGGCCACTCGGGAACGCTCCCCTATTGGAGCTGGTGAAGGGAATCGAACCCCCAACCTGCTGATTACAAATCAGCTGCTCTACCGTTGAGCCACACCAGCAATCTATTCGTTACTCATCTAAGCAACGAATAGATTATATCATAGCGAAATTGATTTGTCAACACTTTTTTCAAAAATAATTTCGTTTTTTTATATGAAAAATCTTCTCTCAACGTTCTCCCTTGCAGAAGGTGTTATTCCAAAGAAAATCAATAACAAACCAAGCAGTACAAGAGTAATCATCGGATAAAGCGACCACCATATAAACCTCACGTCAAAAGTGATTGTCAGGAAAAGTTCCATCAAAGGCATATAAGCGCCAAGCAATATAAACGCTCCTCCGTATACGAACAGTCTCCCCTTCCTCAGATAGCGTGTCAGGGTAACAAGTGCTGTTACTATAAGACCAACTGCCAAAACGTTGGGGAATGCAAACGAAAGAAACCAATCACCGTTATTGACGTAGTTTATATACAGCAAATACACTCCCGAAAGAGCAAAAAACAAGGGGGTGAAAATTACCGGATTGGGCTTTTTGAACCAAAATGGCATCACAAAGGAGGAATATACAGTAACGATTGCACCAAGTACGTACCCCGACCAGCTAACAGTTCCGTATACCTGTAGGTCGCAAAGAACTGTAATAAGAATCGGAAGTATTGATACGACGGTGACTGCCATCATTATTCCCATGCGACTCACCTTTTTTGTCTTTGGATATTTATTTTTCGGATAAAGACTATCGGCTTGAGTACGGGCTAAATCGGGATGATATGGCACAGTACCACAAAGAGGACAGCTCTTCTCGGTGTCCGAGAGCTTTACTCCACATTTTATACAATACATTTTTTCCTCCTATTGTAAAACGCGCGAATTACTTTCAACCTCGGCTAAAAGTCCGAGTGATTGCAGAGTTTTGTGAAAATAATACTCCACTTCAGGCTCGCAGGTGTTTCTTATGAAGTTTATATATACAGTATCATTCCACGATATAACAGCACAATTGTTCGGAGCAGTTGCCTGCACACCCAATATGAAATCAAATCTTTCAACGTATGGCGTCATCTCATCGGGCAGGGCAACGTTACCGAGATTTGAAAGAGTAATACAGGATTTCTTCTCGCCCACTACGTCAAAAACTGCCTTCATTACAGCATTTTTGATAAAGAGTGGCATTATCTTAACAAAAAATGACTTTTCGCTGTTAACGTTAGTTGCAATTTTCGAGCTCATCTGCTTCGGCGTGATGTCAAGCCCCATTCTGTGATGTATTGCCATGCATATTTCCTTGAAGGTATATTCGCCAAGTCTTGTGTCAATTTCAGGTGTAGTATAAAAAGCGAAGTTTCTCAGCGTTTTACTCGGAAATACGTTTCTGAGATTGACGGGCAAGAGCACCTTGATGGGCTTATGCTTTTTGGGGTTTGGGACAATGTCTTTTTGCAAATCAGCAAGTGCCTTCATCATAACGGCTGTTATGAAGGTTGTGAGGGTGACTCCGTATTCGTGAGCCTTGTCAATAACCTCTCGTACAGGAAGCTTGAAGCAGGTAAGATTGAGAAAGCCTGCAGTTTCAACGGTGCCTGAAAGATGCCATGCATTACTTTCACGTCGGCTTGCATTGACCTTTCCACAATACTTTTGAAAGCTGTCCTCGAGCTCCTCTTCGCTCGGCTCTTCAAGTCTTGACAAAACACCCTTCTCGGCTGTAATTGATATAGAATAACGTTGCTGAAGATATTCTGCCAACAAGGTTTTCAAGAAGGTCAGACCTCCCGTGCCGTCGGTCAGCGAATGGAAAAGCTCTACAGCTATTCTTTTTTTATAAACTAAAACCCTGAATGCGCAGGTTGATATTTCCTTGCGTGACATTCTCGTGAGAGGATAACAGCTATCTTCTCTTATTTTGGGAGTGGTGGCAAGCTCTTCAAGGTAATACCAGAACACTCCTTTTCTTAGTCTGGTTGCAATCGAGGGAAATCTTCTGACCGTTACGTCGAGGGCTGAGGAAAGAATATCGACGTCAACCTCTTCGTTTAAGGTTGCAGAAAGCCTGAATACATTGCTCCAATTCTGCCTTCTTGCTGCAGGGTATATTTTTGCAGCATTATCGAGCTTTAACCAACGCAGCTTATTTGCCTTTGACATAGTTTTATCAAGAAACAGGTTAATTTTTCTGAAGTCGTCCTTATCCTCCTTCAAGGCGAACAAAACGTATGCGTGCCATCTTTCGCTCTTTACGCAAAGCTGTGATTGACAGCCTGATTTTTTAAGCTTATTGTGAAGCTCAACTGCATCGTCAAGCATTATTTCGTCACCACCCACGAAAATGAGCGACTCGGGCATTGAGTGAAGGTCTGCATACAAGGGTGAGACAAGTGGATTCTCAGGCTCATCGGTATAAGAGGACGCATAAAAATCGAGTAGCTTTTTCGACATGGTAGGGTCGTGATTCTCGTTTGTTTTATACGAGCCTCCCGTCGCCTTCAAATCAGTCCACGGAGAAATAGCAATTACGCCCGCAGGCATTTTTTCGCCAAGCTCACGAAGCTTTAACAGCAACGCATAGCAAAGGCCACCACCTGCACTTTCGCCCATCAGGGTAATTTTATCCGAGGTGTACCCCTTAGAAATCAAATATTTATATGCTTCAAAGGAATCCTCCAAAGCTGAAGGAAAGGGATATTCGGGTGCAAGTCTGTAAGCAGGTGCAAATACCCTTGTGCCACATTGTACGGAAATGATTGTGGAAACTCCCTTTGTGTAGGACATATCTCCACAGGTATAGCCTCCTCCGTGAAGGTATAGAATAACACCTTGCCTTATTTCGTCTTTGGGGAGCATCCAGCACGCATTGAACTTGTCAAAGGCATGCTCCTTTATCACGACCTTATCCTTTCGCGAGATTAGCATTATATTGCCGATTTTCTCTTGTCCTTTTCTGCTTGCTTCAAGAGAACAACCATCGAGCAACGGTTTCAATCGCATTAGTTGTTTCTTGGTTGTTTTTGCTGATAAAGGCATTATATCACTCCCTTCTCGTTACGGATTATTATACGGTCGCAAGACCTTGTAAGGCGTTAGCCGTTTCCTTGTCGCAACAAGGCAGTTTTAATGATAAAATGTTCTCAAAGTTAAAGACGTCAGTCTTTAATTGCAAAGCCTTGCTTTGCCGATGGCTTCCACGCCATCGCTTTGAGGTTATTATACCATAAAAAAACACTTTTTTCAAGATTTAATTCTTACATTTTCCTTCAAGCCTCACATCAGAACTTGAATTC